>CAKUNS010000001.1 GCA_934668515.1 uncultured Eggerthellaceae bacterium
GGGCGCGCAATTTTTTTAGGTAGGCGACCTCCGTCTCGAGCCTGCGGCAGCGCTCCTCGAGCTCCTGCTCGCGGGTGCGCTCGCGCGGCTTCGGCCTCGAGCCCTTGGGCCTGCCCTTCGGCTTGGGCTCGAGCGCCTCAGCGCCGCCCTCGCGGTAGAGCCGGCACCACCTCTCCAGCGGCGCCAGCGACATGATGCCGAACTCGGCCATCGCCGCGGGCTTCGCCATTCCGCCGTCGACAACGGCGGCCGCCGCGGCCACCTTCTGCTCGTACGTGTACCTTGCCTGCTTCCCGTCCATGGACAACAACGCCTCGCTTCCGAACGCGCGGTATACGAGATGCCATTTTCTCATGGTGTTCCTCGGGACCGAGAGCGCGTCGGCGGTCGACCCGTATCCTCGGCCTGAGTCGAAAAGCTCGACTGCCGTCCTTCTGGTGTCGAGGTCGTACTTCACCCTAAGGTCTGTGCGCATAAGAAAGCCTCCCATTTCTCGATGTCCAAGAAATGGGAGGCAGTTCACTTCGTGGATCCATCCCCTTTTGGTTCAACAGTTTAGGGAAAGGCGACAGCTCGTGAGTGCTGCTGGCCATTCGGCTGCATTCTTATCGAAATACTGAACCAAAATTTATACGAATTGCCAAATCGTATAAATTTGGAACGTAAAATAGAGCGACTTTTTATACTATTCGCCACTTTGGATAAATTTGAAAGCGAGCAGGACGCGGGCTGTCGCGGCTGCTGTCAAGCAACTGCCCTTTCGTTTTTTGAGTGACAGGCGATGCGCGCCATCGATCGCGGCCTCTTCGGATTCAGGGCATAAAAATGGCCCGCCGACGGAGAGAACGTCGACGGGCGCCATATGGATCGTTATGAGTTTAACGCCGAATCGCCGCGAATCAAGTATGTATTTCGATTGGCGGCAAGAAACTTTTGCCGAGCCCGCCTTTGTCAAAGCGAGCCCGGCGGTAATGCAAGCGGATTTATTTCACCACGCGAACACGCAGGATGCCTTCGGCGCCGGCGATGCGCTCGATGGCGGCATCGGTGAGAGCGGCATCAAGGTCGATCAAAGCGTAGGCGTAATCGCCGCGAGCCTTCGAGGTGATGTTGGCCAGGTTCACGCCCTCTTCGGTGATGGAGGCGGTGATGGTGTTGATCATGCCGGGAAGGTTCTTGTGCAGAACGCCCACACGGCTGCCTTCGGCGGGAGCGGGGCCCATGTCGCAGGCGGGGAAGTTGACCGAGTTGCGGATGTTGCCGTTCTCGATGTAGTCGACGATCTCGTCAACGGCCATAACCGCGCAGTTCTCCTCGGCTTCGGCGGTCGATGCGCCGATGTGCGGCATGATGATGCAGTTCTTCGCGGCAAGGGCCTGCGGGGTGACGAAGTCGGTGATGTAGCAGCCCAGCGTGTCGTTGTTCAGGGCGGCTGCCAGGGCGTCTTGGTCGACCAGCGTGTCGCGCGAGAAGTTCATCAGCACGGCGTCGGGCTTCATGATCTCGATCTGGTGGGCGTCGATCATGCCGATGGTGCTTTCCAGTGCAGGCACGTGAATGGTGATGTAGTCGCAGTTGGCGCAGATGTCATCGAGGTTGGTGACATGGTGGACGGTGCCCGAGATGCGCCATGCGGCGTTCACGGAAACGTAGGGGTCGTAGCCGTACACGTCCATGCCCAGCTCTTCGGCAGCGTTGGCAACCAAGGCGCCGATTGCGCCCAGTCCGATGACGCCCAACTTCTTGCCGGCGATCTCGCGGCCGGCGAACTGCTTCTTGGCCTTCTCGACCGTCTTGGCAATGTCGGGGTCGGCGGCGTTGTCGCGGATCCACTGGTTGCCGGCGATGATGCCTCGGCTGCCCAGAAGCATGCTGCAGATGATGAGCTCTTTAACGGCGTTGGCGTTGGCCCCCGGGGTGTTGAAGACGACGATGCCCTCGTCAGCGCAGCGATCCAGCGGGATGTTGTTCACGCCGGCGCCGGCACGGGCGATGGCTAGCAGGTCCTTGGGGAACTGGGTGTCGTGCAGCTTCATGCTGCGAACCAGCACGCCGTCGGCTTCCTCCAGCGTGTCGACCAGGCTGTAGTTGCCGGGCAGCTTGTCGGTGCCCTTCTTCGAGATGTTGTTGAGGCAATGGATGCGAGGCATGAGGTTCCTTTCGACGTATAAGTTGCTTGCCAAGCGCCGCGGACCAATCGCGTGGTTGGCGTTACGATAGATCGCGGTTATTGTATCCCAAAAGAAGTCCACCAGATTGGTAGGCTTCTTCGTTTTGCGCAGAAAGAGAAGGGGAATGGCGAGCTTTCGTTGCATCGAGCTTCCGCATCGACGCGCGCGCATCGTGCGATGCGAAAGCGACGATCGCGAGCTGGTTGTTCCCGAGCGCATTGACGGCCTGATAGCGACGGAAATCGGCGATGGTGCTTTCGCTGGATTGCTCCGTGTGCGCGAGATCGATTTTCCTTCAAGCGTTGTGCGCATCGGTGCCGGCGCGTTCGTGAACTGCATTGATTTGCGCAGGCTTCGGTTTCCGGCGGGACTTAAGGACGACGACCCCTCGTGGCTTATTGGCTGCGAGCGTCTGGAGGATGTCGTCCTGCCCGGTGCGGCGACCTCGTTTTCGGGGGATTTCCTTTCGTCGTTTTTGCCGAAGCGCGTGATGTTAGGCGCGAAGGCGCGGCGGTTCGCGGCTCCCGACAGGTGGGCGCCCGTTTTGCGCGAGTTCGCGATCGATGCGGACAACCCGTGGCTCAGCACCGATGGGACGTGTTTGTATAGCCGCGATGGCAAGAAACTGCTTTCCGTTGTGGTCCATCGCTCGGTTTGCGATGTGGCGGACGGGTGCGAAGAGATCGCCCGCAAGGCGTTCGCAGGCGACGTCGAGCTGAAATCGGCAAACCTTCCCGATTCGCTTGTTCAGATTGGGGCTTCGGCGTTTGCGGGTTCGGGCCTCATTCGTTTGGAAGTGCCGGAAAACGTGCGCTCGATTGGCTCGCGGGCGTTCTCGCGGTGCGATGACCTGCGGGATGTCGAGCTTTCGAGTGGTCTTGAAAGCGTCGGTGACGAGGCGTTCGCGCATTGCCGTAGCTTGGTGCACCTGGGCATTCCCGCAACGGTTCGCGAGATGGGCGTGCGGGTGACGTTCGACACGCGTGTTTCAGAAGGTCATGTTGCGGGTGAAGGCGATGTTGGTGCCGCTGCGGCGTTCGTGTTCGCGGATGACGCGGGCGTTCTGTACCGTCGCGTGCCTGACGGGGTGGCCGATGAGGCGACGGGCGCTTGCGGGACGGGTGGCGACGCGGGTGTCGATTCGCCCGAATCGCAGCCAGTCGCGCTGGAGCTGATCGATGCCTCGGCGTTGACCTTGGCGGAATACCGCGTTCTTTCGGGGACGCGCTCGATTGGCCCGCAGGCGTTTTCTAAGAACGCCTTCGTGCAGAGCGTTTCGTTGCCCGAAGGGGTGAAGATCGTTGGCGAGCGCGCGTTCGCGGAATGCGCGGCGCTTTTCGCGATTGAGCTGCCCGATACGGTTGAAGGCATTGGCGAGCGCGCCTTTTGCGGCGCGCCCCTTAAGGCAGTTCGGATCCCGTGGGCTTTGGCAAGGCTGGGCGAGCGTGCGTTCGGTGTGGTGGAGAGCGGCACCGATGCCTCGCGGTCGACCTTGCGCTCGTGTCAGGTGGCCGAAGGGAACGAGCGCTTCTTCGTTCACGACGGCCTTCTGTGTGAGCGTTTGCTTGGCGAAGATGGCGAAAACGTTCGCGTGATCGTTCGTGCGGGCGCCGATCGCGATGTCTCGCTGCCTGAAGGAACGGTTGAGGTGGCGCCGTATGCGTTTGCGGGTGCGTGGGGCATCGACCGATTATTCATCCCACGCACGCTGCGGCGTGCGGGAATCGCATCGTTCGCGCTGGCGGAGCCGTGCCGGGTGGTCGAGATCGAGCGGGCGCATGCATGGCATGGCCAGCAATCGGTTGCGGTGCGTCCGCCGCAGGACGTGAATGGGTTGTTCGCGATCAGGGGGTCGCTTGCGACCGATCCGCATGATGCCCGCGGGCTTTCCGATGCGTGCGATCAGGCGATTTTCATTTCCCGTAACCGCTTGGTCCGTTCGCGCTATATGGTCGAGCGGTTGCTTGATCCGCTGTACTTGGCGCCTGGTGTAAGGAAGCGTTTCTATCAAGAGATAGCCGCGAACCTGGCAGAAACCTGTCGCGAATTCGCCAAGGTCGACGAGCGTGCGTTGTTTCGATCGCTTGTTGACTTGGGGTTCATCCACGAGGGAAACATCACGCGCCTGTCCGATGCGGCTGCAAGCTGGGGCAACGTGGCGGCTTCGGCGCTTTTGTTGGATATAAAACATGCGCGTTTCGGCCATCGTGCCGATTTCACGCTGTAGCCTATGGTTTCATAGTCCCAAACAAACGCGATCTTGAAGGGGGTGCGTTATGGGTTGCAACGGTTATAAGGGTGCCGCTGGATTCGGCGCACCCGCTTCTGCCGCTGCGCGCGAACGCGACGCTCGTGACAAAGCTGCGCGCAACGCCCGTTCGGCGGTTGCCGCCATCGTGCAGGCTATGCCCTCGGGCGCGGTTCCCGTAGTGGTTTCGGGCTCCGACGGCATGTCGCCGGAGCAGACCCCCAAAGAAAAACAGCGTCAAGCGATGGTTGAAGGCCTGGCCACGCGCGTCCTTTCCGAATGCCGCACCACGCTTATGATGGCGTTTCGCTATCTGGACTCGGCGTTTTGGAAGTTGCCCGTCGTTTCCGACGATTTCGAAGGAACGGTGGGCACCGATGGAACCCGGTTGTTCTTCAGCCCGCGTGGAGTGGTCTCGCGTTTCCGTAGCGACCCCAACGAGATGACGCGCGACTTTCTTCACCTTACTTTGCATTGCGTGTTCAGGCAGCCGTTCGAAACGCGCCGCGAGCACCCGCTGAACTGGTCATATGCATGTGACATCTGCGTCGAGGCCATCGCTATGGAAATGTGCGGCGCGCGTTTCGCGTGTTCCGATGATGCGCGGCGCAACGCGCTTCTGAAGAGGCTGCGCAGCGCGGTTGACGCGCTGACGCCCGCGCAGGTTTATCGCCTGATCGAACGTTTGCGCAACGCCGATGCCGTGTCGCCGCTTTCGCGCGACGAGCTGCGTCTGGCGGAGCTGCTTAACGAATTGGAGCCGTTGTTCGTGCGCGACAGCCATGGGTTTTGGAACCTGACCGAGCCCGAGCGCACCGATGATCCCGATGAGGCTGATCGCACCGAAGAGGGCGACGACCCCAACCAAAGCGACAATCAGGACGGAGCGGGCGCGACCTCGGAGACGGGCGAAGATGATGCGGACGAACAGGGCGGCCAAGAGGATGCCTCCGATGGCGAGTCCGGTCGGGGTTCGGATGGCGGCTCGGGCGAAGGTCGCGACGATTTCCCGAACGACGACCCCGATCGCGACGAGTCGGATGGCGGTAACGAAGATGCCGATCCCTCGTCCGACAACGATGCCGACGGCGATGCAGGCGATTCTTCTTCGAGTGACGCCCCTGGCAAGAAGAAACCCCAGGGCGACGCCCCCGATTCCTTTGACGTGCCGCGGGTCGGCGTGCCCGACGGCGAGGCTGCCGAGTCTTCGCAAGCGCCGCCACATCAGACGGATAACCAGGCGCAAAGCGCCGATTCGTCTGCGGAGTCGTCTTCAAGTTCGCCAACCGATACGCCGACGGCGGGTTCCTCCGACGCGGGCTACGATGAGCGATCGCTTGACGACGCGTCCGAGCAGCCCGATTTCGACCAAGCGAAAAGCGACTGGGAGGACATTGGCAAGCGTATCCAGGCCGACTTGGAGACCATGTCGAAAAGCCGCGGAGACGGCGCGGGAAGTTTGATGGCCAATCTTGAGCTGGTGAACCGTACGCGTACGAACTATGCCGATTTCCTGCGCATGTTCAGCCGTATGGGCGAGGATATGCGGCTGAACGACGACGAGTTCGACTACGTTTACTACATGTACGGCTTGTCGCGCTACGGCAACATGCCGCTAATCGAGCCGCTTGAGTACAAGGAGTCGCGGCGCGTGCGCGAGTTCGTCATTGCACTGGACACTTCAGGTTCATGTTCTGGGCCGCTGGTTCAGCGTTTCGTCGAGCGCACCTTCGAGATGCTGAAAAGCTCCGAGGAATTCGGCACGCAGGTGAACGTCCATATCATTCAGTGCGATGCCGCAGTTCAGGAGGACACGGTTATCACATCGGTCGACGACTTCACCCGCTATATTGATTCGTTCCAGGTGAAGGGCTTTGGCGGTACCGACTTCCGCCCTCTGTTCGCCTATGTGGACGAGCTGGCCCGCGCGGGCGAGTTCGAGGATCTGCGCGGTTTGATTTACTTCACCGATGGTGCGGGAATCTATCCCGATTCACCACCCGATTACGATGTCGCTTTCGTTTTCGTCGACGAGGGCGGCCAGAAACGGCGCGTGCCTCCGTGGGCCATGCGCGTGGTTATCGATCAAGAGGACATCCGCCAGCTTTAGACGCTGGGCTTCTCGAAGCCCCGAAAGTAGCGGTTAACGGCACATAGGGAGGCCGAAGATGAACATCGCAGATGCGAAACAGCAGGTCAAACAAACAGTTGAGGCATACCTGACGAAAGATGACGCCGGGATGTACCGCATCTCCGTCGCACACCAGCGTCCTATTTTCCTGTTGGGCGCGCCGGGTATCGGCAAGAGCGCCATCATGGCGCAGGTCGCCGATGAGCTGGGCATCGGCCTGGTTTCGTACTCGATGACCCATCATACGCGTCAGAGCGCGCTGGGCCTTCCCGTTGTGGTGCGCAAGGAGTACGGCGGCCGCGACGTTGATGTTTCCGAGTACACGATGTCCGAGATCGTCGCCTCGATTTACGACTACATGGCCGAGACGGGCCGTTCGCGCGGCATTCTGTTCCTTGACGAGATCAACTGCGTTTCCGAGACGCTCTACCCGTCAATGCTCCAGTTCCTGCAGTTCAAAACGTTCGGACGCCACCGCGTTCCCGACGGCTGGGTGGTGGTATGTGCGGGTAACCCGCCGGCGTACAACCGATCGGTGCACGAGTTCGACATCGTCACGCTCGACCGCCTGCGCAAGCTTGAGGTGGAGCCCGACTTCGAGGCATGGAAGGAGTACGCGCGTCAGACGGGCGTGCATCCGGCGATCCTGACCTACCTGGAAGTTCGCCGCGACGACTTTTATTTCGTGGAAACCACCACGTCGGGCAAGCATTTCGTGTCAGCGCGCGGTTGGAGCGACCTGTCCGAGATCATCACGCTGTTCGAGGAGCTGGGAACTCCCGTTGGGCGTGAGTTGGTCGAGCAGTACGTGCAAGACCCCGAGATCGCCGAGCGTTTCGCCCTGTATTACGATTTGTTCAACAAGTACCGTTCCGACTACCAGGTGGATGAGATCCTTCGCGGACGGGTGTCGCCCGACATCGTGAAGCGCGCGAAGGAGGCCGCGTTCGATGAGCGCCTTGCCCTGCTGGGGTTGATGCTCGATGGCGTTTCGGGCTTGGCTGCGAAGGCGCTCGAGCGCGAGGCCGTGCTGATGGACGTCAGGGACGTTCTGCGCGCGGCGAAGGAACGCATCCTTTCGGGTGCGTCGGCGAAGGACGAGCTGGCCGCGGCTATCGCCGAGCGTGAAGAGAGGCTCGAGAAGCGCCAGAAAGCCGATACTGCCACGGCCATCGACTTACGTGTCGCTCGTTTGGCGGTTGCCATGCTGAAGGGCTTCGTTGCCCACTGCGACTTGCAGCAGTCCGTGCAGGGCGCTGCCGCCTTCGAGGTTGTGCAAGCCGATTTCAAAGCCGAGGTCGAGACGCTTCAGCCGCTGGTTGACCAGGCCTCGGCCGCGATCGACAACGCGTTCTCCTTCATCGACCAGGCGTTTGGCGCCGATCGCGAGCAGCTTGTCTTCGTCACCGAGCTGACCGCCCGTCGCGCCACGGCGCGTTTCATCAACCGCTTCGGCTCGGACAGCTACTATGCTCACAACGACGAGCTGATGGTCGATGCCCGCCGTGATGACTTGCTTTCGGAAATCGACAAGCTTGAGTTGTAGAGCTGGGCTTCTATCGAAAACAAGGACGAAGTCGCGAAGATCGACAAGATGCTCTATAATCGTTAGGTTAAGAAGGCTCAAATGGGCTTTTTTGCCATGTATTGAGGAAAGCTACCAAGCGCCTCTGCGAAACGCGCCATTCGTCCTTCTGTCTTTAAATGCCCGGTCGTTCCTGAAGATGCGACCGTTATTATTGAATGACCTGCGGTTTTGTGGATGAAAAAAGAGGAGTCCGCTGTGCTGAGAGCAATAATTGTCGACGACGAGGCTCCTGCCCGTTCCGAACTTAAGTTCCTGCTTGACGAGCTTGGATCCGTCGACGTGGTGGCCGAGGCCGCTAGCGTGCGCGAGGCTATCGAGAAACTGAAGGAATATCAGTGCGATGTCATGTTCTTGGACATCAACATGCCCGAAGCCAACGGCCTTCAGCTGGCCAACGCGCTTCAGCACCTCCGTTATCCCCCGGCGGTCGTTTTCGTCACCGCTTACAGCGAGTTCGCCCTTGACGCATTCAAGGTGAACGCTATCGACTACTTGGTCAAGCCGGTCGAAAGCGATCGCCTTGCTCAGGCGGTCGCCCGTGTGCAAGAGAACGTTGCCCTGCATGCCCAGGCGCAGCACTCCGAGCGCATCCCCGTCGAAAAGGGCGGTAAGAAAATCCTCATCGCGATCGACAAGATCCGTTTTGTCATGGCTCGCGATGATTACGCATATTTGCAAACCGATACTGACCGTTATTTCTCAACGGTCAGCCTGGCTCAGCTCGAGAAGCGCCTCGATGGCCATGGGTTCTTCCGTGTACATCGCGGCTACCTGGTCAACCTTGCCATGGTCGAGGGCGTCGAGCCTGTTTCCGGCGGCACGCTTCTGCTTACGCTGAACGGCGTCGAGGACAAGATCCCCGTTTCGCGCCGTCGCGTTTCCGCTCTGAAGAAGGCACTTGGTCTTTAGGCGTTAGAAGCCGCACGCATTACCGCACAACTGAAAAGAAGGCAGATATGATTTCCCAGGAAATGGAAAAGCTGTACCCTTCGGGCAAAACGCTGGTCAAAGATTGCGTTGCCAGTCGTATTTACGCGAAGGACGACACCCTTTACGATTTCTCCGAGGAAGCGCAGCAGTTCGCGCGCGACTTCATGGGTTGGACCGATCTGGCAACCAACCCGCCGTGCCCGCTTGAGCAGATCAAGTCGTTCGCGCAGGAGCAAATCGACAACGGTCTGCGCACTGTCGTTCTGGTTGGTCAGGGTGGCTCCACGCAGGCTTCCATGACTATCACCAAGTACAACAAAATCGACTGCGGCAAGATCATGTTCCGCACCATGGACTCCGACTCGCCCGTCCGCATTCGCGGTCTGTTCTCCGAGATCGATCCAGCGCACACGGTTTTCATTCACTCGTCGAAGAGCGGCGGCACCATCGAGCCGCGCCTTATCATGAGCGCCATTCGCGACAAGCTTGCCACGCTCATGCCCGCCGAGGAAATCCCGCAGCACCTTATCGCCATCACCGACCCTGGTTCGGCGCTTGCCAAGCAGGCGCAGGACGAGGGCTGGCTCGGCTTGTTCTACGGCGAGCCCACGGTTGGCGGCCGCTATTCCGCGCTGTCGGTGTTCGGCCTCTTGCCCGCTGCTCTTGTGGGCATCGACATCGACCGCGTGATTGAGCACGCCATCGATGCGGAAAAGGCCTGCAGCGAAGACTCCATCGACAATCCCGCTATCGCTTTGGCGGCGTTCCTGTACGACGGCTACGCCAATGGCCGTGACAAGGTGTGTTTCCTTACACAGAAGCGCGGTCGTGTTCTGGGTCTGTGGATCGAGCAGCTGGTTGCCGAAAGCTTGGGTAAGGAAGGCAAGGGCATCCTGCCGAACATCGAGGTTGATTCCCTGAACCTTGCCAAGGACCCGGGCGACCGCAGCGTCATCATGTACCAAACGAAAACCGACCTGTGGGACGAGCTCAAGAATTTCGAGATGAGCCTGTCCTACGTCGACCCCACCATCCCGCGCATGAACTTCAAGATCGATTCGGTCGAGGAGCTCGCCGAGCACTTCGTGATGTGGGAATATGCTATCGCCATGTGCGGCTACCTCATGAAGATCTGCCCGTTCGACCAGCCCGACGTCGCGTCGGCCAAGGCCGCGGTTCTCGAGATCTTGAAGGAAGGCCATCCCGAGCCTGACATCGTCGAGAACTTCATCGGCGACATTCACATGGGCGATGCCGAGGTTGAGCTGTCCGAGTGCATGAAGGGTGCCGAAACTATCAAGGAAGCTCTGCGCAACCTGTTTGCCAGCATCCAACCCGGCGACTTCTTCGCGCTGAATGCATTCCTTCCCTACACGGGCGAGTGGCGTCGCGAGTCGCTTGAGAACATCCGTCACGCGGTGGCCGAGAAGCTGGGCGTCGTGTCCTGCTTAGAAGTTGGCCCGCGTTACCTGCATTCCACCGGTCAGCTGCAGAAGGGCGGTGCGAACAACGGCGTCTTCCTGATTTTGTCCGCCGACGAGGTCAAGGACATCCCGCTGTGCGACGAGATCGCCGACAGCTTGGGCGGCCTTGCGAAAGCGCAGGCTTCGGGCGACCTGGCCACGCTTTCCTCGCGCGGTCGTCGCGCCATGCACCTGCACCTTCCCGACAACGCCGGCGTCACGCTGCGCGCGCTGTCCGAGGCTATTGGTCACGTGCTTGACGAGATCATTGCCGAGCGTCAGGCGTAGTCGCCGACGCGTCCCGCAATCGGGCTTCGCAACAATTAAGATAAGCGTAGACTTAGGCATGGAGGTGCTCTATGATCGAGGCGCTTGATATCAATGTAAAAGGCATTGTTCAAGGGGTGGGTTTCCGCCCCTTTATCTATCGTTTGGCAAAACGTTATCTGGTCAAGGGATGGGTGCTGAACGCCGTTGACGGCGTGTTCATCCATGCCGAGGCTGAAAGCAGCCTGCTTGACGGGTTCGTGATGGAGATCTCGGATAACGCTCCCGCTGCTGCCCGTGTCGAGCGCATCACGATGAAGGAGGTGCCGCTTCAGGGCTGCACCGATTTCGAGATCCGTTTCTCGAACGACGCCCAAACCGCCGACACCACGCTGGTTTCGCCCGACTTGGCAACTTGCGATGACTGCGTGAACGAGCTGTTCGACCCCGCCAACAGGCGTTATCGCTATCCGTTCATCAACTGCACGAACTGCGGCCCGCGCTTCACGATCATCGACAAGCTGCCGTACGATCGCGCAAGCACGTCCATGGGCGAGTTCACGATGTGCCTGGAATGCGCGCATGAGTACGCCGATCCCGAGGACAGGCGATTCCATGCTCAGCCCGATGCTTGCTTCGAGTGCGGTCCGCACGTAAGTTGGCGCGAGGTGACGGCCGACGGCGGCCTTGGCGACATCACCTGGGGTTCCACGCGCGAAGAGAGCGATGCGATTTTTGATCGCGCCGTCGACCTGCTGCTTCAGGGGAAGATCCTGGCTGTGAAGGGCCTGGGCGGCTTCCATTTGGTGTGCGACGCATCGAATGTGCACGCGCTTGCCAACCTACGCAAGCGCAAGCATCGCGACGGCAAGGCGTTCGCCGTGATGGTTGCCAACGCCGATGAGGCTGCGCGCGTTTGCCAGATCGACCCGGTCGAGCGTCAGCAGCTTGAAACCCCCGCGCGTCCGATCGTGTTGCTGCGCAAGCGCTCCGATGCCCAGCTGGCCGAGGGGCTGGCTGACGGGCTTCCGGAGCTTGGCGTCATGCTTCCGGCAACGCCGGTCCAGCATTTGCTCATCCACGACTTCGTGGCGAAGGGTGGCTCGGGAATGCTGGTCATGACCTCGGGCAACGTCCATGACGAGCCCATCGTCACCGACGACGGCAAAGCGTACGAGCAGCTAGCCGGCATTGCCGATGCGTTCTTGGGAAACAACCGCGCCATCCGCGCCCGCTACGACGACTCGGTCGTGCGCGTGCTTCGCGTTGGAGGCGTTGACGAGCACGGTGAGCCCCTTGAGGCTTTGCAGTTCGTGCGCCGTGCCCGCGGTTTCGCTCCCGCGCCGCTGGTCGATAAGGCCCGCAGTGCCAAGGCTCCGTGCGTTTTCGCCGCAGGTCCCGAGCAGAAGAACACGTTCGCGTTCTCGCGCGGTGCCCAAACGTTCGTCTCGCAGCATATCGGCGACATGGAAAACGCCGACGTGTACGATGCCTGGCTCGATTCGAAGGCCCGCTTCCAGCAGCTGTTCGACCTGAAGCCGCAAGCTCTTGCCTGCGATCGTCACCCCGAGTATCTTTCCTCGAAGTGGGCTCACGCCCAAAATCGTGAACAGGGCACGCCTCTTGTTGAGGTGCAGCATCATCATGCGCATATCGCTTCGGTTATGGGCGAGCATGGCATCACCGATGCCGTTGTGGGCGTTGCCTTCGATGGGACCGGTTATGGTGAGGACGGCAACATTTGGGGTGGCGAGGTTCTGCTGGCAAATCGTCAGACGTTCGAGCGTTTCGCCAACTTCGTGTACGTTCCCATGCCGGGCGGCGCGGCTGCGGTCAAGCGCCCGCTGCGCATGGCATACGGCGCGCTGTGGGCGTTCGACCTGCTTGGTCACTCTGCCGCCGCCGATGCAGTTGCTGCTTTAGGAGCCGAGGCGCCGGTGTGCGACCAAATGATCGAGCGCGGTTTGAACACGCCGCTCACCTCGTCGGTAGGCCGCTTGTTCGATGCCGCCGCCGCGCTTTTGGGTATTTGCGTTGCTCCCAGCTACGAGGGCGAGCCGGCCATCATGCTCGACGCTGCCCGCGCCGATTCCGATCCGCATGCGTCAACTCCCGAAGCTGCCGCCGAAATCGCCCAGCGCTACGCCATTGGCGTGGTGAAGAACTCGGCGGGTGAGGGAAGTACCGCGCTTGACACGTCGGTTTTGTTGCTTGACCCGGCGAACACCTTCCAGGCCATGCTTGACGACAAGCTTGCGGGCGTTCCCGCGTCGGTTATCGCGCTCCGCTTCCACAATGCCTTCGTCGACGCCATCGCCACGATCGCCCAGCTGGCGAACGCGTTGTACGGCATTTCGACGATCGCCTTGTCCGGCGGCGTGTTCATGAACCGCTACCTGGTTGAGAGCGTGTGCCAAAAGCTTGGTGCGATGGGGTTCACCGTCGCTCTGAACAAGGATCTTCCGCCTAACGACGGCTGCATCTCATACGGCCAGGCGGTGGTCGCTTTGGCTTCCGCCGTGGAAGAGGGCTAGGGTCGGCGCCATTCGCGATCGTCGTTTTGGCGAAGATTCGCAGCCGTAACGCGAAACACCCCTCGTCGCGAAACCGATGAGTGTTAGCATGCCCTTGAACAAAGAAGGCCGTCCTTCCGCTGTCTGCGCGGACGGGCGTTGCATGCATGAACCGGAGAGGGAGCTTGATATGTGCCTAGCCATTCCCATGGAGATCACCGAGTTGAAAGACGGCGGCATGGCCACGGTCAGTGCCAGCGGCGCCACGCGCGACATCGCGCTTGACCTGACCCCCAACGCCAAGGTCGGCGATTTCGTGCTGGTTCACGCCGGTTTCGCGATTGAGGTGGTAAGCCCCGAGTACGCTGCTGAAACCCTGTCGCTCATTCAGGAGATGGCCGACATGGTGGACGATCCGCTGTTCAACCCTGCCGCTGCCGAAGAAGTGTGCACCATCCCGCACGCCGCAGCGCCGGCCGAGCAGGCATAGGAAGCAGGGGAGCAGCCATGGATATGAACGAGGAGCTTCAGCGCTTTAAAGATCCCGCGCTTGCGCGTCAGCTGGTTGATACTATCCAGAAGCTTGCGCCCGAAAGCGCGACGCTCATGGAGGTGTGCGGAACGCATACGGTCGCCATCGCGCGCAACGGCATCCGCAATCTCATGCCTGAAGGCGTGCGCCTTTCTTCGGGCCCCGGCTGCCCGGTGTGCGTCACGTCGAACAGCGATATCGACACCGTCATCGCGCTGTGCCGCATCCCCAACATCATCATCACCACGTTCGGCGACATGACGCGCGTTCCCGGATCCACGTCCAGCTTGCTAGCCGAGCAGGCGCAGGGCCGCGACGTGCGCATTTGCTATTCGCCGCTCGATGCTTTGAAGATCGCCCAAGACAACCCCGATCGTCAGGTCGTGTTCGTGGGCGTTGGTTTCGAAACCACCACGCCCCTGGTTGCCATGGCGATTTTCCGCGCGCGTGCTCTTGGTCTGAAGAACTTCACGGTGTTCGCGGCGCACAAGAACATGCCCGGCGCCCTTGAGGCCATCGTCAATGATCCGGGCGTCCAGCTTGATGCTCTTATCTTGCCCGGCCACGTCAGCACCATCACGGGCATCGGCATTTACCAGTTCCTTGCCGAGAAATACCACATCCCCGGCGTCGTCACTGGTTTCGAAGCGGTTGACGTGCTTCAGGGCATCGCCATGTTGGTGCGCCAGCTGCATGAGGGCCGCGCCGAGATCGAGATCGCATACGAGCGCGGCGTGCGCACCGACGGCAACCCCGTTGCGCAGAAGATCATCGCCGACGTGTTCGACACCTGCGAGGCGACGTGGCGCGGGCTTGGCCCCATCCCCGATTCCGGCTACTGCCTGAAACCCGAGTTCGCCGAGTTCGACGCCGTTGCGCGCTTCCAGCCCGACATCGAGCCCACGCGCGACCCGCGTGGATGTCGCTGCGGCGACGTTCTGCGCAGCGTCATCGCGCCCAACCAGTGCCCGTTGTTCGACAAGGTGTGCACGCCCGAGAACCCGGTCGGCCCCTGCATGGTGTCTTCCGAGGGCAGCTGCGCCGCGTATTACCGTTACTATCGCTAGGCAAAAAACCTGGTAGCGGACGATCGGTAAAAGCGAGTTAAACAGTGAGTTGGGATCTCCTGTTTGTTGGCAACCCGTTTCTCGCGGGTGCATTGCCGTATGCTAAATTGGTTAGTTATAGTTTCCCGCACGTTATCGAAGGTTGTGACAACAAAGCATGGGTGACAAACCTGAGCCGGGCCTGTTCGGCGGCTTGAAGAAAGCATTCGGGCTCGGCAGCAAGCATCAGCAGATTTCCGAAGAGGAAATCAAAACCCTGGTGGGTGACGCCGACGAGCTTCTTGAAGACGAGAAGCGCATGATCAGCGACATCCTTAGCCTGAACGACATGTCGGTTAGCGAAATCATGACGCCGCGCGTCGACATCATGGCGGTCGAGGACACCGAGACTGTCCGCCATACGCTGGAGCGCGTCCGCGGCACGGGCTATTCGCGTTTGCCCGTTTATCACGACGACCTTGACTCCATCGTGGGTATCGTTCATTACAAGGATCTTATCCCCGCTGTGCTTGAAGGCAACATCGACGAGCCGATCATCGACTATGCGTTCGTGCCCATGTTCGTGCCTGAATCGAAGGACGTGTTCCCGCTTCTTTCCGAGATGCAAACGAACAGGCAACAGATGGCCATCGTTGTTGACGAGTACGGTGGAACCGATGGTTTAATTACAGTCGAGGACATCGTCGAGGAAATCGTCGGCGAGATCATCGACGAA
This sequence comes from uncultured Eggerthellaceae bacterium, assembly GCA_934668515.1. Classification (GTDB taxonomy): domain Bacteria; phylum Actinomycetota; class Coriobacteriia; order Coriobacteriales; family Eggerthellaceae; genus UMGS1502. Next base: position 15,626 of record CAKUNS010000001.1, read on the forward strand.
ACCGACGCCGAGGACAGCTTGGTTGTCAGCACGGGTGAAGGCTGCTGGGTCGTTGACGGGCGCCTCCCGGTGGAGGATGCCATCGAGATGGGGCTTCCCGTTGTCGAATCCGACCAGTACGAAACCATCGCCGGTTGGCTGATGTCGGTGCTCGACGCCGTGCCTCACATCGGCGACGAGTTCACCTTCGACGGATTCCGCTTCAAGGTGCAGAGCATGCGCCGCCGCCGCATTCAGAAGCTTCGCGTCGAAAAGACGAAGGAAGCCGCTGAACAGGAGTAACGCAGAAGGTTGGCACCCGATCGCCCAATTGGGCGCTTGACGACGACTGCTGGCGGCGGGTTCCCGACGATGACGCTCGCGAAAAGGTTGCTAGATGGGTTGGGAAGGATTCGATGAGGAAAGCGGGAAAACTTTACCGTTCTCGTGACGGCTACATCGGCGGCGTGTGCGCCGGCGTGGCGAACCGCTCGGACCTCGACCCTATCCTTGCCCGCGTCTTCGCGGTTCTATTCGCGGTCACCACATTGGGCATAGGCGTTCTGGTTTACGCGCTGATGTGGATTGCCCTTCCTCTTGAGCCTCGGACGTTCGGGCCGCTTGAGGTGCAGCCCGAGCACGTTGAGTCTTCCAATTATGGCGACATGGGCGCCAACGCCGCGCGCGGCGTTGCTTCAGGCGAGCTTAGCTCGGTCTCGCAGGAAGAGGCCATGAACACACCGCTTCGCCTTATCGTGGGCATTTCCATCTTGGCGTTGTTCATGGTGCTCTCTCATTACATCGCGCCGTTCGTGCGCGGTACGTCGTGGTGGCAGTACTGGCCGCTTGCGATCATCATCGCGGGCTTCGCGCTGATCGTCGTTCCCATTGCGCGCGCCCATACCGACTTCTGGCACTTGGGCGGAGCCGTGCTCATTGCGCTGGGGTGGATCGCCACGCCCATCGCGCTTCAGCTGCTCTCGCCAATGACGCTGGTCAACGCGCTGCATGCGCTGTGGCCTCTTCTGGTGATTTCGGTGATTCTGTTCGTGGTGGGAATCAAACAGTCGGAATCTGCGATTGCCTTGGTGGCGGTTATCTTGCTTGTCGCGTTCTGCTTTGCGACGATCACTCAATTCTGCGTGCCCGGTACCATGGATGATTTGGTGCTGCTCCTGCCAGACGGCTCAAGCCGCCTTATGCTGCGCGGCCCGCACCTGTAGGGTTCGGCGCGTGCGCTCGCGAGTGGGCGGGTTCGCTTTCGCCTGAAGTTTCGCATCAACCTTAAGTTGCTACTCGCTGTCTCGTGCGCTCGTGAAACGGGTGGCGTCGGGGCATTGCTAAATCGCATACCAAGGGCATTCCTTCAATTCTGAATTCCGATACCCAAACCGTCGGGTTTTGTGCAAGATGCTCAACCACGGTGCAACGGGGCGTGGTTTTGTCGACAAATCATGGTCGTTTCCTGCGGAAAGGCCGAAAACAGCGACGTTTTCCGTATGCGAAACCAAGTGTTTGGGATGCGATTGAACCCCCAACGACGTAGTTTGGGGAAAAACTCGCGACGGTTTCGTTTCGGTTTCGCTGTCGTTTTGCCATCACTGCAGGTCGGCCGTCTCCACAACTCACATTTTGCACAAGTGACATTTTGCCGTTCGTGACAAGGGAAAACCTAAATCTGTCGTTTGTCAATCGTTCCGGCGAACGGTGCCTTCTCCATAAAATTTTGCCTTCCATCTGCGGCTCAGGTAAAATACGGGTAACGAAATAGCGCTTCGGCGCGCACTCCGACAGCAAACACACCCCTTAAACATTCATCGCTGTCCCGCTTCGGCGGCTTAGGTGTTTGCGTGCTTATACCGCTTTTCGAGGCAAACAGAGAGGCATATTGAATGACAACACGTGCTAAAACACGCCGCGTCCCGGCATTCGGAATGGCTTTTGCCATCGTTGCCCTGTCTCTTTTCGTAGTCTTCCTTGCCGCAACCAGCAACGCCGCCGCAGACAACGGCCCGTCTGACTGGTCCTCTTTCGGAATCGACGCATCAACTAAGCAGGCTTCTTCCAAGGCCGCCTCGAACCCCAGCGGTTCGTTCGCCAACGCGGGTGAAGCCACTCTCACCGAGGCTTCCGTTCTGGAAACCTCCTCTTCAACCGACATTTCCGCAGGAATCGCCACCATCGAGGAGGAAGAGCGAATCGCCGAGGAGGCTCGTAAGGCCGCAGAACGCGCCACTATCGAAGCCGCTTCTGCCGCTCAGGCCAACTACGATGCAGTGGTAAGCACGAACCTGCCCGATGTCGATTGGACCGTTGGTGAAGAGAAGTTCGTCGCTGAATGGGGAAGCCGCATCGACGCGTACCTTGCTGGTTCGCCGCTTTCGGGCTACGGAAAGACGTTCGCGCAGGCCGCCTGGAACAACCAGATCGATCCGCGCTGGTCGCCGGCAATCTCCAACACGGAAAGCAGCAAGGGCTCCGTCTGCTTCAGGTCTCACAACGCTTGGGGCTGGGGCAACAGCGGTTGGTCCAACTGGGAGGAAGCCATCAACGCGCATGTCGCCGGCTTGGCTGCAGGCTATGGCTACTCCATCACCTTGGGCGCAGCTCAGAAGTACTGCCCGCCCAACTACCAGAACTGGTACAACAACACCGTCGGCCAGATGGCGCTCATCTAGCCTTTCAGGAATCGGGGCGCAGCGGGAAACCGCAGGCGCTCGCACCAAACAACAACAGGAACAAGGCGTGTCGGTTTCGCGGCACGTCTTTTCTTTTGCCCTGCCTGTGAGAAAATGAGCGCACGTATTCAGGAGGATTCTATGAGCAACGTCATCGTGGTGGGCTGCGGCCGCGTCGGTTCGCGCCTGGCGAACATGCTTTCCGAGAACGGGGACAACGTCTGCGTCATCGACAAGCGTGCGGACGCATTCGACAACTTGGGCCGCATGTTCAACGGCTCTACCGTGCAGGGCATCGGCTTCGACGAGCTGACGCTTACCAAGGCGGGCATCGAGGACTGCGACGTCGTGGCCGCGGTCACCGAGTCGGACAACGCCAACCTTATGGTTACCGAGGTTGCAAGCCGCCTGTTCGACGTTCCGCGCGTCATCGCGCGTTTGTACAACCCCGACCACGAGCGCGCTTACATGCAGCTGGGCATCGACTACGTGTGCGGTACCACCCTTGTTGCCGAGGAGGCCTTCGGCAAGGTTGTTTCGGGCCACGGCTCGCACTTGGACACGTTCGGCGACTTCGAGGTGCTGCGCTTCTCGCTTGACCTTGCTTCGCGCGATCGTCGTGCCATTCGCGTTTTCGAGATCGAGCGCGACCACGACATCCGCATCATCGCCTTCGAGCGCGCGGACGGCTCGGCGTCGTCCATTCCCACACGCGATTCGGTGCTGTACCATGGCGATCTGGTGCTTGCTTGCGTGCGTCACGACCTTCTTGATTCGTTCTCGTCGTTCATCCAGGATTAGCGAGGCATTATGTACGTTGTTATCGCAGGTGGCGGCAAGGTTGGCGAATACCTTGCCAACGTTTTGCTTTCAAGCGGCAACGAAGTTGCCATCATCGAGAAGGAGCGCGAAGTGGCGGACCGCCTGTCCATGCTGCTTCAGGGCCGCTACCTTATCATTCACGGCGACGGCTGCGACTCTCATTATCAGGAAGACGCCGGAATCAGGAAGGCCGACGTTTTCGTTGCAACCACGGGTCAGGACGACAACAACCTGGTCTCGTGCGAGATCGCGCAGCGCGTTTTCGACGTGCCCCGTTGCGTGGCCCGCGTGAACTCGCCGCAAAACCAGCGCATCTTCCGCGCTCTGGATATCGAGTCCATTTCGTCTACCGAGCTCACCGCGAACCTCATTGAAGAGGAAACGCTTTTGGGAAGCGTGTCGGTCGTTTCGACCCTGACGCACGGCAACGTCGTTCTGATCTCGGTCAACGTCCCGCGTTTCCGCAACCACAACCCCGCCGACGGCGTGTCCGTCGAGGATATAGCCCTTCCCGAGAACAGCTTGATCGCCGCTGTCGAATCGAAGGACGATGTTTCCGTGGTGAACAGCGAGACGCGCCTGTTCGCGGGTGACAAGGCCATCGTGGTGGCCGACAGCGACGTCCTTGATGACGTTCGCATGGCTTTCAAGTCTTTGTAGCAAGTGCCGCGTGGCATGCGCTGAAGTGGGCGCCTGCTGCGGGTATAATGCGATTCGAACGCAATTCGTGTATGTTGGCTGCTGCGCATCCGGGCGCATGCGGTCGTTTCGAACGGAGGAAAACGAATGATCGGCAGGTACACGCGCCCCGAGATGGGCGCTCTCTGGGAGCCTCAGAACAAGTTCTCCATCTGGAAGGAGATCGAGGTTTTGGCATGCGAGGCTCAGGCAGAGCTTGGTGCAGCTGGCATCACCAAAGAAGAGGCTGCGTGGATCCGCGAGCACGCCAACTTCACCATCGAGCGCATCGATGAGATCGAGAAGGTCACGAACCACGATGTCATCTCGTTCCTTACCAATATGGCCGAGTACATCGACGTTGACCTGCCGGAAGGCTGGGAGCCGCCCAGCCGCTGGGTGCACTACGGCATGACTTCGTCCGACCTGGGCGACATGGCGCTGTGCTACCAGATCACGCAGGCATGCGACATCATCATCGAGGACATCAAGAAGCTCGGCGAGGTTTGCAAGCGCCGTGCCTTCGAGTTCGAGGACACCCTGTGCGTTGGTCGCACTCATGGCATTTCCGCCGAGCCCATGACCTTCGGCATGAAGTTCGGCAGCTGGGCTTGGATGCTCGAGCGCGACCTGAAGCGCATGCAGGACGCTCGCGCCATGATCGCCACGGGTGCCATCTCCGGTGCCGTTGGTTCTTACTCCAGCATCGACCCGTTCGTCGAGGAATACGTCTGCGAGAAGCTGGGCTTGACGCCCGATCCGCTGTCCACGCAGGTCATCGCCCGCGACCGTCATGCTCAGGTCATGAGCACGCTTGCCGTGGTCGCCTCTACGCTTGAGTCCATCGCCACGCAGATCCGCCTTCTTCAGCAGACCGACGTCATCGAGGCAGAAGAGCCGTTCAAGAAGGGTCAGAAGGGCTCGTCGGCTATGCCCCACAAGCGCAACCCCATCACGGTCGAGCGCGTCTGCGGCCTTTCGCGTGTCGTCAAGGCAAACGCACAGGTCGCCCTTGACAACGTTGCTCTGTGGTACGAGCGCGATATCAGCCATTCCGGCACCGAGCGCGTTGCCCTGGCAGACAGCTTCATCGCTCTGGACTATATGTTCGGCAAGATGCAGCCCTTGCTGGACGGCCTGTTCACGTACCCCGCCAAGATGGAGCACAACCTGTGGCGTACGCGCGGTCTGATCTTCTCGTCGAAGGTCCTGCTGGCGCTTGTTCAGACCGGCATCACGCGCGAAGACGCATATGTCATCGTTCAGCGTAACGCCATGGCAGTGTGGGAAGACATCCAGAATGCCATCGATGGCCCGACCTACCGTGAGCGTCTGGAGGCCGACCCCGAGGCGAAGCTCGCGGCCGAACAACTTGACGCCATCTTCGATCCGTGGGCGTTCCTGACCCGCAAGGATCGCATCTTCGCTCGCCTGAAGGAGCTGAACTTCGACTAGTCGTCCGTGTGACAACGCCGAAATCGCAAGCGGCATCGGACCAATTGGGTTCGGTGCCGCTATTTGTTTGACGGGCGATGGGTTGTTGGGATGGGGCTGGGTCTATTCGCCGGGTTCAGCCTGCGGGGCATCTTCCTTTTTTGGGGTGGCCAGCGGCTTTCCCAGCTCTTCAGCAAGGATGGGAAGAAGCTGAGTGAAGGTTTCTTCGCGTGTTTTCTTTTTCAGCTGGCATTCCCAAACCACATGGACCTTCCAGCCGTCAGCCTTAAGGGCGCTCAGGTTCTTTTCGTCGCGTTCGACGTTGCGCTCGAATTTCGCCTCCCAGTATTCAACGTTCTTCGCGGGTGTCGAGGGGTGGCAGTTGGGGCAGCGATGCCAAAAACAGCCGTTGATGAACAGGCATACTTTCTTGCCGGGCCAGGCGATGTCGGGGCGGCCGGGCACCTTCCATTGAAGTCGGTAGCCGCCTAAGCCCGCTTCGCGTAAACGATCGCGCACCAGTAGCTCGGGTTTGGTGTCTTTGCGCTTGTTGCCCTGCATCGATTTGTGCACGGCGTAGTTAGACGCAGGCGGCGCGGGGACGCGCACGCTTGCGTAGTCGGTGCGCTCGCGGGCGCTCGATTTCTTCTGCGCGGTCTTGAGATCTTCTTCAGGTTGGGGGTCGGGGAGGCTTGCGATGATCTCGTCGAGCTGGCTTTTCCAATGGTCTCGCAGGCGCTCTAGGCCCCAGGCGGCGTTCGCGGGACTGGTTGAGGGAAGGACCAGCGCCTCAAGGCCGGTCTTCCATTGCAGGTAGCGCTTGTAAAGGCGTCCCGCCGTGGCTCCGTTGCAGATCACCGCATCGATATGGGCGGCATCGGTGATCAGCTCGACGCGGGCGGGAACGACGTTCTTAATGCTGGCGTCGCTTGAGCCCTTGATGTCGCATTCTTCGATGGCGTCCCAGAGAGCGATGCCGTTGCTCAGGAGCAGCAGTTTCTTCGCGTCGATGGATTGCTCGAGGGTTGCTGCGGTGGCATCTGCGGTGTTGCAGGTCGCGGTGTCGGCGTGCTCTTCTGCGCTTGAGCCCGCCTCGCCTGCGCCGCTTTCGGCGGCTTCCCCGGTGTTCACGTACGGTGGCAAAAGCAGATCGCCCTCGTTTGGCGGTGTTGGCTTGCCGAGAGCGTGGGCGATGACGCGCCAGAAGCGGTTTTGCGGGTTGCCGTAGTAGAAGGCGTTCTTGCGCGAGAGCACTGAGGGGAACGACCCTAAGATCAGGATGCGTGATTCGCCGTTGAACACCGGGTCGAACCCGTGCGAGATATGCCGATATGCTGTCATGTCGTGCCTGCGAGCCGAGTGCGAAGCCGCGCCTACGTAAGCGGCTTCCAGATCTTGACGCGGCACATCTTCTGCGCGGAGTCGTTCACCGGGGTGTAGTCGATGCTGGTGTAGGTGACCAGCGTGTCGTGTGTGCCGCTGGTTGCCAGGTACTCGCCGTAGGTGTCGGCGCCGTTGTCGACGTCGATGGTGAAGTACTCGCCGGCGTCAAGGTCGATGCCCGCGACGGAATAGCTTGATTTCACGATGAGGTAGTTGCCGCAAAACGCCGGCGCTGCTGTTGGCGTGCGGTTGAAGCGGAACCACTTCGCGTTGCTGTAATTGGCGGAGTTGTCGTAGGGCAAGGCGGCGCCGCTGTTCGTCGAGCCGCTTTTCTGAGCGGTTTCGGAATATGAGAAGTCGCCGACGCTGACCTTCTTGCGGGGAACATAGGTGCCCAGGTTGGCAATGCCGTCACCGAAGCTGTAGATGTTCTCGAACGAGAACATCAAGCCGTTGGCGCCGTAGCCTACCTCGAAGGGGGACATCGATTGCGGAAGGGTAAGGGCGTCGGCGACCTTACCCGAGCTTGCGTCGATTTTCGTGATGCAGACGCACGACTTGGAAAGCTTCGAGCGCGGCGTGATGACCACGCAGTCATCGCCGCCGTACAGCGGGGTGGCCATGCGGCGCGTGGACTGGAACAGCGACTCGCTGGAGGCGGTTCCGGCTTTCACGCGCATGAGCTCGGTGTCGGGTTTGTCCTCGTCGTAAACGTTGGCTGCTGGTGCCTGCTTCTGCCAGAAGGCGTAGTCGCCAACGGCTGCGATGCTGGGCGTTTCGTACGTCGAATCGCCTTGGTCGGCCAAGGCGGGCTCTCCGATGTTGCCACTTCTGATAACGGCGCTGTAAACGCGCCAAACGCCGTCAAGGATGTTCGCCTCGGTCCAGACGATGCTGGAAGACGAAGCGCGCACGTCGTAGATCTCGAAGCCCTCGGCCGAACCGACCGCTTGATCGAGCACGACGTTGTACGTGGCGCTTCCCAACATGATCAGGCCGACTTTCGCCAGGGGCTTTCCCGTGTCAGTGGGAAGGATGCAAACGGCGATGTCGTCGCTGTTGCACCATACAAGCGAACCCAGGGGCAGCTCGAGATTGCCGTACAGCGAAAGCTTGGTGCTGGAATCTTCCACCAAGGTGAGGTCGGTTAAGGAGGTCACGTCGTTGCTTGCCACCTTCAGGTAGTCAAGGTCGACGTCCTCGCCTTTTGTGGCGAAATAGATGGCGGCTCCGCCACCTGCGGCCACGGCCACGGCTCCGGCGCCAACGGCGCCGTACAGGAAGTTCCTGCGCGACAGAAGGCCGCCGTCTTGGTCGGTGATGCTGGGACGATCGCCAGGGGTGGCGCTGGCAACCCTGGTTGCGTGCGTCGCAGAACGCGATGCGGTACGGGTGCTTTTGGTGGATTGAGGCGCAACACGATGCGCGGCAGGGGGCCTGCCGGGGCGGGTGTTCCTGCTGCGTTGGGTGGTTGGTCTGTTCGGTCTGTTCGCCATGAACGGAATTGTGACATCACCGCGGTGCGTTCGGGCGCTTTCGGGTCAAAACGTTACAAATATTCCCAGACCGTTCATCTTGTTGTCGATTGCTTTGACATGGGGGTTTGTGCAAATCCCCCGCTTTCTGTTAATGTGTGTTTAACTGCGAGGTAACTGTTTTCTGTTGCTTCAGCTGCTTTTAAAAACGCTCGTTTATACTGAATGCCAATGCACCGATGTATGGATAAAGGTGATTATATGAGCAACGAAACACGTCGTATTCTGCTTGTCGAGGACGAGAAGGCAATCCGTGACGCGGTCACGGCCTACCTCGAGCGCGAGAACTACTGGGTAACCGCCGTCGGCGACGGCCAGGAGGCCCTGGACGAGTTTGGCAAGCATCATTTTGACCTGGTCATTCTTGACCTCATGCTTCCGCATGTCCCCGGCGAGCGCGTCTGCCGCGCCATCCGCGACAACTCCGATGTGCCCATCATCATGCTTACCGCCAAGGGCGAAGTCGAAGACCGCATCATCGGCCTTGAGCTTGGCGCTGACGACTACCTTATCAAGCCGTTCAGCCCGCGCGAGCTGGTTGCACGCACTCGTGCACTTCTCCGTCGCGTTCATGCCGATTCCGAGCCGCAGCGCGAGGTGCTCAACTTCGGCGAGCTCACCATCGATGTTTCCGGCCACAAGGTTTTGGTTTCCGGCAAGGAAGTCGACCTTACTGCCAGCGAGTTCAAGCTGCTCACCACGCTTTCCCGTTACCCGGGCCGCGTGTACTCCCGTATGGAGCTGGTCGAGAAGGTTCTGGGCTACGACTTCGAGGGCTACGAGCGCACTATCGACTCGCATGTCAAGAACTTGCGCGCCAAGATCGGCGACAACCCGCGCCATCCTACCTGGCTGCACACCGTTCACGGCGTCGGCTATCGCTTCGAGGACCCCACTAAGGCTCCTTCTCAGCAGCAGTAGCGCCGCTCAATCCCGATACCTTGAAGAAGCTGTTCGCAGCGGAAAGTTCTCATGGGACAAGAAACTAAATCAGATCGACTGGCCGCCGAGGAAACCGGCGGCCAGTCTGCTAAAAAAGGCAAGTCGTTCGAACGGAAGACGCGTCGCTTCCGCTGGTCAAGCCTGAAATACGCAACGCGCGTCACCATCGCGTTCGCCCTGATCGCCGCCATGACCACGGTCGTGGCCATCGGCGTGGTCTCGTTCGTGTGGAGCCAGCACTTTCAGTCGTACACGCGCGAGAACATCCAATCGGTGGCCGACATCGCCGCTGATCGCTTGGCGCTGCGCTACGAAACCGACAACGGCACGTTCACCTCCGAGGCGTTCGAGTCGGTAAGCAACTCCATCGGCGTGTACTCGGGTCTGGGCATTCAGGTTGTCGATGAGCACGATGGCGTTCTGTACGATTCCACCACCGATTTCGGCAAGAAGGGCTCCGGCGAGGGCATGAGCGCCCCGTCGTTGGCGCCTAAGGCCAACGCCACCGGCATTGCCACTTCAACCATCTATGCCGAGGGCAACCCCATTGGCAAGGTGCGTGTGTGGGTGTACGGCTCTGACACGCTCATGCGTCCGTCCGACAAGGCATTCCGCGACAACTCGTATCAGGCGCTGCTGATGGCCGCTGCCCTTGCGATGATCCTGGCTTCCATCATCGGCTACCTATTCGCACGAAGCTTGGTTCGCCCGGTCAAGCGCATTTCCGACACGGCGGAGGCCATGAAGGAAGGCGACTTCAAGGCACGCACGAATCTAACCGGCGACGACGAGATCGCCCGTCTGGGTCAGACCTTCGACGCCATGGCCGACAACATCGAGCAAAGCTACGAGCTTGAACGTCGTCTTACCACCGACGTCGCGCACGAGCTGCGCACGCCCCTTATGGCGATCCAGTCCACGGTCGAGGCCATGGTTGACGGCGTGTTCCCTGCCAACGAGGAGCACCTAGCCGTGGTCAATTCCGAGGTTCAGCGCCTAAGCCGCTTGGTCGATTCGCTGTTGAAACTTTCGCGTTTGGAGAACCGTTCGAACGCGATGAAGGCCGAGCTGGTCGACGTCGGCGAGCTTATCTCCACCATCGTCATGACGCATCAGGCCTACGTCGAGGACTCGGGACTTTCGCTTGAGTACCATGCCGATCCTGACACCTACGTCATGGGCGATCCCGACATGATCCGCCAGGCCACGGCGAACCTCATCTCGAATGCGGTGCGCTACACCCCCGAGGGCGGCCACATCACCGTCAGCGTGAAGCGCGGCGACGCGATGGCCTCCATCGCTGTCCAGGACACGGGCATCGGCCTTTCGCCCGACGAAGCCAAGATGGTTTTCCAGCGTTTCTGGCGTGCGGATGCCGGCCGCAACCGCGCAAGCGGCGGTTTAGGCATCGGCCTTTCCGTGGTGAAAGAAATCGTCGATCGTCACGAGGGCTGGGTCGAAGTGGACGGCCGCAAGAACGAGGGTGCCTGCTTCACCATTTACATCCCGCTGTACGATCGCAAGTCCAAGCAGCAGAAGAACCCGTCCAAGGCCAAGGCAATGCGCAAGGCCGCCGAGCGCGCGGGAATGTAACAGCTTGATAGGCAAAAAAAGGCACTAAGCGCCCTTGAATCCCAAGTCGGTGATTTTTAACGCAGTCGTTCCAACTTGGGCAGCGGAAGGCGCATAATGGGAACTATCGTCAGAAACCTTCTAGCAAAGGGGTACGTCACATGACCGTGATCGACATCAAGCCCGACGCACAGGGCAAGGTCCGCGATATCTACGACTTGGGCGACAAGCTGTTGATGGTCGCAACCGACCGCATCTCCGCGTTCGACTACATTCTAGACAACGAGATTCCCAACAAGGGCCGTGTCCTCACGCAGCTTTCGCTGTTCTGGCTCGACCAGATGAAGGATGTCATCGACAATCACCTGATCAGCGCCGACGTGGCCGACCTGCCCGAGCAGTTCAAGCCGTACGCCGACTACCTGGACGGTCGCTTCATGCTGGTGAAGAAGGCCGAGATGTTCCCCGTCGAGTGCATCGTTCGCGGTTACTTGGCTGGCAGCGGCCTTAAGGAGTACGAGGCCAACGGCGCCGTCTGCGGCATCGAGCTGCCCGCGGGCTTGGTGAACTCCTCCAAGCTCCCCGAGCCCATCTTCACGCCTTCCACCAAGGCCGAGATCGGCGGCCACGACGAGAACATCAGCTTCGAGCGTTGCGTCGAGCTTATTGGCGAAGAGAACGCCACGGCACTGCGTGACCTGGCCATCAAGATCTACTCCCTCGCTCGCGACCATGCCGCTGAAAACGGCATCATCATTGCCGACACCAAATTCGAGTTCGGCGTCATCGACGGCAAGATCGTCCTTGCCGACGAGGTTATGACCCCGGACAGCAGCCGCTTCTGGCCCGGCGACGAGTATGAGCCCGGCAAGAGCCAGCCCAGCTTCGACAAGCAGTTCTTGCGCGACTGGCTGACCGCCAACTGGGATCGTCAGGGTAACCCGCCTGCTCTGCCCGAGGAAATCGTCGAGAAGACCAGCCAGAAGTACATCCAGGCTTACGAGAAGATCACGGGTCAGAAGTTCCCGTTCTGATCGAAGCGATCGGAAGCCGCTGGGCTTCGCGTCATTCGAGCTTGCAGGGGTCGCCCTCTCCTAGAGGTGGGCGACCTTTTCCTTTTGACGGTTTTCGGTATAGTCGGTGACTTGTAAAACAGATGTGTAACAGTCTGATAATACTCATGTGGTGAAAAACTCACTTGATACAATGTTCCGACGTAAACCGACCGAAGGGTCCAACGAAGTCATAAAGGAGGGAATCGTTCGTGCGCAACGTCTTTCGCGTGTTGTTCCGCGATCTGAAGCGTATCGCCAAGGCGCCGGCCAGCTGGGTCGTCGCCCTGTTCTTGGTGGTGCTTCCGTCGTTGTACACCTGGTTCAACGTCATTGGATTCTGGGACCCCTATGGCAATACCGGCGAGCTCCGTGTATGCGTGGTAAACGAGGATGCGGGCGCCAACGACGAGACGCTCGGCGATCTTCAGTTGGGCGACCAGATCGTCGAGCAGCTTGAGCAAAACGATCAGCTCGATTGGGATATAACCGATCGCGAAACGGCAATGGACCTGCTGGAAAGCGGCAAGGCGTACGCGGTGTTCGTCGTGCCCGAGAATTTCAGCAGCGACATGACCACCATCCTCTCCGACTCGTTCCAGCAGCCCAAGCTCGAATACTACGTGAATGAGAAGCTGGGCCCGGTTTCGCCGAAGATCACCGATACGGGCGCTTCCACGCTGGATTCAACCATCAACGAGACGTTCATCTCGACGGTCACCTCGACCGTTGCTCAGACGCTTAACGATTCGCTCGCGGACTCGCAGGCGCGCTTCGATTCGTCGAAGTCGACGGTCGTCACCGAGCTTGATAAGGTTTTGGCCGATCTGGATGCAGCGCGCAGCGCCATTTCCCAGCTTGATCAGGCGTCAACCGATGGCATTGCCAAGACGCACGAGGCGAAGTCTGCTCTCGACCAGGCAAAATCCCAGATTTCCGACATGTCCCTGGCTCTAAGCCAGCTTTCCACGCTCACTGCCACGGTGAACACCGAGATGAACAAAACGGTGTCAAGCCTGTCCACGGCGCTGGACAAGGGGTCGGCCATGATCTCGTCTGCTGCGGCGCAGGCCAACACCGTCATTGGCGATTCCGCGGCGAACATCGTCTCGGCCGAGGCCTCGGTGAAGCAGGCGGCTGAATACAGCAAGGCGCTTGTCGAAAGCAATCAGGCGCTTATCACCGAGCTACGCTCCATGCAGGCAGACATGCCCGAAGGCGATCAGAAGAAGTTGCTCGGCGATGTCATCGACACGTTGGAAACCGCGAACAACAACGCATCGACGCAGGTTGACATCATCGAGCAAACGGCCACCGACGTTTCGAACTCGGCTCAGTCGGTTGCTTCGGCGTCGAACGCAATAAACGATTCCGTTCAGACCACCATCAAGGCCACGGACGACTACCGCACGGTGCTGTCCACGCAGACCGTCCCGCAAACCAGCGCGGCGCTTGCCACCATCAGCGCCACGTCCAACAGCCTTGCCGGCACGGTTGCCCAGCAAACCGCGCTGGTCGATCAAACTGCTTCGGTGCTCAACCAACTTGAGGGCACGTTGTCCACCACGTCGGGCGCCTTGGCGCAGACCGATGCCTTGTTGGCCGATGCCCAAACCGAGATCGACAACGTGCGTACCGACGTTGTGGCGCTGAGCACGTCAGGCAAGCTGGGCGAGCTGTTCGGCGACGATGGCTCCATCGACGTCGACAAGGTTGCCGACTTCATGCAGTCACCGACCAAGGTCAAAACCGAGGAGCTGTACCCGCTCAACGCATACGGCTCGGCCATGGCGCCGCTTTTCATCAACCTCACGCTGTGGATCGGCGTGTTCATGCTGATGGTCATCATGCACGTCGAGGTTGATGACGAGGGCATCAAGAACCTCACTATCGCGCAGCGCTATTTGGGCCGCGGCCTTCTGTTTGCCATCATGGTTTCGCTTCAGGCGATCGTCTGCATTACCGGCTGCTTGTATCTAGGCGTGCAAACGGTGTCGGCGCCCGCGCTGTACATCACGGCGATAGCTTGCTCGCTTACGTACTTGGCCATTCAGTACACGCTGTCTACCACGCTTCAGCACGTGGGCAAGGGCCTCTGCGTGATCATGGTGTTCGTTCAGATCCCCGGAGCCACGGGCTTGTATCCGGTCGAGCTGACCACACGCTTCTTCCAGACGATCTACCCGGTGTTCCCCTTTACGTACGGCATCAACGCCATGCGCGAAACGGTGAGTGGTTTCTACGGGAACGCTTGGACGAACGACCTGGCCATGCTCGCCCTGTTCTTCATAGTGTTCGTGCTGATTGGTGTGTTCGTCAGGCCGTTCCTCACCAACACCAACCTCATGTTCGCGAAGCAGCTTACCGAAACTGACATCATCAATCACGAGATGGTGCACCTGCCCGAGCGCCGTTATCGCGTGACGCAGATCATCCGCGCCATGTCCGACCACGGGGAGTTCCGCGCCTACCTTAACGAGCATTCGGCGCGCTTCTTCAGGTTGTATCCCAGACTCAAGCGCGATGCCATCATCTTCGGCATCGGCGTGCCGGTCGTGTTCACCACGGCTATGGCGTTCCTGAGTCCCGGCAAGAAGGTCGTCGTGCTTACCGTATGGCTGCTTTGGCTTGTGGTGGTCATTGCGTTCTTGCTGGTCATCGAACATGTTCGCGACAGCCTTGAAAGACAGGCCGCGCTCAATGCCATGTCCGACGCCGAGCTGCGCGAGCTGTTCTCGGCACGCAACCGCATCAGTGAGAAGGAAAGCGCCCATTCGGCGGCCGCTGCTTCCGTTGAAGGGGGAGAAGGCCGATGAGGAACGCATGGGAGCTGTTCAAGGGCGATCTCAAACGCCTGCGCGGAAATGTGGTCACCGTCATTTGCGTGCTGGGTATCATCGCTTTGCCGTCCATTTTCTCGTGGTACAACTTGATCGCCAGCTGGAACGTGTTCGAGAACACGGGCAACTTGTCCGTTGCCGTTGCCAACACCGACGAGGGGTACAAGAGCGATCTGGTGCCCATCAAGGTGAGCGTCGGCGATCAGGTGGTGTCGGCGCTGCGTGCGAACGACCAGATCAACTGGGTGGTCACAACCGAGGAAGATGCTATCGACGGTGCACGTTCGGGTAAGTACTACGCTGCCGTGGTCATCCCCGAAAGCTTCAGCCGCGACATGATGACGTTCTACTCCGATGACGTTCAGCATGCGCAGATCATCTATTATTCGAACGAGAAGAAGAACGCCATTGCGCCGAAGGTTACCGACCAGGGTGCCGATCAGGTGTCATCCCAGGTCAATCAGGTATTTATGGAGACGCTGTCCGACGCTGCGCTTGCGATTGCGCAAGATCTTCTGAATTATGCCGACACGAACGACGTTGACGGCGCCATTGGCGACCTTGGCGATCACGTCGAGGTCCTGTCCGGCCAGCTGACGCGTGCTTCGTCGGTTTTGCGGGCGTATTCGTCCATCCTGGGTTCGTCGCGCGATTTGGTCAGCAGCTCTGCCGACCTGCTTTCCCAGGCGAAGGAATCCGCTTCCGAGGTGTCATCTCAGGTGGAGCAGGTGGAAGGCTCGGGTGAGAGCATCATCTCGGCCATGGACTCGGCAACTGCCGCACTGTCGCAGGCGGTGGAAACCAGCTCGTCGACGTTCGGCTCGGTTCAGACTGCCGTTGACGCGGCCTTCGACTCGGCCGACGCCACCACGGCAAACACTGCGTCGTCGTTGCATCTGACGGCCACGAACCTGCGCAGCCAAGCGGGCAATTACTCCAACATCGCCGACCAGCTTGCCGCCATGAAGAGCAGCCTTCCTGACGATAGTCAGCTTGCCGTTGAAGCCATGATCCTTCAGATGCGCTCCACGGCGGCGTTGATGAACGCGCTCGCGGACGGCATCGACCAGTCCGCCGATGACATGGTTGCGGGCGTGGGCGACAGGCAAGAGCAGCGTGAGCAGATCAAGAAACAGATCGACGAGGCGAAACAGGCGGTCGATGACGCGAAGGCCCAGTACGATGAGAACCTGAAGCCCCAGCTTGACAATCTTTCTGCCACTATTGCCGATCTGAGCTCGCAAGTTTCAGGTAGCGCCGCGCTTTTGGGCAACGCGAGCGACGATCTGACGGGCGCTGCGGGATCGGTGTCTTCGGGTTTGGACGGTGCGAAGGCCAAGCTTGATTCGGCGGCGGACGACCTTGATCGCTCTGCTGCGAAGCTCGCCGAGCTTTCCGATGCGATTGCAGAGGCTTTGGCCACGGGCGACAAGACGGCGCTGCACAACGTCCTCTCGGGTGACACCTCGTCGTTGGCAAATGCGATCTCCGCTCCGGTTGTGCTTGATCGCCATGCGCTTTACCCGGTCGAGAACTTCGGCTCGGCCATGGCGCCGCTGTACACCTCGCTTGCGTTGTGGATCGGCGCGCTGCTTATCATGGTCACGTTCTCGCTGAACCCTTCCGAGCGCATCCTTCGCGAGTTGGACAACCCGAAGCCCCCGCAAATCTTCCTAGGTCGTTTCGGCATCGTCGCATTGATGTCCATCGCGCAAAGCACGGTGCTGTGCCTTGGCAACATGTTCTTCCTGCGCGTGCAGGTGGACAACCCGTGGTTGTACCTGCTGTGCTTCATCGTGTCCGGCCTCGTGTTCGCATTCATCATCTACACGCTGGTCGCTTCGTTCGCGAACCTTGGCAAGGCCATTGCGGTTATCCTGCTGATCCTGCAGGTTGCGGGCGGCGGTGGAAGCTATCCGCTGGCGATCCTGCCCGATTTCTTCCAGGATGTTAGTGCCTGGCTGCCGGTAACCCACGTTGTCAACGCGATGCGCGCGGCGATGTTCGGAATGTACAACAACGATTTCTGGATCGAGATCGGCACGTTGCTGCTGTTCACCGTCCCGTTCATCCTGCTGGGCTTCGTTCTGCGAAACCCCATGATCAAGCTGGTCGACTGGTTCGTCGAGAAGGTCGAGGAGTCGAAGGTCATTTAGCCTTGCGCGGGGTTCGTTTCGCATGCTTGTGGATGCGCTAATATCTTCTAGCGCTTGCCGTTGTCAAGTATTAGAATTAGATTTTGCTGAAAACACGACGCAGCCACGCGAAGCGCTGCGCATGCACGATCAAGGAGCTCCGCAGATGACCCAACGCAACCCCATGAACGAGCGCTATCAAAGCGAAGAGCGCGCGGGCAAGACACGTAAAAGCGCTTCCATGGCGAAGCCGGTGTCCAAGGCTGCATCCACTACCAACGAACCCGCACCTAAAACCAAGAAGCAGAAGCGCGAGGAAGCTCGCCAGCGCGAGGAAAAGGAAATGCAGAAGGCGCGTGCGTTGGGCGTTGATTCCAGCAACATGCCCACCATCCAGTACCGCAGCCTGCGCCGACAGTATTGGGCTGCCCTTATCGGCGCCGTCGTCTGCACGGGCCTGTCGTTCCTGCTTTCCGGCGCTCCCGCACCGTGGGGCGACTGGTCCATGTACCTGCTGCTTTTCGCATATGTCCTGATCATCCTTGCTCTGTACATCGACATGAGCAAGATCCGCAAGCTTCGCAAGGGCTACACCAACGAGGTTGTCCACGGCAAGAGCAAGGCTGCCCGTAAAGAGCAGAAGGCTCGTGCTGCCGAGCTTCGCGAGCAGAGGAAAGAGGCCGAGACTGCCTACGCCGCCGCCAAAGAGAACGGCACCCTTGAAGAGAAGAAGACCGTTGGTCAGCGCATCAAGGGCATCTTCGGTGGCAAGAAGGACAAGCAGGAGCAGACCGACGCCGCCAAGGCCGACGTTATTAAGGCTCAGCCCGTCAAGGTCGAGGCCGAGCAGGCCGATGCCGCTAAGGCTGACGAGCAGAAATAATCAGCATCTTGACCGGCTCCGATAAACGGCCAAGCGTTTCGAATCAACGCCCCCGCGCGCACCAAAGCGCGCCGGGGCGCGTTTCGTATTCGCCTCAAAACCAAACCCCACGAAGGCATGGCTCTCCAGCTTCGCGCGGGGCTCAGCCTGCGGCATCCGGAAACCCTCAGGCCAGCCGCACCCTGTGCCCTCGCGCCCAGGCGGGTGGCTATCCCCAGCAAGGCGGGCGTCCTCATCAGCAAGGTCGCGCGCCCATGCACGGTCAAGCTCCCATCCCCAGCCACGTTCAGTCGAAGCCGTCTTTCCTCAGCCGGCTCCCGAAGATCCTGATCGGCCTGTGCGCAGCAGCGGCTCTTCTTCTTGTCGGGTACTTCGGCATGCGTCTTTTTCTGACCGGCGGTTTCGCTGGGTTGGGCGACCAGGGTCCTCTTACCGAGGAGCAAAAGGAAGCAGCTTACCAAAGCCCGTACACGTGGTCCAACCTTGATCGATCCGACGGCCGCTACGTTTACAAGCAGGATGGCGAGGTTCTGTCACGTTTGGGAATCGACGTATCCGAGAACCAGGGCGGGATCGATTGGTTCCAGGTTGCCCGTGACGGAATCGATTTCGCGGTTATCCGCGTTGGCTACCGCGGCACCTCGACCGGCGGTATCTTCCTTGACGATTACTTCGAGGAGAACATCGACAGCGCCCAGTACGTCGGCCTTGATACCGGCGTGTACTTCTTCTCGCAGGCAACCACGGTAGCCGAGGCGCAGGAAGAGGCCGATTTCGTTCTTGAGAAGCTTGCGGGCCGTCAGTTGCAGTACCCTATTGTTTATGACTGCGAGGAAGTGGCGGCGGGTGTCGGCAAGTCGCGCACGGGTGGGCTTTCCAGGGATGAGATGACCGCATGCGCCAAGGCCTTCTGTGCGCGCGTCGAGCAGGCAGGCTACACCGCGATGGTTTACGGCAACAGCACCGACCTTTCGCGCTATTCGCTGAGCAATCTTTCCAGCTACGACATTTGGTACGCGGAATACGGCATGCCTGTTCCGTCCATCAAGCACGACTTCACTATCTGGCAGTATTCCAACAACGGTTCGGTTGCGGGAATCAATGCAGCGGTCGATATGAACATCGATCTGACCCAGGCATATCAGGCTGCCAAGAAATCGTAACGGGGTCGTTTCCGCAACGGCTATGCCATCAGGCGTGTCATCGAAGGTCCGGGTTTGGCTATCGTCGAGTCCGGGCTTTATTCTTGGTACGTTCAGTCTTGTGGATTTTTACAATCTTATGAACACATTCTTACAAATCTCTTGTTCAAATTCATCGAAGCCAACATAATCGTGAACGTTCCGAGTCGTTTAGGTACTCGGACGTAGAACAAGAAGAAGAGGTTCAGATGTCGCAAAACGACGACTTCGAGCGCGAGCTTGATGCTGAGATCAACGAGCGCTTGGCGCTGATGGAGGAACCGGGCTACCAGTTCCCCAAGGCGCTTAACAAAGTTGATTGGGCGCTTATCATCGCCATCCCCATCGTGAGCGTTGCCCTGTTGGTTATCGGCGAGTTTCTGTAGGAGGCAACCAATGGCAAAACAAACGATGCAAGACTACGTTAAGCAAGAGACCATTTTCGGCCTGGTGCCCGTCAAGAAGGGCGAGCGCACGTACAGCTTTTGGGACACCTTACTGGTAACCAGCGGCTTCGCGATTGCCACATGGTGCTATTCGCAGGGCGCTCTTACCGCCAGCTATACCGATTTCTGGCAGTCGCTGATCATTACGTTCGCCATGGGCGGATTGTTCCTGATCATCGAATCGCTGCCTGTCATTTTCGCGGTGCGTTACGGCGTTGACCTGTGGGTTTACCTGCGTGCGGTGCTGGGCGACAACGGCGTGAAGGTGTTCGCGACAGCGGTTATCTTAGGAAACTGGTTTTGGTACGCGGTTGCGGCGAACATGTTCGGCTCGTCCATCGCGCAGATCTGCGCCGGGTACGGGATCTTGATTCCCGATCAATGGGTGAACGTCATCAGCGTCATCAGCGTTGTGCTGGGATCTTTGATCGCCATCGCAGGTCCGTCTGCCATTAAATGGACTTCGCGTATTCTGGTCACCTTGCTTTTGGCCATCGGCGTCATCGTGTTTATCATGTGCTTCACCATTGTGCCGATCGACCAGATCGTGGCCTACAAGCCCGACCTTACCGACATGGGCGTCGACCGCATGCAGGCTTACGCGCTTGCAGCCGAGGGCATGGTTGCTTTCTCGTTCAGCTGGTCCACGCAGGCAATCATCCTGCCGCGTCTTTCCCACACCGAGCGCGGCGGCTACTGGGGAACGTTCGCCGGTTATGCCATCGTCGCGCCGTTCTTCGTGTTCATCGGCGCTGTTATGGCCATCGTCATGTACATCACCACGGGCGTTTACGAAAGCGATCCGACCGTCATGCTGGCAACCCTTGGTCCCAACATCGCGCTGCTTTCGCTGATGCTGGTTGCGTTCGCCAACATTGGCACGCAGGCTGTTGGCGGCTACGTGAACGACATGGTTCTGAAAGCCGCATGGCCGAAGGTCGACTATAAGATCTTGGTTCTGCTTTCCTGCATCTACGTCAGTATCCTGACGCTGACGGGCGAAGTGACTGCCAACTTCGGTCAGTTCATATCGATCGCGGCGTACATCCAGGGCCCGATTATCGGCATCATGTTCGTCGACTACATCATTCTGCGTAAGCGCAAGTTCTCGCTGAAGTCGCTGTACCATCGCGAGGGGCATACCGCGTACGATTTCAAGGGCAGTTTCAACTGGATCGGCATCGGCGTCATCGCTGTCACGTTGGTCACTGCTCTGCTGTTCGTGTACAACCCCATCACGGGAGACATCCAAAGCTCGCTGTTCTGCTTCACCACCGGCTCGGGCTTCACGGCCATCATGGGCGGCCTGCTTTACTGGCTGGCTTCGCTTGTTCCCGGTTGGCGCGCCATCATGCTGCGCGACCGCGAAGATCTCGAGATCGTGTAAGGGGCTCGGCAGCGGTTCGCACGCCCACGCAGGCCGCAAGATGCGCAACCCGCGCGGTGCGCGAGTCCACGCGCCTTTCGCAACCCGTGCATCGCGTTCGCCTGCGCACCCTTGCAGCCTGCAGGTAAGATGGTTGCTTCATAGTGTCGTTTCGGAGCCGTCCTTAAGGGGCGGCTCCTTTGCTATTCTTCGGTAATGGCACTTTCGAATCGCGCCGCATCTTTCGTGCATCCCCCTCGTTCAAGGAGTGAACGTGAAGCAGTTGATAGCCCAGTTTGCGAAGTTCGGCGTCGTCGGCGTCATCGCCTTCGTCATCGACTATGGCTTGATGGTGCTGCTTACCGAGCTTTTCAACGTGAATTACCTGATCAGCGCAACGATCTCGTTCACGGTGTCGGTTATCTTCAACTACGTCGCTTCGATGCGCTACGTGTTCACCCACAAAGAGGGGCTCAGTCGCAGGCGCGAGTTCATCATCTTCGTCGTGCTTTCCGTTATCGGCCTTCTCATCAACGACGCTTTGATGTGGGTGGGCGTCGACTTCTTCGGCATCAGCTACCTGTTGGTCAAGATTTTCGCTACGGCGGTTGTCATGGTTTGGAATTTCGTCACGCGAAAGATCTTCCTGGACGGTGGTAAGTGAACGTTGCGTTTCGCGCGGTCGGCGTTTTGCCTTGGCGATTCCGGTCAACTTAGTTTCCCGTTGAAGTCGTGGAAGAATCTGTCGAGAAAACCGACAGCGCAGCTGCCGAACAGCATCGTTCTTGCGGTATTATTCTCGCGCGGTTTGCTGCAACAACCCGTGTCAGTTCAAGTTAGCGAGGCCTGAACATGCCTGTAACCGAATACCTAGAGCAGAACGCCCGCCAGTGGCCCGAAGAGGTCGCGTTGGTCGAGGTGAACCCCGAGATCCGCGATCGTCGTGGCAAGACGTGGCGCGAGTACGAGCTGGTTGAGACCAACCCTACGCAGCGTTATCGCCGCGAAATGACGTGGAAGGTGTTCAACGACCGCGCCAACCGTTTCGCGCATTTGCTGCTTGATGCCGGCGTGAAACGCGAAAGCAAGGTGGGCATCCTGATGATGAACTGCCTTGAGTGGCTTCCGGTTTACTTCGGCGTGCTGAAGTCGGGCGCCATCGCGGTTCCTATGAACTATCGCTACACTGCCGACGAGATCAAGTACTGCCTCGAGCTTGCCGATGTCGAGGTGCTTATCTTCGGCCCCGAATTCATCGGCCGCATCGAAGAGATCGTCGACCGTATTCCCCAGGTCAAGCACCTGTATTTTGTGGGTGAGGACTGCCCTTCGTTCGCCGACAGTTATAACCTTCGCGTGGGCCATTTCACCGCGGAAGACCCCGGTATCGCCATCGATGACGATGATCTGGGCGTCATTTACTTTTCCAGCGGAACGACCGGCTTCCCGAAGGCCATCCTCCATAAGCATCGCAGCCTGATGCGCGCGGCAATCACCGAGCAGAAGCATCATAGCCAAACTCACGAGGACAATTTCCTGTGTATTCCGCCGCTGTACCACGTTGGCGCGAAGATGCACTGGCTGGGCAGCCTGACCGTGGGTAGCAAGGCCGTCATCCTGCGCGGCGTGCGCCCCGATTGGATTTTGCGCACCGTGTCTGAAGAGGACTGCTCTATTGTGTGGCTGCTGGTTCCGTGGGCGCAGGACATCCTGGACGCCATCGAAGACGGCACCGTGAAGCTGTCGGACTATCAGCTGTCGCAGTGGCGCTTGATGCATATTGGCGCGCAGCCCGTTCCGCCCAGCCTGATCAAGCGCTGGCACAAGTATTTCCCGCACCATCAGTACGACACCAACTACGGCTTGTCCGAGGGCATCGGGCCCGGTAGCGTTCACTTGGGCGTCGAGAACGCCGATCACGTGGGCGCCATCGGCGTTCCCGGCTACGGCTGGGAAGCCGAGGTCCGCATGGGTGACGGCACGCCTGTCTCGCCCGGCGACGGCAACGTGGGCGAGCTTTGCCTGCGCGGCAGCGGCCTTATGGAGTGCTACTACAAGAACCCCGAGGCCACGGCCGATGTCTTGCGTGGTGGCTGGTTGTACACCGGCGACATGGCCGAGATCGACGCCGACGGTTTCATCTGGCTGGTCGATCGCAAGAAGGATGTCATCATCACCGGCGGCGAGAACTTGTACCCGGTCCAGATCGAGGACTTCATTCACGCCAACGACGCGGTGAAGGACGTGGCGGTCATCGGCTTGCCCGACAACCGTTTGGGTGAGATCGCGTGCGCCGTGGTCGAACTGAAACCCGGCGTGACGTGCACCGAGGATGAGCTGCGCGATTACTGCGCGAAGCTGCCGCGCTACAAGCGCCCGCGCAAGTATATCTTCGCCGATGTGCCGCGCAACGCCACCGGGAAGATCGACAAGCCCCTTCTGCGCGAGCGCTATGGCTCGGCAAAGCTTGTCGCAAAAGAGAGCACCAACTAAATGCCACTGAAAGAATCGCAAGGCGCGCTGTAGGCACCCTTGCAGTGCGCCTTGTTTTGCGATGGGATCGCATAGAGGAAGTTCGAAAAGAAAGAAGTAGACATACACCAATGATGATCAGGAAAGCGACGGAAGACGATTTCGAGGCCATTCGAGCCATTTACAACTACGAGGTTGAAACAGCTTGCAACAATTTCGCCATTCACCCAGCTGACGCCGAGACGTGGGCCGGGCACATGGCGGAGTACAACAAGCCTGGCGGCAACCATCCTTTGATCGTCGCTGACGACGGGGAGGGCGTGTGCGGTTACGCAAGCCTGTCGGCGTTTCGCAGCAAGGGCGGGTATGCGCCTGCCGTTGAACTGTCGATTTACATCTCCCCTGATCACAGGGGTCAGGGGATTGGCGGTAAGCTGATGGCCGCCATAATTGGCGAAGCGCGCGCGAACCGGGACACGCATGCGGTGATCTCGGTCATTACCGAGGGCAACCAGACAAGCGTCGCCCTGCACGAGAAGTTCGGCTTCGAGTACTGCGGCTCCATGAAGGAGATCGCCTTCAAGCATGGGGCTTACCGCGACATGTCCTTCTACGAGCTGCTGGTTTAGCTCGCCGGCTTTCCGTCGCGGATCTTCCATTCGCAGATACCGACTATGCGAAATTTTACGGACGGGCGCGGGGTTCATGGTGCGTCGGGCGCGATTCTCACTATAATAGGAACATTCGACAGCGGAAGATCGGCAAACTGCGCTGAACAGGGGTTTCAAAGATGAACCTTGATTTGGCCTCACGCCGGGAAAGACAAGAGATCACATGAAAGCTTACAATCCGCACGAGATCGAGCCGCGTTGGCAGAAGGCGTGGGAAGAGTCGGGCATCAACCAGGTGCGTGAGGGCGACGACCGTCCTAAAAAATACGTCCTCGAGATGTTCCCGTACCCCTCGGGCGACATCCATATGGGGCATGTCCGTAACTACACCATCGGCGACGTCATTGCGCGCTACAGCCGCATGCAGGGCTTCGACGTGCTTCATCCCATGGGTTGGGACGCGTTCGGCCTTCCCGCCGAGAACGCGGCTATCAAACATCACAGCCATCCCGCAAAGTGGACGTATGCCAACATTGAAACGCAGAAGGCCAGTTTCAAGCGCATGGGCTTCTCGTACGACTGGGACCGCACCGTCGTCGCTTGCGACCCCGAATACTATCGCTGGGGCCAGTGGATTTTCGAGCAGTTCTGGAAGCGCGGTTTGGTCGAGCGCCGCAACTCACCGGTGAATTGGTGCCCCAGCTGCGGTACCGTTCTTGCAAACGAGCAGGTCACCGAAGGCCGTTGCTGGCGTTGCGACAGCGAGGTCGAGAAGCGCGACCTTACTCAGTGGTATTTCAAGATCACCGATTACGCTCAGGAACTCCTGGACGATCTCGACCAGCTTGAGGGCTGGCCCGAGCGCGTCAAGCAGCAGCAGGCCAACTGGATCGGCCGTTCTGAAGGCGCTGAGGTCACGTTCACTCTGTGCGATGCCGACGGCTCCATTCCGCAAGAGCCCACCGACGATCAGTTGATCACCGTGTTCACCACGCGTGCCGATACGCTGTTCGGCTGCAGCTTCTTCCTGCTTGCCCCCGAAAGCAAGATCCTTGCCGACCTGGTCAAGGGCACGCAGTATGAAGAAGCCGTCATGGAGGTTGTCGAGAACGCCAAGAAGATCACTGCGGTCGAGCGCGCTCAGGGCAACAAGGAGAAGCACGGCGCGTTCACCGGCCGTTACGTTGTGAACCCGGTCAACGGCGAGAAGGTGCCCGTTTGGGTTGCCGACTACATCGTCGCCGATTACGGCACCGGCGCGGTCATGGCCGTTCCCTGCGGCGACCAGCGCGACTTCGAGTTCGCCAAGAAGTACGACTTACCCATCATCCCCATCATCTTGGGCGACGACGACCCGCTGTACGAGCAGCTGAAGGACGAGCAGAACCGCGTTGTCACCAGCGTCGACTGGGAGCAGGCCATGGAGGCCGAGGGCCGTCTGGTCCAGTCCGGCCGCTTCACCGGCCTTACGGGCGGCAAGCATTCCGAGGGCGAGGACGCCGTTGTGGCGTATCTCGAGGAGATCGGCCGCGGTCATAGGCAGGTCATGTTCCGTCTGCGCGACTGGCTCATCAGCCGCCAGCGTTATTGGGGCAACCCCATCCCGGCCATTTATTGCGACGACTGCGGTGTCGTGCCCGTTCCCGAGGAAGACCTGCCGGTTCTTCTTCCCGAGGACATCGACCTTGCCGCTGGCGAGACGCTGGCCACGCACGAGGGCTTCGTGAACTGCACGTGCCCGAAATGCGGCAAGCCCGCTCGTCGCGAGACCGACACCATGGACACGTTCACGTGCTCCAGCTGGTACTACATGCGCTATACCGATCCGCACAACGAGCAGGCGCCTTTCGACAGCGCCAAGGCAAACGCCTGGATGCCCGTTGACAAGTACATCGGCGGCATCGAGCATGCCATTCTGCACTTGCTGTACAGCCGCTTCTTCACCAAGGTGCTGCGTGACGAAGGCATGCTTGAATGCGACGAGCCCTTCAAGAACCTCCTATGCCAGGGCATGGTTCTCGACGAGCACGGCGACGTCATGTCCAAATCCAAGGGTAACGTTATTGCTCCCGAGGACATGATCGCCGCTTATGGCGCCGACGCAGTTCGCGCGTACATCCTGTTCATGGCTCCGCCCGACAAGGAGCTGCTGTGGAACGAGGACGGTTTGGCCGGCATGTACAAGTTCCTGAACCGTTTGTGGCGTGTCGTGAACGATCTGGTTGGCAAGGCCGACGAGGAAACCCTGTTCCAGGCCGGTGCCGATTCCGCTAAGGTCGCCGAGGCCGCGAAGGTTCTGAAGCGCGAGCGTCACCGCATCGTCGAGAAGGTTGCGAATGACTTCGATCGCGACAACTTCAACACCGCCATCGCTGCCATCATGGAGCTGGTCAACGCCGCAGGCGATTACCTGCGTGTTGCGTCCGCCGACGATCGTGATGCGCAGTTCTCGCGCGAGATCGCCGATGTCCTGGTGAAGCTTATCGCTCCGATCGCGCCTCATTTCGCCGAGGAACTGTGGTCCGACGTTCTTGAAGGCACGGGCTCCATCAGCGAGCAGGCTTGGCCCACGTTCGATCCCGAGCAGGCAAAGGCCGATGAGGTTGAGCTGGCTGTTCAGGTGAACGGCAAAGTCAAGATGCATATCAAGGTTGCAGCCGACGCTTCGAAGGACGAGATCCAGGACGAGGCCATGAAGATCATGGGCGACTCGCTTGACGGCAAGGAGATCAAGAAGCTCATCATCGTCCCCGGTCGTCTGGTCAACATCGTTGTGAAATAACGGTCGGTTTATCGTGATCTGCGGCGTTGCATGTAAAGGCGCCGTCAATGTGTTCGGCAGGTCGTATGGAAAAGCATCCCCATCGGCCTGCCGAACCGTATAATGGACCGAAGACGCGCATCCGAATGCGCTACACCCCGCAAGGAGGAACTATATGAAAATCTTCGGATTGGGCATGCCCGAACTCATCATCATCCTGGTTGTCATTCTGCTTATCTTCGGCCCAAAGAACCTTCCAAAGCTTGGTAAGGCCATGGGCTCTGGTATTAAGAACCTGCGCTCCGGCATGAAGGAGGGCGCCGAGGAGGCTGCTCAGCAGGAAGAGGCCGTGAAGGCCGAGGTTGAGGAAGCCGAGGAGGCTCCCAAGAAGGTTAAGAAGGTCGTTAAGAAGGCCGAGCCTGTTGAAGCTGACGTCGAGGAAGCTGAAGAAGTCGCCCGGGAAGAGGCTGACAAGGAAGCCGAAGAGGCAACCAAGTAGTCTTTTTCAACTGAGAAACATCTTGCAATGAAAAATCCGCCTGATCGCGTAGTTCGCGCTGATCGGGCGGGTTTCTTGTTTGCTGCGTGGGGCGCGTTTATCTGAGGCGCGCGGCTTGAGTGCATGTTGCCACAGGGCGAGGGTGCCGTTCGAGCCCGTTACGGTAATCGCGCGCAACGGCAGCCGGCATGCCGTTAAACTCGTTAAGGCGAGTGCGTGCGGCAGCGGGCACGCCGCCCTGCAAGTCCTTCCCGCTAGATGCGGTGGTCGTTCGTCACGTCGCCCGATTGCGCAAGGCTGACGGGTTCACCTAAGATCGCGCTGGTCTTTTTTGCCAGCGTGTAGATGAAGTCCTTGGTGCGTGCAGGGATCTCGCGCAGGTCGTAGTAGCCCTGATTTGCGTAGGGGCCGCCGTTCGACGGCACGCCCACGGCATCGATTTCCAAGCCGCGCGCAGAGTACAGGGCGCGGGGCAGGTGGTAGGACTGCGTGACGATGATGAGCGAGGAGCAGTTGAAGATGTAGCGCGCGCGATACGAGCTGTCATAAGTTGAGTAGCCCGCACGGTCGCAGAAGATCGCCGAGCTGGGAATACCAAGCCCGATCAGGTATTCTTTCATGGCTGCGGGTTCGTTGTACGAGGTTTGGCGCCCGTCGCCGCTGACGATGATGCGTGGTGCGTCGCCGGCGAAGTAAAGGCGAGCAGCCTCGTTCAGACGGTCCTGCAGGATGCCCGAGGGCGTGCCGTCGGCGTAAACCGACGCGCCCAAAACCAAGATGGCGTCCGACTTGTGGGTCAGCGTGGCGTCTTCCTCGCTGATAATGCTTGATTTCGTGGAAATGAGCACGACAAGATTCGTGATGACGATGAACAACGCAATCACGACCATACAAGCAAAGGCGAATGCGAACATACCGCGCACTATGGCGATTCCTTTCCGTATCATGTTTGAAAGCATAGCAAAGCCCTTCGAACCGGATGGTTCGAAGGGCTTATCTTCGCGGAATCAGAAGGCTTGCTTCACCTAAGCACTACAGGTGTCGCTGCAGCAGTCGCAGGGTTTCGGGACGATCTTCTCGATGACCTCGCGATTGCTGATTTGCTGCAGGAACCACTGCTCCTCGGAGGTAAGGCGCGCGTTCACATTGGTGATGACGTTGAGCGGGCGCTCGAGACGGCAGTTCTTGATGCGCAGCGTGGACAGGCGCTTCAGACGGCACTCTTCCTGAATGGTGAGTTCCGAAAGAATGGAAACGCCAAGGCCCGCCATGACGGCCTCTTTGATGGACTGAGTGGAGTTCAGCTCCATGATGGTGTTGATTTTCTTGGGATCGAAATCGCGTGCGGCGAGAGCATCCTCCATGACCTTGCGCGTGCCCGAACCCTTTTCGCGCGAAATGAACTTCTCCTGAACGAATTCGTCGTAGTCGATTTCACCCATGCCCGCCCAACGATGATGGAACGGGACGATGACGACAAGCTCATCGGCCCAGAACTGATGGGCTTCGATGTCCTCGGAATCGCTGACGGGGCCCTCGATAAGGCCGATGCCCAGTTTGCTTTCGACAACGCCCTGCTCGACGGCCTTGGTGTTGGCGATGTTGACGTTGAACTTGGGCGACGAGTTGTCGGCGTGGGTAAGGCTCATCATGTGGGGGAGGAGGTACTCGCCAATGGTGAGGGTTGCCCCGACGTGGACGATGCGTCCTTCGCGCTCGGCATATTCGCGGATGCTGTCCTTCGCTTGCTCGACCGCGCGCAGCGCAATGACTACCTGGTCGTACAGGATCTTGCCGAAAACGGTGAGGGTAACGCCGCGGTTGGTGCGCGAGAAAAGCTGTGCGCCGTACTCGTGCTCGAGGTTTTGGATTTGGACGCTGACGCTGGGTTGGCTGATGAACAGGCGTTTCGATGCCTGGGTGATGCTGCCGGTATCGGCAACCTCTTTAAATACGGTAAATTGCTCGATAGAACTCATTGAACCGCACTTCGCTTTCTCGTAGGGAGGCGCGTCATCGTGCGTTCTCAAACGACCTGGACGCTCTTCCGAAAGATACGCAAAGCCCACGTGCTTTTCTTGATGCCTTTCGGGGGAGCGATGAGGCCCGATTCAAGAGGCATTAGAAAACCTTATGGGTATAAAAGTATCTTATCACAGCGGGTGTTAATCGCGTCTCGCTATCAGAAGCATTTTTTCCAATTGCTTACGATTTGCTCACAAAGCTGGGGATATGCGGTTCAGGTGCTGAACGTGGGGTTACGTGCCTTTAAGTGCCGCATAGCCGCCGTTTATGGTGCGATTATCGATTTGCATTTTACAGTGTCGCATCATATCCGTAATTTATAGTTAGCTGTATTATGGTTGAATACGCATTTTTGCGTGTTTACAAGGCAACTGGTGGAAGAAAGAGAGAGGTTCCGCCAAGGAACCAAGGGGGGTTCGCATGAATACATTGGTATTCGTCTTTGTGCTCGTAGCGCTTATCGGCTTCCTCGCCCTGAGCGCCGCGAAGTTCGCAAAGTACGCTAAGTGGTCCACTCATTCTCGTTTCGATCTGTACCCCATTCCCAAGGAGTCTGGGCGCGGGGTTTACGGCGGATCGTTCTACGAGGAAGACGAGTGGTGGACTAAGGAGCGCAAGGTCGATCACGCTGCCGAGATGATCGACGTCATGAAGGAAATGATCTTCATCCGTAAGCTGTTCATTAGCCAGCGCGGCATGTGGGTTCCTTCGTTCATGTTCCACTTCGGCATCTATGTTATGCTCGCATGGTCTTTCTGCCTGTTCATCCCGGCTTTCTGGCCCATTGACTGGGTCGTCGCCGTCATGAGCTTCATCGGCATCCTTGGCTTCGCCATGACCACCATCGGCGCTGCAATCCTGCTCATCCAGCGCATCACTCGTGAGGATCTCCGCGTGTTCACCACGCCTGAGGAGTACTTCAACCTCATCGCCATCTTGGTCGTTCTGATCACCGGCATCTACTGCTGGATGAACTACGACGTGTTCACCGTTGCGCATCAGGTCCTTACCCTTGATGCTGCCAACATCGCACCCATCGTCCTGGTTCACCTGGTGCTTATGGGCGCTCTCATGATCTACATCCCCATCAGCAAGATGGGCCATTACGCTGGCAAGTTCTTCTGCTTCCGTTCGGTCTTCTGGGACAACAACCCCAACCTGGTTGGTTCCGCAACCGAGAAGAAGATGAAGGCCGCTGCTGCCCAGCCGGTCACCACCAAGTGGTCCGCGCCGCACTGCCAGCCCGCCCCGGCTAAAGATTCGGAGGAGTAGTCAATGTCCGTCAACACCAAGCACCTTCGTCCTCGCGACATTTCCAAGAAGGTTGACATCCTTTCGCCGGTCGACGACCTGAAGCCGTTGCCCGCACCGTACGACACCAACGGCCTCGAGCCCGACTGGAAGCCCATGAAGGAAGAGTGGGCCAAGGAGCACTGCGCTTCGCTCGACGGCTTCATTGCCCTTGACGGCCTTAAGCGTCCCGAGACCAAAGAGGAAGAGCAGGCTTTCGTCAAAAGCTTCCTGAACGGCCTCGAGAAGCTCTTCCAGGATTCCAACAAGAACGCGATCCAGCCCCTTATGCTGAACATGGAGTTCTGCGCGAAGTGCAACACCTGCTCTTCTGCATGCCATATCTACGAGGCAAGCAACGGCGACGAGATCTATCGCCCCAGCTACCGCGTTGATGTTCTTCGTCGCATCTATAAGCGCTACTTCACCAAGTCCGGTAAGCTGCTGGGCAGCTTCGTCGGCGCTGACATCGATCTCGATTGGGAGACCGTTGCTCGTCTTGGCGAGATGGCTTACCGCTGCAACGTTTGCCGTCGCTGCGCTCAGACCTGCCCCATGGGCCTGGA
Organism: uncultured Eggerthellaceae bacterium; assembly: GCA_934668515.1. Taxonomy (GTDB): domain Bacteria; phylum Actinomycetota; class Coriobacteriia; order Coriobacteriales; family Eggerthellaceae; genus UMGS1502. The sequence goes on from CAKUNS010000001.1 coordinate 46,776, forward strand.
CAACGGCCTTGCCGCTCGCGAGATCCGCAAGATCTTCTCGCAGGAAATGGGTATCGCTCCGTCGCCCGTTCATAAGGACGGCACCGAGCTTCAGCTGAAGGTCGGCTCCACCACTCGTATGACTCCTGCTGCATTCAGGGACAACGTCGAGTTCCTTCAGGAGGACATGGAGGATCTGACCGGTCGCAAGATCGAGTTCCCCATCGACAAGGAAGGCGCTGACGTTCTGCTCATGCACAACGCAGGCGAGTTCATTGCATGGCCTGAGAACCCCACTTCGTTCGCAATCCTGCTGAACGAGGCCGGCGTCAACTGGACCCTCAGCTCCGAACTCATGGGCTACGACGGCGTTAACTACGGCGTGTGGTACGACGATATCCAGGCCAAGAAAATCGTCACCAGGCAGTACGAGATCGCCAAGAAGCTCGGCGTCAAGCGCATCGTCATCGGCGAGTGCGGTCACATGCACAAGAGCCTTGCCATCAGCGGCGACCGTATGGCCAATCCCGAGGATCATCCCCCGGTAGAGAGCTTCCTGCCCCTTATGGCGCAGCTGGTTCGCGACGGCAAGCTCAAGTTCGACCCCAGCAAGAACAACTTCCCGGTCACGCTGCATGACCCCTGCAACATCGTTCGCCAGATGGGCATCGTCGAGCCTCAGCGCGAGATCATCCGTGCCATCGCTCCGCAGTTCCGCGAGATGACCCCGCACGGCGTCGATAACTACTGCTGCGGCGGCGGCTCCGGCTTCGCCATCATGCACTCTTACAACTTCTCTGACTTCAAGAACAAGGTCAGCGCACGTAAGAAGTTCGAGCAGATCATCAACGCCTTCGGTGACGAGTTCGAGAACCCGGATATTCCCAAGTTCGTTTGTGCTCCGTGCTCGAACTGCAAGGGTACCATCCGCGACATCCTGGGCGTTTACAAGGCAACCGCCAAGTACAACGTTCAGTACGGCGGCCTTGTCGACCTTATGGTCAACGCTCTGGTCTCCACCGAGACCCCGTACCTCGAGTTCCTGCAGGACTAGGCCGCGGACGCGAGTTCCTCGGAACGAGCGGGCCGCGTGGCCCAAGGGTTTAGGCCGCGGACGCGTGCGGCCGAGCGCGTTTCCTCGGAAGCGCCGCGACAGTCGCAAAACGCCCGAAGGCTTGGAACGAGCGGGCCGCGTAGCCCAAAGGCTCTAGGCTCAGAGCATAGACGGTCTCGTCTGCAATTAAGGAATCCCGTACCTGCAAAGAAGGTGCGGGATTCTTGCATTCATGAGGGGGCACGCAGCTTAAACCGATGAAGCATGGCCGGCGCACTTATGCAACCATTCAGGAATGGCGCAAGTTGCTGAAAAGAAACACCGTGAATCGCGTAATGTAGGTTATAATCTCCCTTGATTGCGGTTATTACGAAATACTATGCTGTGATTAACCTACCTGCGAGTGAGTGCTCTGAGCAGGTGCTAACATTCGCAATAGGTTGGATTGATACCACGATTAAACTTGGATATTTTCCATACGGGGGTTGTTCGTGGTGAAATGCAATCAGAGCTATGTATGTAAACGCGTCTTTGTGAGAGAAGGCGCATTTAATGTAGCCGTATGGATCAAATGAGAGAGAGTAACAGAGAGAGGAGGGGTCCTCATGTATATGATTTCTATCGATGAGGATGCTTGCGTCGGTTGCGGTGAGTGCCATGAGGCTTGCCCTGCACACATCCTGGGCTTCGAGGATGGTCATGCTTTCGTTTCCGGCGACGAGATGGAGTGCCTGGGTTGCCAGACCTGCGTCACCGTCTGCCCGGCTGGCGCTTGCCTGGTCACTGAGATGTAATATTCCTCAAGTTAAGTAAACGAATTGCGAGAAAGGGGCGTTATGGCTGAATACGGAAATACTCCGCTGCTTGACGAACTCGAGAAGGGTCCCTGGCCCAGCTTCGTCAAGGAGATCAAGACCGCAGCTGCGAAGAACGAGATGTCCAACGACCTGTTGAACCAGCTCGAGCTCTCCTACGAAACCAAGAAGGGTTACTGGAAGCACGGCGGCATCGTCGGCGTTAAGGGCTACGGCGGAGGCGTCGTCGGCCGTTACAGCCAGCTGGCTGATCAGTATCCTCATCTGGCCGAGTTCCACACCATGCGTCTTAACGCGCCGAGCGGTTTCTTCTACAACACCGCTAAGCTGCGTACCATCTGCGACATTTGGGAGAAGCACGGTTCTGGCCTGACCAACGTTCACGGCACCTGCGGCGACCTGGTTATGCTGGGCTGCAAGACCGAAGAGCTTCAGCCGACCTTCGACGAGTTCTCTGAGGAAGAGATCGACCTCGGCGGTTCTGGTTCCGACCTTCGTACCCCCGTTGCCTGCGTCGGCCCTGGCTACTGCGAGCATGCTTGCTACGACACGCTGGACATGTGCACCGACATCACCAACGAGTGGCAGGACGAGCTGCATCGTCCGATGTGGCCGTACAAGTCCAAGATCAAGATGGCTGGCTGCGCAAACGACTGCGTTGGCGCCGGCGCTCGTGCTGACATCGCCGTCATCGGTACTTGGCGCGACTCCATCACCATCGACAACGACGAGGTGAAGAAGTACGCCGAGGCTGGCATGGACGTTGCTGCTGTTGCGCACAAGTGCCCCACCAAGTGCCTCACTTACGACAAGGAGACCGGCGAGCTCTCCGTCGATGCTCCTAACTGCACCCGCTGCATGCACTGCATCAACACCATGGGCCGTGCAATCAAGCAGGGCAAGGAGAAGGGCGCTACCATCCTGGTTGGCGCTAAATCCACCATCGTCAAGTCCCCGTTCATGGCTTGGGTCCTCGTTCCCTTCATGAAGATGGAGTCCCCTTACGACGAGTTCAAGGAACTCGTGAACAACATCTGGGATTGGTGGGACGAGAACGGCAAGACCCGCGAGCGTCTTGGTGAGACCATTTACCGTATGGGTATGGGCGAGTTCCTCCGTGGTATCGATATGCCTGCTGTTCCTCAGATGGTTTGGCGTCCGCGTGCTAACCCCTACGTGTTCTGGCAGCCCGACGAGGTTCAGGCCCGTCCGGAAGAAGAAGCAGCCGAGTAATCGTAGGAATCCACGCGACAAGCTTTTAGCAAGCTGATCGCTACTATAAGAAGGGGTGAATTTAATTGGCTATCACTGACCAAGGCCCAATGAATTATAAAGAGATGATCCCGCCGATCGTCGAAGAGAACTACGGCAAGTGGGAAGACCACGAGTTCGTTAAGCCGGGCGTCGTCAAGCACATCGGTCCTTCGGGCAACCTGTACACTGTTCGTGCAGGCCAGCCCCGCCTGATGGCTATCGACAACATCCGCGAGATCTGCGACCTCGCTGACAAGTACTGCGATGGCTACCTGCGCTTCACTACGCGCAACAACATCGAGTTCCTGGTCACCGACGAGGCTAACATCGATCCGCTGATCGAGGATGTCGAGAAGCTCGGTTACCCTGTTGGCGGTACTGGTCACTCCCTGACCAACATCGTCCACACCCAGGGTTGGGTTCACTGCCACACGCCTGCTACCGACGCTTCCGGCGTCGTCAAGGCTGTCATGGACGACCTGTACGAGTACTTCGTGTCCGACGACAAGCTGCCTGCCAAGCTGCACATCTCCATGGCTTGCTGCTTGAACATGTGCGGTGCTGCTCACTGCTCTGACATCGCCATCGTCGGCATCCATCGTACCGCTCCGCGTATCGACCATGAGACCATCCGTAAGACCACCGAGATCCCGTCCCTCGTTGCTTGCTGCCCGACCGGTGCTATCCGCCCCGATCCTAAGAACAAGAGCGTCAAGGTCGTCGAGTCTAAGTGCATGTACTGCGGCAACTGCTACACCATGTCCCCTGGTATGCACATCATCGACGAGGTCAACGACGGCATCGCCATCCTGGTTGGCGGCAAAGTCGCCAACGCCCGTACGGCTCCTGCGTTCTCTCGCATGGTCATCCCGTACCTCCCCAACACCGCTCCTCGCTGGCCCGAGACCGTTGCTGCTATCCGCAACATCGTCGAGTGCTGGATTGAGGGTGGCCGCAAGGGCGAGCGTCTGGGCGACTGGATCGAGCGTATCGGCTGGGAGAAGTTCTTTGAGGTTACCGGTATTCCGTTCTCCGATAAGCTCATCGACGATTACATCTTCTCTCGCGAGACGTTCCGTACGTCCGCAGCGTTCAAGTACTAGTCGTTGCTATCCGGGCTACTTCCTTATCCAAGGGGGTAGTCCGGATTTTTTATGCCTAAACGAGCTACTAATGTATGGAGGAATCGATGGCTGCCGATCCTAACGACGACATCGCTTGTCTTTGCACCTCGGAAACATGCTTCTTCCTGCCGTTCTTCCAAGAGCGAAGCAACAGCGGGAGCAAGGATCAAACGCAATGGGGCGATTACATCGATGGCACGGACGTTACGCCTGATCAGGTAAAGGCGCTTGCTGCGTACGCCGATAAGCGCATCAACCGGTGCGCCGAGCTGATGTCTTTCCTGCTCAAGATGGATCCCGATTGGGAGGTCATTCCGCGCTCGGAGGGCGTTTACATGGAGTCCGACGCTGTGAAGTACGAGGATATCCTTCCGGCGCTCAACGCCGCAGGCTTCACTGGGGAGGACTTCGTCATTTTCAGTGAGTACACCAGGAAGTGGGGCATGTAGTCTTGCCTCCTGCGTGAGAGATACGCCGCTTTCGATAGCCTGTTGCATGCTAATGCCACAGGCTATTGCGCTATTGAAATAGCTTATAGCCCCCGTTGAGCAAAGTATCTCAACGGGAAAGGCTGTATGATTAACTAGTTTATAGCACTATGCGTAAACGCGTATAAGTTCAGCACAGATAGGAGTGTTGTCATGGACAAAGGACCCGCAGATCCCGTAATCAAGCAGAAGGTTTTGGATTATCTGGGCACCATCGAGAAGGCCAAGAGCAAGGAAATCGCCAAGGCCATCGACGAGCGTAAGGGCGCTGTCGACCTGGCCATCAAGGAGCTCGCCGCCGAGGATTTGGTTGAGTATCTGTACATCACCACCACCTTCGTCGCGCTCAAGGGTAAGGTTCCCGAGCCCGAGGAAAAATAAGAACAGGAACCGATTCATCTGGGTGGGTTTGCCTGATTAAGGCAAATGAGAGAGGAATTGTTTCATGTTCAAGAAGGTCGCTGCGGGCGAGCCTAAGGAAGTCATCATTCGCGAATGGTGCGCCAAGTTCGATCCTGCATTCGATTCTGACGATTTCGCCGGGAACATCAGTTCCCGGCGCTTTCGAAACCCTTCCGCGTTTCACGTAGACGGTGCAGCGCGCGAAGTGGTTGAATTTGTGCTTAGCGGTGAGAAGGGCGAGGGCTTCGATTCGAAGCTCAACGATCTCTGTCAGCTGGTTGCGCTGTGGAATTCGTCGCCGTCTGAGACGCTTAAGCCTTTCACTCAGCTTCGTTCGCTGGTTGCATCGAATTTGGGAGACTTCGATGCAAACTCCGAGGAAGCTCAGAACATCAACTCGCGTATCGATGAAGTAGTCCTTGCAGCGTTCGAGGATTACGTTCTTAGCCGCGAGAAGCTGAACTCGATTCGCTTCAACGAGTTGAAGCGCAAGACGGACGCTTTAGAGAGAGTATTCAACAACGCACAGAAAGAGATGGGGGAATTTTAAGATGAAAATTCTCGGACCCCTCGTGATGGTCCTCGCTATCGTTTTCGCCGCGTGGGTTGGCACCGCTTGTCTGCATCTGTACACGTTCTTTGGAGTCGTGCTTCCGTATGCAGCCATCGCATGTTTCTTTGTGGGTTTCATTATCCGCATCGTGCGTTGGGGCAAGAGTGACGTGCCTTTCGCTATCCCCACGACTGGCGGACAGCAGAAGAGCCTGCCCTGGATCAAGCAGGCCAAAGTCGACAACCCGTTCACCTACTGGGGTGTCGTTGCCCGTATGGCACTTGAGGTTCTGACCTTCAGGTCGCTGTTCCGTGGCGCTAAGGCCGAGAAGACCGAAGACGGTCTGCATATCGGCTCTTCCAAATGGCTCTGGCTTGGTGCACTGGCCTTCCATTGGTCTATGTTCATTATCGTCCTGCGTCACCTCCGTCTGTTCCTCGACCCCGTTCCGGCATGGCTGGGCGTTCTCGAGTCGTTCGACGGCATGTTCCAGATCGGTCTTCCTATCGTCTACTTGACCGACGTTCTGATCATGGCGGGCCTTGTGTTCCTGTTCTTCCGCCGTGTCGTGGCTCCGCGCATTCGCTACATCTCCCAGCCTATGGACTACTTCCCGGTTGCCCTGCTCCTGACCATCGCCATCACCGGCATCGTCATGCGCTATGGCTTCAGGGTTGACATCACTGCCGTCAAGGAAGTGACCATGGGTCTCGTCACGTTCCATCCCGTTGCCGGCGAGAATATCGCTCCCATCCTGTACATGCATCTCACTTGCGTGTGCGTCCTTATGGCGTACTTCCCCTTCAGCAAGCTTATGCATGCAGCGGGCATTTTCTTCAGCCCGACCAGGAACATGCCGAACAACAGCCGTGCAGTTCGCCACGTTAACCCGTGGAACTACCCGGTCAAGGTTCACTCTTACCAGGAGTACGAGGAAGAGTTCGGCGAGAAGATGAAGAAGCTCGGACTACCGTTGGATGGTGATGAGTAACCATGGCAAAGACTCCTAAACCTCAGGAGATTCGTGACTCCATTGATCTTTCCGCCCCAGAAAAGGAGTGGATGGACACTAAGACCGAGTTCAAAGAGGGCATGTACTGCTACGCCGTTAAGCCTGATTGGCTGAAGCCGATCGACTTCCCGAACGGCCATGTCTGGGCTCCGAACGAGGAAGATTGGCATCTTCCCGAGAACTGGAAGGAAATCGTGCTCGACACGATGGCCGACCTGCTCAAGAAGTATCGCTCGTTCCGCCTGTTCATGGACATCTGCGTTCGCTGCGGTGCATGCGCTGACAAGTGCCACTTCTACATGGGCACCGGCGACCCGAAGAACATGCCTGTTCTTCGCGCTGAGCTCATGCGTTCGGTCTACAAGCGCTACTTCACCACCTCCGGCAAGCTCTTCGGCAAGCTGGTTGGCGCACGCGACCTCACCGAGGACGTGCTCAAGGAGTGGTGGTACTACTTCTACCAGTGCACCGAGTGCCGTCGTTGCTCCCTGTTCTGCCCCTATGGTATCGACCAGGCTGAGATCACGATGATGGGCCGCGAGATCTTCAATAAGCTTGGCATGAACACCGACTGGATCGCCGGTCCTGTTGCCAACTGCTACATGAAGGGCAACCACGTTGGCCTTGAGCCCCAGACCATTATCAGCAACGTTGAGATGTTCATGGACGACCTCGAGGACATCACTGGCCACCATTACGAGCCTTCGTTCAACCGCAAGGGTGCAGAGATCCTGCTCGTTGCCCCGTCCGGCGACATCTATGCCGAGCCCGGCATCTACACCTTCATGGGTTACATCACTCTGTTGGAGCACCTTGGCATTGACTACACCTTGAGCACCTACGCTTCTGAGGGTGGCAACTTCGGCTTCTTCACCACCAATGAGATGGCGAAGCGCCTGAACTCCAAGATCTACGCCGAGTCCGAGCGTCTGGGCGTTAAGTGGATCTTGGGTGGCGAGTGCGGTCACATGTGGCGCGTAATGAACCAGTACATGGACACCTGGAACGGCCCGGCTGACTGGCTGGAGGTCCCGGTTTCGCCCATTACCGGCACCAAGTTCGAGAACGCGGCTTCCACGAAGATGATTCACATCATCGAGTTCACTGCCGATCTCATCCACAACAACAAGCTCAAGTTCGACAAGAGCCGCAACGATGACCTGGTTGTCACGTTCCATGACTCCTGCAACACGTCCCGCGGCATGGGCATCCTCGAGGAGCCCCGCGAGATCATCAAGGCCGTCTGCAACAACTTCTACGAGATGCCCGAAGAGACCATCCGTGAGAAGACGTTGTGCTGCGGCGGCGGTGCTGGCCTGAACGCCGGCGAGAACATGGAGCTTCGTATGCGCGGCGGCTTCCCCCGTGCAGAGGCAGTTCGCTCGGTCCGCGATCGCTTCGGTGTCAACACCCTGGCGAACATCTGCGCTATCGACCGCGTTGTTCTTCCGCCTCTCATGGATTACTGGGTACCTGGTACCAGGGTCACCGGCGTCCACGAACTCGTTGCAAACGCACTTATCCTTGACGAGAACGATCATCGTACGCTCAACATGCGTCTCGAGGATCTTCCTCAGAAGGAAGAGCCTGCTAACGCGGAGGTGTCTGAATAATGAGCAAGAAAGCGAAGATCATCCTTTTCATCGTAGTTGCATGTGCGCTGCTGCTCATCCCGTTTGCTGTTAACGCGGGCCACAAGGCCGACGCCGTTGAGGTGAGCCTTGACACTCCCGAGATCAACGCGATGGCTGACAAGCAGTGCATTGAAGACGCTACTTGGATGCGCGAGCATCACATGCAGCTTCTGAACGAGTGGCGTGACGAGGTCGTTCGCGATGGCGAGACCATGTACGTCAGCTCCAACGGCAAGGTTTACGAGAAGAGCCTCGACGACACCTGCCTGAAGTGCCATTCGAACCCCGAGGAGTTCTGCAACAAGTGCCACGAGAATGCTAACGTGGAGCTGTATTGCTGGGACTGCCACGGTGCTAACGACCCTGAACTGCACAATGTCAATTCGGAGAAATAGGGGAGTTGACATGGCTGAAAAGAAAGACAGTTCTCTGAACATGAAAAGACGAGACTTTACCAAACTTGGCCTGGGCTCTCTCGGTCTTGGTGTTCTCGGAATGGCTGGTTGCAAGACCGAGTCCACCACGTACACCGAGATCGTTTCTCAGACCAAGATCGACGGTAGCAAGCATTGGGCTATGGCTATCGACGTCGAGAAACTGAACAAGCTCGGCGTTCTTGACGACATGATCGCCACCTGCCACGAAGAGCACAATGTTCCTCATATCGAGGACACCAAGCGCGAGATCAAGTGGATCTGGGGCGACACCTACGAGCATCTCTTCGAGGACATGGAGAACGAGTTCAACTCCGAAACAGTGAAGCAGCTCGAGTTCCCGGCCCTGTGCAACCACTGCGAAGAGCCTCCGTGCTGCCGCGCTTGCCCGACCGAGGCAACCTTCCAGCGCGCAGACGGCATCGTTACGATGGACTACCATCGTTGCATCGCTTGCCGTTTCTGCATTGCTGCTTGCCCCTACGGCGCACGTAGCCTTAACTACAGCGATCCGCGCAAGTACATGGATCACATCAATCCCAACTACCCTACGCGCAGCAAGGGCGTCGTAGAGAAGTGCACCTTCTGCTACGAGCGCATCGACAAGGGCGAGGCTCCTCTGTGCGTTGAGAAGTCCAAGGGCACCGTTGTCTTCGGCGATCTCAACGACGAGAACTCTGATGTGTGCAAGGCCCTGAAGGGTGCCTTCTCCATTAGGCGTAGGGTCGAGCTTGGCTCCGGTCCGAGCGTCTACTACATCATCAAGGCTGGTGAGTAAGAATGATCGAGAAGATTTTCCACGGCGGTAAGCTTTACTGGGGCTGGATTTGCTTCCTGCTGGTCTGCATCGGTATCGGTGTAGTCGCTTATGCGAATCAGCTTCAGAACGGCCTGATCCTCACCGGCATGAGCCGCGACGTCAGCTGGGGTCTCTATATCGCCCAGTTCACGTTCTTCGTCGGCGTTGCTGCTTCGGGCGTTATGGTAGCCATTCCGTTCTATCTGCATAACTACAAGGAGTTCGGCCCCATGCTGATCTTCGGCGAGTTCCTCGCTGTTGCAGCTGTTCTGGTTGCCCTCCTGTTCGTTATCACCGACCTTGGTTATCCACAGCGTTTGTTTAACGTTATCCTGTATCCGTCTCCGCACTCCATCCTGTTCTTCGACATGTGCGTCCTTTCTTCGTACCTGATCGTGAACATCATCGTGGGCTGGGCGGCCATTTACTGCGAGCGTAAGCAGATCCCGCCTTTCAAGTGGGCTAAGGTTCTGGCAATCATCGCAATCCCGCTGGCTATCGGCATCCATACCGTTACCGCATTCATCTACATCGGCAACCCGGGCCGTGCATATTGGGGTTCCGCAATCGTCGTCGGCCGCTTCCTATCTTCGGCCTTCGCTGCTGGTCCTGCTCTGCTGATCATGGTTTGCTTCATCATGAGGAAGTTCACGAACTTTGACATTTCCGAGAAGGCTCTAAACTCCTTCGGCAAGATCGTTGCCTATGCAATGAGCGTCAACATCTTCTTCTTCCTGCTTGAGATCTTTGCCAGCTTCTATCCCAATAGCCCGCATCATATGGCTCCCATTGAGTACCTGTTCTTTGGTCTTAATGGCATCAACCAGCTTGGGCCCTTCATGTGGGTGGCAACCGTATGCGCCTTCGTCGGCGTTGCCCTGCTCATCGTTCCGAAGTGGCGCAAACAGCACAAAACCCTCTTCGCTGGTCTGTTCCTGGTCTTCCTGGCCTGCTGGATCGACAAGGGTCTTGGCTTCACCCTCGGTGGTTTCACGCCCACCGTTTTCGGCACCGTTGTTGATTACATCCCGAACCCCAATGAGATTTGCGTTATCATCGGCGTGTTCGCTATCGGCGCATTGGTTCTTACGCTTCTGTACAAGATCGTTATCGGCGTTCGCAACGATAACGCTCAGGGCGCTAAGAAGCTTTCCGAGGTTGCCGGTCATTAATGCTGCAGATGCGTTAAAATAGCACCCGTGCGTCCAAGTGGCGCACGGTGTGTTATCATCATTAGCAATTCGCCGTGTTAAAGCGGCTGGATGCAGAAATATAGGCTGAGTGTTATAAGAAAAGGAGTGAACATGGCTGATATTCAAGTAGGCGATCGCACCATCGCTCTTGATGAGGACGGCTTCCTGGTGGATCCCGCAGATTGGGACGAGCAGGTCGCTGAAGCTCTCGCCAAGTCCGAGGAAGTCGAGCTCACCGATGCTCACTGGGCAGTCATCAACTACCTCCGTCAGTACTATGCTGACTTCGGTACCGCCCCGATGGTTCGTAAGATGCTGCGCGACACCAAGCTGTCGAACGGCGAGATGTACGAGCTGTTCCCCAGCGGCCCCGGCAAGGGAGCTTGCAAAATCGCTGGCCTCATGAAGCCGACGGGTTGCGTCTAAGTCTTAATCAAGGCTTTGATGGGTTATCGCCTGTTATGTCTAACGGTCTTGCTGTGAATTCTGTTATGGGAGGGGTACGTCCTCTGCCGCGTCTTATGATTGCGGCTCCTAGCGGAAGAAGCGGCAAGACCGTTTCTACTATGGGCATTATGCGGGCATTAACGTCAACTGGGATCGATGTACGCCCTTTTAAAAAGGGTCCCGACTACATCGATCCCAGTTGGCATTTTCTTGCCTGCGGAAAGCCGTCGCGCAACCTCGATCCTAAGTTCATGGATGAGGCGACTATGCGTGATGTCTTGGCCGATGCGGCCGATGGCGGCGATATCGCTATCATCGAGGCTGCGATGGGCTTTTACGACGGCTCCGACCTTGAAGGGTCCAGCTCTTCGGCAAATGTGGCCAAGGCAACGGGCACACCTGTCATCTTGGTCATCGACGCTACGCGCATGACTCGTACGGTTGCGGCCTTGGTTATGGGCTGCATGCACTTCGATCCTGAGGTGAACATCGCGGGCGTCATCGTCAATCATGTTCGCGGTAAGCGCCACGCCACACGCATTCGCGAAGCTGTCGAACACTACTGCGGCATCCCTGTTGTCGGAATGATTCCCGAGAGTGAAAAGCTCATTATTCCCGACAGGCATCTGGGTTTGGTCAACGCACCCGAATTCGACGACCTTGACGAGTTTTTCGACGGGGTGGCCGAAGTTATTCGCGAGAACGTTAACCTCGATTTGCTCATATCCATTGCACAAAGCGCCCCTGCGTTAGAGGCTCATCCAGTTAAGTTCCCGGTTGCGGCCAGCATCGAAGCTGGAGCCGATCGCGTGAAGATTGCGGTTGTGCGCGATAGGGCGTTCAACTTCTACTATCAAGAGAACTTACAGGCGCTGGAGCAAGCCGGGGCGGACCTTGTTTTCGTCGACGCGCTTAACGATGTCGAGCTGCCTTCGGACATCGATGGCCTGTACATCGGTGGAGGGTTCCCAGAATCCTACGCGCAGCAGCTGCAAGACAACGCGAGCTTCCGCCGAAGCGTTTTTGCCGCAATCGATGATGGCATTGCATGCTCGGCTGAGTGCGGTGGCTTGATGTTCCTTTCTCGTCAGCTTTTGATCGGGGGCGGCTCCTTCGATATGGTCGGTGCGTTCGGCTTCGACGTGCAGATGATGGAAGAGCGTCAGGCTCACGGCTACGAAATCGCCCGTGTGAACGCCAGCCATCCTTGGCTTGCGGAAGGAACAAAGATCGTCGGACACGAGCATCATCATTCGCGCGTGCTCGACATGGGTGAAGGTCAACCGTTTGCGTTCGATATCACGCGCGGTAAGGGAACCTTCGGAAAACAGGACGGCGTTTGCCGAAATCGCACGGTTGCGGGTTATTTGCACGTTAACGCCATCGCTTCACCGCAATGGGCGCTCGGATTCGTCGATGCGGCGGTAGAATATCGAAGCCAGCGTTTGATTCGTGAAAGGAAAACGGGAGAGAGATGACGAACACTGAAGCTGGAAACGCGGGTCCTCTTGAGTGCGTTGCCGGTGAAGCTGCTTCGTCGCTCGGGCATTCTGCCAAGGTCCTTCCCGCGATGCATGCCCATGCGGGCTATGCCCTGTTCCTCGATCTTACCGATCGTCTTGTCGTCGTCATCGGCGGCGGTACCATCGCTCAGCATAAGGTTGAAACGGTCATTCCATTCGGAGCGCGAATCGTTGTCGTTTCTCCGCACATCACCGACGGTCTTCGAGAGCTTGCCGAAAACGGCGCCTTGGAATGGGTCCCCCGCGAATATCACGAGGGCGACCTTAAGGACGCGCGCCTGGTGTTCTCTGCTTGTGGTGTACCGAGCGTAGATGATGCCGTACGTGAGGAAGCTCTTCGCGAACGCGCACTTATCAACGTCGTTGACGTGCCCGCCAAGTGCGAGTTCATCGTGCCAAGCACAGTCGATCGCGGGCCATTGCGCATCGCGGTCAGCACCAGCGGGTGCGCGCCGACCGAAGCCAAGCGCATCCGCCGCAAGCTCGAGAACGACTTCGATGAAAGCTGGGAGCCGTATCTTCAACTGATGCAGAGTTTCCGCGCACTGGTGAAAACCAGGATCCTCGAATCTGACGAAGCCAGGAAGCCCGTCTTCGAGGCGGCAACGCAAGCCGGATGGCGCGAGCGTTTGGCGGCTGGCGAGAACATCACGCCTGAACAGGCTTATGCCGAGGCGATTGAAAAAGCAGGGGTGAACTTATGAACATCTGCGTAGTCGGGTTGAACCACACCACAGCCGGGGTCGAGCTTCGCGGCAGAACCTCGTTCCGCAAGAGCGAGATGAAACGCCAGCTCAATCAGCTGTGTTCTTACGCGAACATCGACGGCGCGGTAATCGTGAGCACGTGCAACCGCACTGAGATATACGTTTCCACGCCCAACCCCGAAGATGCGCTTGCCGAGGTGAAGACCTTCCTGCTCGTCGAGAAGAACGTCACTCCCGAAGAGCTTGAGCGCAGTCTGTATGCCAAAGTTGGCAGGGAGGCGATCGAGCATCTGTTCATCGTCGTCGCGTCACTCGATTCGATGGTTTTGGGCGAGCAGCAGATCATAGGCCAGATGCGCACCGCATTCAAAGAGGCCAGCCACGCCGGGTGCGTGAACATGGTTCTTACGCGCCTGTTCCGTCAAGCAATGGAATGCGGCAAGCGCGTGCGCAGCCAGACGATGATCTCGGAAAGCCATGTCAGTGTTTCCACGGTTGCCATCGATATTGCCAAGCGCGCGTTCGACGACTTCGCGGACAAGACGGTGCTGGTCGTTGGCGCAGGCGAGGCAAGCGAACTTGCGGCTCGTTACTTGAAGGAACAAGGCGTCGAAGCGTTCATTGTCAGCAGCCGCACCCGCGAACACGCCATCGTGCTTGCCGAGGAGCTTGGCGGTGTAGCCCGTCGTTTCGAAGACCTGAAGCAGCTGGTTAACGAGGCCGACATCATCGTGTCGGGTACGGCGGCGACACGCTACGTCATCACGCCGGACATGTTCGATGGCACTCAGCGCGACAAGGTGCTCATCCTGGACATCGCCATTCCGCGTGACGTCGACCCCGCCTGCTCTGAGGTGAAGGGCGTCATCGTTCGCGACCTTGACGACATCGGCAGGGAGATCGGCCAGAACAAGGACAGCCGTTCCTTGGCGGCCGAGCAGGCCCGCGCAATCGTCGCCGAGGAGACCGAGGCGTTCTTGGATTGGTCGGCGGGTTACGCGGTCACGCCTCTTATCAAGGCCATCCGTCTTGATGCCGAACGTATTCGCCAGCAAGAGGTCAAGCATCTGCTTCGCACGCTTGACGTGGAGCTTTCCGAAAAGGATCTGGAAAGCCTGGAGTGCGCGACCAGCGCTATCGTGAAGAAGATCCTGCATGAGCCGACGGTGCGCATCCGTGAGAGCGCGAGCGCGCATTCTGAATATGAAACCATCGACGCGGCGCGTTATTTGTTTGACGTTCCGCAGGCAAATATCAAGAACGACGCCAAACAAGGGGCGATGAACCAGTGAGGAAGATCATCATCGGAAGCAGAGGCAGCAAGCTGGCCCTGTACCAGTCCAATCTTGTGAAAGGCCTGCTTGAGCAGGCCGAGCCTGGACTGACCTGCGAGGTTCGCATCATTCACACGAAGGGCGACAAGATCCTTGATGTGGCTCTTTCGAAAATCGGCGACAAAGGCCTGTTCACGAAAGAGCTTGAGCGTGCCTTGCTCGACGGTGAAGTCGATCTGTGCGTCCATTCCACCAAGGACATGCCTACGGCGCTGCCCGAAGGTCTTGCCATCATGGGCATGCCTAAGCGTGCGAACGCCCAGGATGCCATCATCTCGAGCACGCCTGGCCTGACCGTTGACTCGCTTCCTCAGGGTGCCCGCGTTGCGACGGGCAGCCTGCGTCGTGTGGCCCAGCTGCTGCGTCGTCGTTCCGACATTGAGGCGTGCGAGATTCGCGGCAACGTCGATTCGCGTGTGAAGCGCGTGCTTGACGGCGAGTTCGACGCGGGCATTCTGGCTGCTGCAGGCGTTGAACGCCTGGGTCTTCAGGATGCCGTATCGAGCAACATCCCGACTGATGTTCTTATCCCTGCTGCAGGTCAGGGCGCCATCGCCATTGAGGCGCGCCAGAACGACGCAGAGATCGCGGCCCTTCTTGAGAAGATCACCGACCGCGACACGTTGCGTGCGGTTACGGCCGAGCGCTTCGTTCTGGGCGCTCTTGAGGGTGGCTGCCAGGTTCCCATGGGCATTCATGCCGAGATCGACGGCGACGTCATGGACCTGTGCGCCTTCGTGGCAAGCCTTGATGGTACAAAATACGTCGAGGCTCGTGCAAAGGGCGACGCGAACGATCCCAAGGGGTTGGGGCAGGTCGTTGTCGATGACTTGGTGGGCAAGGGTGCTCGCCAGATTTTGGATGAGATCATGGGGGAAGCTGAATGAGCAACGAAACGAACAAGTTTCAGGGCGTGAGCGCCGCCATGGTCTACCTGGTGGGAGCCGGTCCTGGTGACCCGGGCTTGCTGACCTTGCGTGCGCAGGAATTGCTCTCAAACGCCGACGAGGTTATTTACGACTACCTGGCCTCGGATGCAGTCATGCGTTTCGCGCGGCCCGAAGCCAAGAAGATCTTCGTGGGCAAGAAGGGCTTCTCGAATCACGTTACGCAGGAAGAGATCAACGCGCTGTTGGTTGCCGAAGCTCTTGCGCGGCCCGGCGCGAACATCGTTCGCCTGAAGGGCGGCGATCCGTTCGTCTTCGGTCGCGGCGGCGAGGAAGCGCTCGAGCTTGTTGCGAACGGCATTAGCTTTGAGGTGGTGCCCGGCATCACGGCCGGTGTTGCCGCATGTGCCTATGCGGGCATCCCCGTCACTCATCGTGGGTTGGCAAGCGCCGTTACCTTGGTGACCGGTCACGAGACTCCCGACAAGTCCGAAAGCGCCATTAATTGGGAATCGTTCGCGCAAAATGCGGGTACGCTGTGCTTCTATATGGGCGTGCGCGATCTTCCCCGCATCGTCGAGCGCTTGGTTCATTTCGGCAGGCCCGAGAACACGCCCGTCGCGCTTGTTCGCTGGGGCACCACGCCCGAACAAGAGGTTCTTTCGGGGACGCTGGGCGATATCGTCGAGAAGGTGGAAAAAGCCCAGTTCAAGGCTCCGGCCATCATCGTTGTCGGCGATGCCGTCACGCTGCGCGGCAAGCTTGCGTGGTTCGACGTCAGGCCGCTGTTCGGCAAGCGCATCGCGGTCACGCGCTCTCGCGAGCAGGCGTCGGCTTTGTCGTCCCGCCTTCGCGATCTGGGCGCCGACCCTGTTGAGTTCCCTGTCATCAAAACGGTCGCGCGCCCGGTCGATGGCACGATCGAGGCTGCTGCCGATTCCCTTGGCTCGTACGATTGGGTCGTGTTCACGTCTGCGAACGGCGTTAACAGCTTCTTCGAGCAGCTCGATGTGATGGGGAAGGATGCCCGCGCGTTCGGCGGCGCCAAGGTATGCGCCATCGGGCCGGCCACGGCTCAGCTCCTTGCCGATCGCGGCATCAGGGCGGATGTCGTTCCGCCGCGTTTCGTTGCCGAGTCGGTTGCCGAAACGCTGATCGACGAAGGCGTTGGCAAGGGAAGCCGCGTGCTTGTCCTGCGTGCCGCCGTCGCTCGTGACGCGATGATCGACTCCCTGCGTGAACAAGGCGCCGAGGTTGACGTGGTTGCCGTGTACGATACCGTCATGCCCGACGAAGCCGATCAGGTGAAGCGCATGCGCGCCCTGCTTGAAGAGGGCTCGCTTGATGCAGTGACCTTCACGTCGTCTTCGACTGTGCGCAATTTCTGCTCGATGCTGTCCGACGATATGGGCGTTGATTCGTTCGCGAAGGCCATGGAAGGCGTTGCCTGCTTGAGCATCGGACCGATCACCTCGCAGACGATGCGCGATTCCGGCTTGACCGTGACTGCCGAGGCCGCCGAGTATACCATCCCCGGCTTGGTTCAGGTGGTTGGCGAGACGTTCGCTTAATCGCCGGTGCGAGGTGTCGCTGCGGTGAAGTTGCCGCTACGAGGCCGTCAAGACGACGATCTTATCAGTTTCGTGGCCACGGGCTACTGCTGGAAGCGAGCCGTAGCTTCGCCGTCTGATTTTCATTGAAGGCGCCTCGCACTCGGTTGTTCGTTTGAAGCTTCGGTGCCAACCGGAGCTTCGCTTTTTCTGAGCGGTAAACTCGAACATGAAGAAAGAGATCCAAGGAGGAGACACTCATGGAGTATGGCAAGTTCCCGACATATCGTCCGCGCCGCATGCGCGAGAACGAGACGGTCCGCCAGTTCATTCGCGAGACCGAGCTTTCCGCGAAGGACTTCATCTATCCGCTGTTCGTGAAGCCCGGTACGGGCCATCATGACGAGATTCCCAGCATGCCCGGCGTTTTCCAGGTGTCGCTTGATCTTCTTATGCCCGAGATCGACGAGCTGCTGAAGCTTGGCGTTACCAGCGTTTTGCTGTTCGGTCTTCCCGCGTCGAAGGATGAGGTTGGCTCTTCTGCGTGGGACGAGCACGGCGTGGTGCAGGATGCCATCCGCATCATCCGCGAGCAGGCTCCTGAGATGTTCGTCATCACCGACGTTTGCATGTGCGAGTACACCGATCACGGTCACTGCGGCAAGCTTGATCCCGACGGCTACGTGAACAACGACGCCACGCTTGAGCTGCTGTGCAATGAGGCGGTAAGCCACGCGAAAGCCGGCGCTCAGATGGTTGCCCCGTCTGACATGATGGACGGTCGCGTGGGCGCCATCCGCAAGGCCCTTGACGAGGCCGGTTTCGAGCGAATCCCCATCATGAGCTACTCCACCAAGTACGCGAGCGGTTTCTACGGTCCGTTCCGCGATGCCGCCGACAGCGCTCCGGCGTTCGGCGACAGGCGCGCATATCAGATGGACCCGGCCAACGCATCCGAGGGCGTGCGCGAGGCATGCTTCGACATCGCTGAGGGTGCTGATATGGTCATGGTGAAGCCTGCTCTTCCGTATCTGGACGTTCTGTACCGCGTGAAGAGCAAGACCGGTTTCCCCACGGTTGCCTACAACGTGTCGGGTGAGTACTCCATGGTGAAGGCCGCCGCTCAAAACGGCTGGATCGACGAGAAGCGCGTTGTTTTGGAGCTGCTTACCAGCATCAAACGCGCTGGTGCCGACATGATCATCACGTACCATGCAAAGGAAGCCGCCCGCTGGCTTGCCGAGTAAAACGAACTGACGCGCGCTGGGTTCCGGTTGACGGGCCAGCGCGTTCTTGGGATGGGGCGTACGCAATGCTTGCGCCCCGTCGGTTTCTTAAGACTTTGCTAACGGCGTCGTGAAACGCCGCAAGGAGGAAGAATGACCCACGAGGTGACGAACCACAAAGGATCCGACGCCTGTTTCGAAGAGGCGAACACGTGTATTCCCGGTGGTGTGAACTCTCCCGTTCGCGCGTTCGCGAACGTGAACGAGACGCCGGTGTTCTATGACCATGCCAAGGGCAGCCACGTTTGGGACGTCGACGGCAACGAGTACGTCGACTTCATTGGCTCGTGGGGCCCGATGATCTTCGGCCATAGGCCCGATTTCGTCGACGCCGCTGTGCGCGCTCAGCTCGATCGCGGCGTATCATACGGTGCTCCATGCCAAAGCGAGATCGCTCTGGCCGAGAAGATCTGCAAGCTGGTTCCTTCCGCTCAGAAGGTGCGCATGGTTTCCAGCGGCACCGAGGCCACGATGAGCGCCATCCGTTTGGCTCGCGGCTACACGCATCGCGACAAGATCATCAAGTTCGAGGGCAATTACCACGGGCATTCCGACTCGCTGCTGGTTAGCGCGGGTTCGGGCATCGCCACGTTCTCGATTCCCGGTACGCCGGGCGTGACGGCGGGCACTGCTGCCGACACGTTGGTGTGCGCGTACAACAACCTTGACTCCGTTCGCGCCACGCTTGAGGCGAACAAGGGTCAGGTGGCTTGCATCATCGTCGAGCCCGTTGCCGGCAACATGGGGGCGGTTGCTCCTGCCGAGGGCTTCCTGCAGGGCCTGCGCGAGCTGTGCGATGAGTTCGGCGCGCTTCTTATTTTTGACGAGGTTATCTCTGGCTTCCGCGTTGCCCTTGGCGGTGTGCAGGAGCGTTACAGCGTCATGCCCGATCTGTGCACGTTCGGCAAGATCATCGGCGGCGGTTTTCCCGTTGGCTGCTTTGCCGGTCGCGCCGAGATCATGGATCAGCTTGCACCGAACGGCCCCGTGTACCAGGCGGGCACGCTTTCCGGCAACCCCGTTGCCATGGAAGCCGGCTTGGCTCAGCTGGGAGCGCTGGAAGCGGGCGTCGTCCCTGCTTCGGTGAATCCCGAGGCTGCCGGTCAGGGGATTTACGACTATCTTGAGTTCTTGGGCGCGCGTCTTGAGGCAGGTCTGAAGGCCGCCATCGTCGATACGGGCGTTTCGGCTCAGGTGAACCGCGTGGGTGCTTTGGCGACCATCTTCT
Source organism: uncultured Eggerthellaceae bacterium (assembly GCA_934668515.1). Classification (GTDB taxonomy): domain Bacteria; phylum Actinomycetota; class Coriobacteriia; order Coriobacteriales; family Eggerthellaceae; genus UMGS1502. The sequence continues at coordinate 66,479 of CAKUNS010000001.1, forward strand.
TCACCGATCAGCCTGTTCGCGATTGGGATGGCGCGGCTACGTGCGACACCGACAAGTTCGCGCGTTATTTCTCGGGCATGCTCGAGCGTGGCTATCTTATCGCTCCCAGCCAGTTCGAGGCGCTGTTCCTGTCATGCGCGCATACGCCTGCCGAGGTTGATGCGTTCGTCGAGGCTGCTCGCGAGGTGCTCGCAAGTCTTTAACGTGTGCCAACGAAGGCCTTGGCGCATAAGAAGGCCCCTGCCAAGCGATTGGGTCGCAGATGGCAGGGGCCTTTTCGTGTTTTGTGGTGTCCCCTGGAGGATTCGAATCTCCGTTTCCGACCTGAGAAGTCGGCGTCCTTGGCCGCTAGACGAAGGGGGCGTGCATATACTAACACACCCTTCCCGCAGGTTTGGTGGGCTGTCACTGAATGGGCACGAGTGGAGGTTGTGCTGCGCGGGGTGTGTCGAGCATGCGACAGATGACAAACGAGCGGGGATGCTGGGTTTCGACTGAAACGCGCGGGTGCGCGAGCGGAGGTTGTGCTGCGCCGACGCCTGGGCGAAGGTCCGGCAGTTTGCCTCGATAGCCGACTTTGGCGGCGCGTTCGTCTCTCAACATCACTAGGCAGATTGTTCATTGAAGCGGTTGATCTGGCTTACTACGATCGAATGCAATGATTCTTGACCGAAGGAGACCTCATGTCGATCGCTCTGCCCGCCCTTTCTCGCCGTTCTTTCGTCACCGCTCTTGCCGCCGGATCCTTGGTTGTTTGCGCGTCGGGCGTCGTCGGCTGCTCGCCTGCTGGCTCGGCAAGCTCTTCGAAAACTTCCAAGATGGGCAAGGTCACCATCGGCACGCTTCCCACCGAGGATATCCTGCCGTTTTGGGTTGCTCAGTCGGAAGGCCGCTTCGAGGCTGAAGGCATCGAGGCGGAGGTTGTCTCGTTCCAGTCCGCAACCGAGCTGATCGCGGGCATTTCTTCGGGAAGCGTCCAGATGGCGATGACCGACATCATGGTCGCGGCCAGCGTTTTCGCGGGCGGTACCGACCTTTCGCTTTCGTGGGTCACCTTGGGAACCACGGCGGCCCAGGGCCGTTTCGGTATTCAGACCGGCCCCGATAGCGGCATCACCTCGCTTTCCCAGCTAGCGGGCGTTCCCGTTGGCGTAGGCACGAACACTATCCTCGAGTACGTCATGGACGTGCTGATGGAGCGCGCGGGCCTCTCGAACGAGCATATCGTCACGTCCGAGCTGCAGAAGCTGCCCGTCCGCTTCCAGGCCATGATGTCGGGTGAGGTTAAGGCTGCAGCCCTTCCCGCATCTTTGCTGGCACTGGGCGAGGCATCGGGGGCCGTTACGTTGGCTGACGACACCATGGGCGAAAACATCTCTCAGTCGGTGATGGCCGTTCGCAACGATTGGCTTTCGGGCGAGGGCGCTCAGGCTATTGAGACGTTCAAGCAGATTTGGGACGGTTGCGCGCGTGACATCAACGCCGATCCCGAGAAGTATCGCGAGCTGCTTGTGAAGAACGCGAACCTGTCGGATGCCGTTGCTGCAACCTATCCCATCAGCGAGTACCCGCTGTGCCAGTTCCCTACGAACGACATGGTCGATCCTGTCATGCAATGGGCGGAAGGTAAGGGCTACCTGACCAAGGACCTTGCGTACGACCAGTCCAACGGTGCTTTTTCAATTCGCTAGGGGTTTGGTGCGTTCGTAGATGATTTCTTTTCAGGCTGAGGGGCGCCGAGCTGCGGTACGGGAAAATCAGACGATGGCGCAGGCGGGCCCGCGTGTGCAGCTGTCGCATGTGGGTTTGGCATATCGTGGCGAAAACGATTCGGTTGTCGCGTTGGACGACGTGAGTTTGTCCGTCGCGCCTGGTGAGGCCGTCGCGATCATCGGCCCCTCAGGTTGTGGGAAGTCCTCTACGTTGCATATGCTTGCGGGAATCCTGAAGCCGACTAGTGGAAGCGTTTCGATCGGCGGCATCCCCGTCGACGAGCCTCGTCGCACGACGGCGTTCATTCCCCAGGGGCTGGGTGTTCTTCCATGGAAAACCGTGGCGCAAAACGCCGCGCTTGGTCTGACGATTCAAAAGGCTGGTGCGCGCGAGTCGCGTGAACGGGCTCTTGAAGCTTTGCGCGAGGTCGACTTGGTTGATTTCGCCGACGCGTTTCCGAAGGAGCTTTCGGGTGGCATGAAACAGCGTCTTGCGTTGGCCCGCGCCATCGCCATGGACGCCGACCTTCTACTGATGGACGAACCCCTGTCGGCGGTTGACGCCCTGCTTCGCGAATCTCTTCAGGATATGCTGCTGGACCTATGGAAGCGCCGATCGCAGACGCAGATCCTTGTGACGCACTCCATTGATGAAGCTGTTTTCTTGGGCCAGCGCATTTTCGTGATGACGCCGCGCCCCGGCACCGTTGCAGCGGTTGTCGAGAATCCCTCCATGGGCGAGCGGGATTTTCGCGATTCGGATGCCTTTGCGAAGACGTGCGTCAAAGTGCGTGCGGCTCTTTTCGGCGACAACGGCGGGGAGGTGCGTCGATGAAAGCGAAACGGGCTTTAGTGGAAGCGCCGCGATCCAGGCGTTTTCTGGCGCCGTCGACTTTGAAGAAGATTGGCGGCTATCTTTTCGCCGTTGCGTTCATACTTGCCGGCTGGTGGGCGACATCGGTCGCGCTGCATTCGCCTGCTCTCCCCACGCCTGGCGCGACGTTCGCGGTGCTTGCTGTCAATGTTCATGCGCTCGCGCCCGATTGCGTGGTGAGCGCGTATCGCGTGGTGGTTTCCGTGGCTATCGGAACGGTGCTTGCCGTGCCGATAGCTTTGGTATGTGCTCGTTCCAGGGTGCTTGATGGCCTGTTCGCTCCCGTGCTCTACCTGCTGTACCCGATTCCCAAGGTCGTTCTGCTTCCGATTTTGCTGGTGTTCCTGGGTTTGGCGGACGCGCCTAAGATCGCGCTGATTTCCATCACCGTGTTCTTCCAGGTGCTGGTTGCGGTGCGCGATGCCGTTCGTGGTTTGCCGCAAGATCAGATCGATGCAGTGCGCGCATTGGGCGCTTCTTCGGCCGACGCGCTGCGCCTTGTTATTGCTCCGGCAACGCTGCCTTCGGTTTTGACCAGCTTGCGCATTTCCACGGGCACTGCCATCGCGGTATTGTTCTTCGCCGAGGCCATTGCCGGCTCAACGGGCCTTGGTTATTTCATCATGCAATCGTGGGCGCTGGTGAACTATGCCCGTATGTTCGCGGGGATCATCGCCATGGCTGTTTTGGGCGTGGCGCTTTATGCAGTCATCGACCTGGTTGAGAGACGCGTCGCGCGCTGGCGCTAGGGATGGGTGCGCTTGGTCGGGTTTGGCGGTTGCATGCGCGTGAAACCCGAGCGCTGGGGCTTTAAGACGCTAGCGCTTGATGGCGGTATCGTAAATAAGGTGGAGCAGCCCCGTTGGCGACACGCCGCGTGGGTCTTCAAGCCACGCTTCAATCAGGAACAACACGCCGGCAACGTTCTGTTCAAGCAGAAGATCGCGTTCGCCAGGCGATACTTTCAAGTTGGGGTCGGCTGCCTTCCATAGGGGGATCTGCTTCATCATGTCCCGGAGCTTCTTCATGAACGCAGGATCGCCTCGTTCTCCCAGAAGGAGCACGATTTGCGTGCGATTGCGCTCGTATAGGGCAAGGACATGCATCATCAGCTTGATGAGTTCGATCTTCCCCATGTTGCCTGAGCAGTAGGCCACGCACTCTTCCATTTCCGCAAGAAGACGGGATTTTTCGCTTTCGAAGAGATCATAGATGTCCTGATAGTGCAGGTAGAAGGTGCCTCGGTTGTATCCCGCCACTTCGGTGAGCTCGCGAATGGTTATCTTGTCCAGCGGCTTTTGGGCGTAAAGGCGCCAGAATGCTTCGAGGATATCGCTCTTCGTTTGGTCGGTGCTCTTCATAAGATGCTCCGTGGAACGCTTCGCGGTCGTTTGACCCTTCTGTTTGCAGATAAAGAAAAAGACGCCGTGCTTTAGCGCGGCGTCTTGCATTTCGATGGTGGTCGAGGAGGGATTTGAACCCCCGACCTTGTGCTTGTAAGGCACCTGCGCTCCCGCTGCGCCACTCGACCATCTTGTTGCCTTTCGGCGAGGAGATATTTTCGCATACTTCTCGTTTTCGCGCAAACGTAGTCTGTGGAGACATTTCGATGGCACGGTTTTTGCCCAGGCGCTGACCTGCTTTGTTGAAGCGGCGGGGATTTCGCGCCTAATCGATGTCGGAAAAACTCGCGAGATTTGCATCTTGCTGTCTGACCACGGTTGAACGGTTGATAGAACAGATCCCCACACTGTCCCTTACTGAAGGGGAAAGCGTCGGGAGGGCGGTATGGATCAGTCGAAATCAAAGGTTATTGCGCTGGTCAGCGGTGTGGTATGCGCGATTTGCGTCGTGCTGTTCATGCAGTCTGTTCAAGGCGGCGCCGAGGCTCAAAGGGCTGAGGTTCTTGCTAAATACGGTGGATCGCAGGTTGACGTTCTTGTCGCGAAACGTGATATCTCCGCGGGCGAACGCGTCGAGCCTTCGATGATCGAATCGCGCTCGTGGGTTTCGGATCTTCTCCCCGATGGGGCCCTTCGCTCTTCCGAGAATGTTGCCGGGCTGGTGGCTTCGTCCTCGATATGCCGTGGTGAAGTGCTTCTTCAAAAGCGTTTCGCGGAATCAAAAGGCCAGCTTTCCGTTCCTCGGGGAGCAACCGCCGTCAGCGTTCCCGCTAAGGCAGTGCAGGCGGTGGGAGGCGGGCTATCCGCCGGCATGTACGTCGACATCTATGCGACAGGCGGGTCGAAGACCAGTCTTATCGCAAAAGACGTCCAGGTGCTTGCTGTCTCGGAAAACGGATCGGGCGTGTCGTCTTCGTCGTCTTGGGTAACGGTTGCCGTTGAGGACAAGTTGGTTCAGCAGCTGGTTGCCGCCGCTAATTCCTCCGAGCTGTATTTTTCTTTGCCGGGCGACCCTTCTCCCGAAAACGAGGAGGCTGGTTCCAAATGAGCAAAGTTGCGTTGTGCGTTGATCCGGCAATGCTATCCGAGCCTGCCCTTATCGGCTTGCCCGACGAGAACTTGGCAGGGCAAAAGTGGCTTGCGCTGTATACCTCTGCGGAGGATTCGCGATTCTCGATTCTTGCGGATGACGAGCTGAAGGAGGTGTGGGTTGCGGGCTGCGAACAGGTCGATGCCATTAATTTGGCTGCGGCCATTAAGCACGATCGCCCGATCTTGCGCGTTTGCCTGTTGGCAAGCGACGACGGAGGGTCGCTTCTTAGCAGAGCGTATGCGGCATCGCTTGATGCCGTTTACAACGAGGAGATGTTCGTGCAGCGTTATGTTGCGGCAAAAGCAGCACTTGCATATTCGACAGAGGGTCGTTTGTTGGAGAGCGGGACCCCCGATGCGGGTGCTGCGTCGCAGCCTAGCGGGATTGCTGGCGAGCCTGCGGCGACAGCTTTACCTTCGCAGGCGAAGACCGCGTTGCTTATTACGGTAGTCAGCGCTTCGGGCGGCGCGGGAAAAAGCACGGTTGCGGCTTTGGCGGCGCTTTGTCTGCAGATCCATGGGGTAAAGACGGTGCTCGTCGATTTCGATTACCAGTTCGGGAACGTGGCGAGCTTCTTCAAAGGCGTCGAACCCGTCAGCGTCGATGAACTGCTGGCGAATGGGGCTTCGCTCGAGAAGCTGCGCCCGACCGGGGTGCTTCCCGCCATTGTGTCGCCGCCGCGCAACCCCGCGGAGTCCGAGCTGTTCGCGGGAAGGACGAGCGAGATCCTGTCTGTTTTGTCCTCGCGTTTCGACGCTATCGTGGCGAATACCGGTGCCACGTGGACCGAACAGCATGCGGCGATATTCGAGCGTAGTTCAAATGTGCTGTTCCTGGTTGACCAGCGCGCGTCGTCGCTGCAGGCGTGTCATCGCGCTTTGCGGCTTTGCGAGAACTGCGGTATGCCGACGGGGCCTTTCCTGTTCGTTGCCAACAGGTGCTCGAAAAGTTCGCTGCTCAGCTCTATCGATGTGTCGTGCGCTCTTCGTGGCGTTGAGGCAGTCGAGCTAAGGGAGGGCGGCCGGGACGTCGAGGACTTCTCGTCTGCGGGCATCATCGCAGATTTGGTCACGTCCGCGAATCCTTTGTACGAAAGCCTCGAAGGTTTGCTTGCGCGCCTTGTCCCGTCTTTGGGTGAAAGCGTTGCGGCGTCGGTTGGAACGGGCGACGCCCGAGGTGGGAAGCGCGGTCTATTCAGAAGGAGGGCGGAGCGATGACGCTTTATGAGCGAGCGCGTCAGGTGGAGGCTGCGTCGCGTTCGACGCAGCCAGTGGTCGAATCGGCCTTGTTGCTGCTTCGCAATCAGGTTCGACAGCTGGTTTCGGTCGATGAAGTCGCCGCGATGGCAAGAACCAACCCCTCGCGGGCTCGCAGCGAGATCAGAAACGCATGCAAGCGAGCATTCGAGAAGCCAAATTGGAAACATCTTCCCGATGAGGAGAGGGGGCATCTTACCGTCGCTCTGCTTGATTCGATTTTCGGGTTCGGTCCTATCGAGGATTTGATCGACGATCAGAGCGTTACCGAGGTGATGATCAACGGGCCTCGATCGGTGTTTTTCGAGCGTAACGGACGTATTGAGCCGTTCGATCGCGTGTTTGAGAACGAGTCTGAGTTGATGGCGCTGATTGACAGGATCTTAGGTCCGCTTGGCCGTCGCGTCGATGAGGCATCGCCTATGGCGAATGCACGGTTGCCTCAGGGACATCGCGTGAACATCGTTCTTCCGCCGATCTCGCTGGTTGGGCCTACAGTCACCATTAGGAAGTTCACCGAGCGGGTGATCAGCCTTGATGACATGGTTGATAGCGGCACGATAACGCCCGAACTGCGGCAGCTGCTGATCTGGGCAGTTCGTTCGCGCAAGAGCATCGCCGTTTCTGGCGGAACGGGCAGTGGCAAAACCACGTTGCTCAATGCGCTTTCGTGCGTTATCCCGCATGATGAGCGCATCGTCACGATAGAGGATTCGGCCGAGCTGCGTTTCTTCGAGCACCCGCACGTCGTCGGCCTCGAGGCGCGCCCTCGCAACGCCGAAGGGTTTGGAGCGATATCTATTCGCGACCTTGTCACGAATGCCTTGCGTATGCGTCCCGATCGGATCGTTGTTGGCGAGTGCCGCGGCGAGGAGGCCCTGGACATGCTGCAGGCCATGAACACTGGTCACGATGGCTCGTTGACCACGTTGCATGCGAACTCTCCGGTTGAAGCGATCTCGCGACTGACGACTATGGTGCGCTATGGTGCCGAGTTGCCTGTCGACGTGATAGAAGCGAACATCGCAAGCGCGGTTGATGTTATCGTGCAGACGCAGCGCGCCCTTGACGGCTCACGCAGGGTTTCCGACGTCGTCGAGCTTCGCTTTGACCGTAATGAAGGGAAATGCGTCGTCGCACCCCTTTACCGGCATAGGCTGACTGAGCCGTTAGGCACGTGGATTGATTTGCCTACCTGGATAGACTTCCTTCCAAAACTTGGCTGTGCCACCGAAGAGGAGGTGCTGTCATGGAAGCAGGATTGCTCTTGTGCGCGACCGGCGTGATCTCGGCGTTTGCGTTCGGCTTCATGCTGGGAAAGATGTTTTGGTCGCTTTGGCTCCGACGGGCGTCCTTGCTTGACGACGAGCCTTCCGCGCGCGCATTCGTCGCGTGGCGTCTTCGTAATGAATGGAAGCCTGCGCGCAGGTTGGCGGGCTTCCTTCTTAGAAGCCGGCGCGTTTTCGGGGCTGTCGACGAGCTTTTGCTGGGCGTTCGCGGGCGAGGTTTCGAGGCGAGCCGCGAGTCCCTGTTGTCGAATTTCATCGGCGCATCGCTTTTCTTGGCGATCGTTTCAACTTTTGTTTCGGGCAATGCGGTATGTTTGGCCGTTGTTCCAGCGTGCGCCGTCACGGCGTCCATTGTGTTCGCTGGTAACCTCAGGGACCGGCGCAACGAGGCCTTGCGTGCATCTTTGCCGGTCGCTTTGGAGTCGATGTCCGCATGCTTCAATGCGGGTTACACGCTTTCTCAGACGTTCAATCAGGTGGCAAAGGACGTCCCCGGGCCCGTCGGCGATCTGTTTTTGTCTGCGGCGAACGTGCTGGAGTCTGGTGGTGGTGCGCATGAGGCCTTGTCTGTCATTCAGTCCAGGCATGTCGCGGATGAGGTGTCGTTCATTGCAGTGGCGTTGGATATTCAGCACCAGACCGGTGGATCCATCAAGCCGGTGCTCGAGGCCGCCTCTGACAGCGTGAAAGGGGAACTTGCCCTAAAGAAGGAGCTTCGTGTTCAGACTGCTCAAGCGCGGCTTTCCGCGCGCGTTGTCACAGTGATGCCGCTGGTACTGATCGCGCTGTTCTCGCTGGCAAGCCCGACGTTCATGACGCCTTTTTTCGGGAGCGCGGTGGGGATCGGCTTGCTTACCCTGGCTTTGGTCATGCAGGTGATGGGGGTTCTTCTTGTACGTCGTGCGCTTTCTGCGGGAGGTGCGTGCAAATGAACGAGGCGATGGTGCTTTTCGTGGCTGGTGCGGCCGTTATTTCGGCTGGCGCGGGAGGAGCTGCCGCGTCGGTGGTTCTAGCCGAGCGAGTTGGGGGAGTGCGTCGAAAAGAACGATCCATCAGACATCAAACCGATCTTTCGGCCAAAGACGAGGGCGGCTCGTTCGCGGCCGGGAACGAAAGATCCCGCCCGCGCGACGAAAGCGTAAGCGAGCGCTTGCTCGCCTATGCCGAGAACGTCGGATCGCGGCTTTCTTACGGAGCAACGAAGGCGGTCTCTCCGCGCGTTCGCTCGGGAAAGGCGGATTCCGATAGCGCGGCGGCTTTCTTGGAAGATCACGGTGCGCGTGCTGGGTGTGGCGATCGGCTCACTGTTCGGGGTTTCGTTGAAACGCGAATGAGGCTCGAGATCGTGTTGGCGGCGGCGGGCTTTGCTGTTGGCTTCGCGCTAACGGCCGAACTGGCCTTCTTGCTTGGGCTCGTCGGGTTCGTGGTTGGTCGCCGCGCCTTGTATGCGGCGGTGCTTGCGCTGGAGCGCGAACGGGCCGACGAAGCGGAACGCCATATCTCCGAGATGCTCGAGGTTGTGGCGCTGGGGCTTCGCAGCGGCTTGACGTTTGATCGTAGCTTCAATTTATACGGGTCTCACTTTGCGACGGGCTTTGCCGCCGAGTGCGCCTCTGCGTGTCGAAGCTGGACGCTTGGTTTGATGACACGAGAAGAGGCTCTTCGCGCTCTTTCGGCGTCGTACTGGTGCGAAGAACTGGAAAGAGCGGTGGAGAGTGCGATTCGCTCAACTCGTTTCGGGTCGTCGTTCTCAAGCGAGTTGGAAGAATTGGCCAGGCAGTCGCGGGCGAACTACAAAAGCTCGGTTCGCGAACGCGTAGCGAAGGCTCCCGTCAAGATGATGCTCCCGACAGGGGCGCTGATATTGCCGGCAATGCTCCTTTTAGTGATGGGACCCATCCTGTTGGAGTTGATGAGCGGGTTTTGAAACGAAAGCTCAAAGGGAAAGGAAGAAAAATGAGTGTCTTGGCGTTGGGTGAAAGTAGAATGGCGGGTTTCTTGTCGGGACTGGGCTGGCGAGCGATATCAGTGCTTGCAGCGACGCCGATCCCTTTCGGTCTGGTAGGGGGAAGGGGCAGTCGTCTGTGCAACGAGAGGGGGCAGGGAACAACCGAGTACGCAATCTTAGTTGGGGTGCTCGTGGTAATAGCGATAACGGCAATTGCCCTGTTCAGGCCCCGTTTACAGGAGTTGTGGAACTCCATTGCCGAGGGGATCAACGGCCTGTGACCTGTGGCGGAGAGCAAGGTCAATCAACCGTCGAATTCGCGGTGATCATGGTTGGGTGCTTGTCGATCGTCATCGGGTTGGCTGCGATTTTGCATGCGCTTCAGGACGGCAAATTCGTCGAGCACGCCCTGACATCTGCATCTCACCACGTTGGGGGTGCGGCTCTGTCTGCGATGGCGGATGTCTTTCTGTATTGAAGGCTGTCTTAGGGCGATGCGAAAGGAGGAAATCATGCGTTTCGGAAGAAATGGGAAAGCTGTCGAGCGCGGGCAGGGAACAGTCGAAGCGGCGTTCGTTCTCCCCGTCCTGCTCGGTCTGGTGTTGTTTCTCCTTCAGCCGGGCATCGTTCTGTATGATCGCGTCGTCATGAAGTCGGCAGCTGCCGAGGCGTGCCGGCTATTGGCAGTCTCGGGCTCCGACTTCGGTGAATCCGAGGAAGCGGTCAAGGCGTTCATCCGTCATCGACTGGCGGCGATTCCTCCGCAGGACCTGTTTCACGTCCACGGCAGTGGTTGTTCTTGGGTTATCGATCTTTCTGGTGATGAGGACTCTTCTGTGGTCACGGTTTCGATTGAGAACCAGGTCAGGCCGCTTCCCCTGATTTCATGGGGAATGTCGGCGATAGGCGCGTTGTCAAATGAGGGGACCTTTCGTCTATCGGTGAGGGAAAGCGCCCCATCGCAACCTTTATGGGTTGGAAGCGCCGAGGTCGGACGTGATGTTTCCGGTTGGGCGGGTGCGTGGTTGTCATGAAAAGGCGCGTTTCTGTTGGGAGGAGTTTGCTGCCCAATAACCTGTTCAGGGATGAGCAGGGGTTTACGACGGTCAGCATGGTTCTTTCTCTTCTTATCGCATTGTCGCTCGTTTTCTCATCGGCTCAGGTTTATCGGATAAATGCCGCATCTTCGCAAGTTCAGGATGTTGCTGATGCCGCAGCTCTTGCGGCGGGGAATCAAGTCTCTGATTTTGTCTTGTCGGTGCGCCTTTGCGATGCCGTTGTGCTTTCCTTGTCGCTGACCAGCTTGGTTTCGTACGGAGCGGGGGTCGTTGCATTGTGCGTTCCGGGCGCTCAGGCTTTGGGCGACAGTCTTATCGAATTGGGCGGTCGTGTTGCGAAGGCGCGAGATGCATTCGCGGGGCAGGCGAAGGATTCGCTCGAGCGTTATCAAAAGGCGCTTCCGTTTCTTGCCGCTGCTCGTGCTTCGGCGGTCGCCTCTGCGAACGACGCAACACAGGAGGGCGCTCGGTATGTGGGCGCGGCGATCCTCGTCCCTGGACGGGGAGACTTTCTCGATTTCTCCCTTTCGAGCGAGTCGAGCATTGGGGAGGAAATAGAGGAGAACGCCGACGATCTGAAGAAGGATGCGGCTGCTGCCGAGGAAGCAGCCAAGGCGGCAAATGCCATCAAAGAGAGGGCGTTCATGCGCGACTGCGGCGACTTTCCCGGGTACTGCCTGTACGAGCGTGCTGACAAGTTGGCAGGGCTTGGTGGATCCGATAATCCGTTTTATAGCAGCGTCGACGCATGGTCGTTTTCAGTTCCCCTCGAGCGTGCGCGGTCTTATTACGCGAAGCGCCTTTCGATTGAGGCACCGGCTGACGACTCCGTCCCCGAACAGGCTCGTTCGGCTCTAAGGACGCGCTTTTACGAGTATGCGATCAAGGAACTGGAATCTGCATATGTCGTAGAGGGTGGGGACCGTTTTGACGCCTACCTTCCGGTTTTTCCTAAGAACACGGATGAGATGCGTGATACATGGCTGTTCTCTGAGGTCGCATACCCGATAACCGCAGACGGGGATGGTTTGACGATGCATGCGTGGCCGGGGTGTCCTCTTGCGGCGGGGTTTTCATCTCTTGGTTCGATCGAACAAATGGAGGAAGGCGATTTCAATACGTGCCCGAAGTGCGAGTTCACGGCGTCGAGCATGGGATCGGTCGCGTCCGCTTCGACTGCGATTGAGAACGGATTCGAGTACCACTATGCCGCAATCGCTGAAGCTGCAGGCGACTATAAAGAGGCGAGAAACCAGGTCGACCCGCTGTCGAAGAAGGTCAAGGACTCTGCTGGCGGTCTGATCGATGCGATTATGGAGGAGGCGCGCAAGGCAGCGGGGGCTCGCCTTTCGCCTAATCCTCCGGGAGGGATCGGGGCGATAGCCTTCGTTGCCAATGTCGGGTCGGTTCCCGAGGGTTTTGGCTTTTCGAACTCGTTCGTTTCTCCGGATGGAAATTTGGGAACGCGCGTTGCCGTCTCTGGCTCTACATTGCTTCAAGAGCCGTCTGATGAGGGTCGGAACGCCATCACGTCGCTTTTGGACGGCTTTAAGGAGAACGGAGGGCTTGGAGGGGCGGGCTTGGCTCTCGGTGCTTGGTCGGCAACCCTTGACGCGTACGCAAATGGCCAGTCGGCCCTGTTGGATGCCGTCGAGCGTGTGCTGGGATCATTGCCGCTTGTGGGCGCAAGCGGTCTTGGACCTTGGGCATCGTCGAAGTTTAAGGAGTGCATGTCGGCTGTCGGACTTGAACCCGCCGAGGTCGAATCGTTGAAGCCCGTCCTGGTGAACACTGGCCATGTTGCTTCGACGTCGAGCGACGAGGCGGCTGGCAGGTACCTTTCGGTGAAGATGAGGGTTCTTCAGAATCCGCCAAGTTCGACGGATGCCTTTTCTTCCGTTCTGAATGGGGTGGAATCCTACGTTGAAGAGGGGGTTCTTGGGATGGATTCCATCAAGATCGCCGAGATAGAGCTAGGGGCCGGAGGGCCTCCGTTCGTGATCGAGGTCCCCCTTCCCGACTCTGTGAAGGGGAGCGCCCAATCTGTCATTCAATCGGTTTTCTCGCGACTGCGGGACATCTATCTGCAGGTTAGCGGGGTAAGGGCATGGGAATGACGATGTGGCGTGGTGGGCTCTTCTCCGCTTGGCGAGGTGCTGGTTCGGAATGCGGGCAAATGACGGTTGAGCTGGCGGTCGTGCTTCCTGCTGCAATCGTGGTGGCTGCGATCGCGATGAACGCGCTGCTGTTCTTCTCGGAATGCGCGGCGTTCGATAGGGAATTCCCGAATGCTGTTCGGGTGTATGCCGCAGCGCCTGCATATGGGGAAACTGCGGGAGGAAATACGGGACTCGTTCAGGAGCATCTCCGCGGCCGCTTTGCTGAAGACTGTCTGGCTGTTGACGTGACGTCGGTTTCTCAGGGTGTTCTGATCAGGTTCGATGCGACGCTTACGTTCACGCCAACACTTTTCGGCATGGGACTTCGGGAGAGCGTTATGGGGGTTTCCCTTCCGCGGTTGACTCATAGGGCGTCGTTCGTGATCGATCCCTACAAGCCAGGGGTGATCGCATGAGTTGGCGGGGCTCATCAGGTGCTTTGGGTAATCGCAGCGACGGTGGCTCTTTTGTGTCGTCGGTTCGATCGAGGCGCGCCATCTTCGTTGTGGTTCTGGCGCTGTTGACTGTTGCGATATCCCCCGCTGCCATGGGTACGCTGTCCGATTCAGCAGTTTCGGCTCGTGCTGTTCCGTGCGCCTCCAAAGCCGTTGCATCGGCAATGGATGGCTCGATGCTGTGCGAAGGTGCTGAGCAAGACATGAGTGCTCTGATCGTCGGTGTGCCGTCGGATCTTCTTGACGGCGACGACGGGGATTCCGCTCCTGCTGGGGAGGCGTCGTTTGCGGTGTCGCTTCCGGCCGACGCTCGCCTAAGGAGGGTGTCGGCCGACGGGCTGTTGATCGGCTATGAAACCGACCTCGATCCGTTTGCGTCTTTGTCCTCCTTGGGACGGGTGATGAGCTTAGATGGTTGGTTTTTGACCTCGGTAAGCAAGGAGGGCGTCGTTTGCGCGTCGTTTGCGCGCGATGCCCCTTCCGAGAATTGGGCGTTCGTTTCGGCTTATCCGCTTGGGGGCGCGACCTCCGTTGTTTTGAGGATGGCGTAGTTCATGATGGTTGATGTAATGGAAGGTGGTCACAGTGAAGCAATGTCCGATATGCGGCGCTTCGGCTTTTGATGATGCGCGTGTGTGCTACGGCTGCCTGCATCGTTTCGATAGCGACGAGCCACGGGATCTCGACCATTCCTTTTCCCAAGAGAAGGACGAGGCTTCTGCGTTGACGCAGAAGATAGGTGGGATCCCGGCAGGGATAGCCTCAGTTGATGTGTCCGATGACGCCATGTCGATCGTCATACGGCTTTCAGGTCCGCTTTCGGGGGCGATGAAAGAGTGATCGTTGCAGCTCAGGAGTCGTTTTCGACGGCACTTCGCATCGCTGCGTTCATCGTATCCGCTGCTTGTTCTGTCACGTTGGCGTCAACGGCTGGATGCTACTTTGCAGAGAGGGCGGCGGCTCGGGCGGACGAATTTGCTCGCGACGGTTTTGCTGGTAGCCGACTGCGGCGCAAGATCCTTGTTGGCGGCTTGTTCTGCTTCTCGGGTGCGGTTGCGGCATGCTCGCTGTCGTGTGACTGGGCTACGGTGTGCTTTCGCGTTGTCGAAACGCAGATCATTGCCGCGATGCTTGTTGCGGATGTGCGCTTCCGTTTCCTCCCCATCGAGTGCAATCGCATGCTTGCGGCCGTTGGGTTGGTATCGCTGCTTCTTGTCCATCCCGAAGATCTTGTAGCGAACCTGCTCATCGGAGGTCTTCTCTTTGCCGTAACGCTTGGGGTTTCGCAACTCGCAACGCGCAATGGCGATCCTTTGGTTGGCGGAGGCGACGTTGCTGCATTCCCGGCGCTTAGCTTGGCGGCGGGCGGTGGGTGCCTGATCGGGGCGCTGGTTTGTTTCGTCGCTGCAGCGGTGTGGGGCTTGATTTGTGCTTGGAGGGAGAAAAGGAGCGGAGCCCCGGATGCGCTTGCGGGCGCGTTTCCGATGGCTCCGTTCTTGGCAGTTTGGTTCGTCGTCTCGATAGCGACGGGTTAGCGTTGCTTGCTTGCTGCTTGATTAATGAGCAGCTTGTTTCGCGAGGAATTCTTTGACGGCATTCTCGATGGCGCCTTGGTTGCCGTCGATCGCTTCGGTGAACCTGATGGGCAGCTCCTCGAGCGCGGCAAGTCCCGCGGGAATGTTGTCCTGTCCCGTCTCGCTTGCAACCAGCTCATTCAGCTTGCACCCGGAAAGCTCGGCAACATCTTGGGGAAGCTCGTCTTCAAGCGAAAGCTCGTGAAGCGCTTTGTATACGTTGTTGCCGAATTTCGCCCAATGAGCGGTGCTGGCGATAAGAACGGGGACGTCGTTGTCACGCAGGTTCTCAGCAACCTGATAGGCGACGGCGGTGTGCGGATCAAGCAGGTAGCCGTACCGGTCGAACACCTCGTGAACAACCTTGAGACATGTGTCGTTGTCGATAGCGTCGGCGCGGAAGACCTGGCGCATCTTCTCGAATGTGTCGCGATCGACGCGGAAGGCTTTGTTCTCTTTCAGATCACGCATCCATTTGGCGATGGCATCGGAATCGCGCCCTGTGATCTCAAAGAGCTGACGCTCGAGGTTCGAAGAGACAAGGATATCCATCGACGGCGAAGGCGTTTTCGCAAAGACGCGATCGCTGATGTCGTAAGAACCCGTGTTGATGAAGTCGGTCAGCACGCGGTTTTCGTTGCTGGCGCAGAACAGCATGCGGATGGGGGTCCCCATGCGCATGGCGTAATAGGCGGCAAGGATATTGCCGAAGTTGCCTGTAGGCACGCACACGTCGATGGGATCGCCTGCGGCAACGGCTCCCTTGGCGACAAGGCGGGCGTATGCCGAGATGTAGTAGACGACCTGAGGAAGGAGGCGCCCCCAGTTGATGGAGTTGGCGCTGGACAGCGCGATGCCGTACTGCTTGTGAAGCTCTTCGGCGAAATCGTCGTCGCCGAAGACGTTCTTGGCGCCGGTCTGGCAGTCGTCGAAGTTGCCGCGAACGGCCCAAACAGTCACATTCTCACCGCGTTGCGTTGCCATTTGGCGATATTGGATGTCGCTGACGCCGTCCTTGGGGTACATGACGCCGATCGATACGCCGTCGACATCGCGGAAGCCTTCAAGTGCGGCTTTGCCCGTGTCGCCCGAGGTGGCAACCAGGATCATATGCGCGTCATCGAGCTCCCCCTGGTCGCGAAGGTGCTTTGCGCTGGCGCTGAAGAAGCGGGGAAGGCACTGGAGTGCCATGTCCTTGAATGCGCTGGTCGGGCCATGCCACAGCTCAAGAATGTGCGTGTTCTCGTCAAGTGAGGTGATGGGACAGATGTCGGCGTCATCGAAGTTGTCGCCGTATGCCTCGGACGTGATGCGCTGAAGCTCCTCATGTGAAAGGTCGATGCCGAATGATTCGAAAACCAATGCAGCTTGCTGGGCGTAGGGGAGTTTTGCCAGATCGCAGATTTCGTCGATGGTGAATGAAGGAATCTGCTGAGGAACGAAAAGACCGCCGCCGTTGGCCAAGCCGCGGATTACTGCCTGAGTGAACGTGACAGGCTCGGTGCAGACGCCGCGCGTGTCGATATACCTGTTGTCGGAGAGCGGTTGTTTCAAAACCATGTGAGCGTCCCTTTCCGTTTCGGGGCGAATGCCGAACCGTTTTGCTTCGTGCAGGGCGATTATATCCCTAGTAGGTGCCCTGTGAGCTGCGGTGTCTTGTTTCATGCAAAGCCCAGCATCATGAAACCAGGTGGAAACGGGAATGTCTGACACGCGCTGCTTGCGGCCAGGTGGGGGAGTGCCGACGCGCGTTGCTCGAAGCGGATGGGAGTGTGGACGCTTGGCATGAACAGTCGCGGCCATTTCTCCGCTTCGGTTCGAATTGATGAAAGTTCAATATGTGCAACTTATGAAGAAGTAAACCAAAGAAAACTTACTGTTGACAATGCTCAGCATGTAACCCTAAACTAACAAATGTCGAAAGGGTCAAGCAACGACCTCGGGAAACAGTCGAAAAGCCGATTCGACCTTGATGTTGTCCTAGTTTAGGTTCCTTCGATTTTGAAAAGCCAATCCGGCGGTGAAGATTCCTCTCTCGTCTGATCATTCACCGCAAAATTACCGGCAAGAGGGTCCACCCCCCCCCTCTCTCCTCCCTCTTGCCGGTCCCTTGAAATCTGAATCCCCGATGGTCCCGACGGACGGTCGGGGATTTTGCATGTTGTGACCGTACGATTCGAATAATGGAGCTTGTAAATGAAGGTTTCCAAATCGCATGAAGACTACCTTGAAGCGATTGTTGAGCTGGGCGGCAGTACCGAGCAGGCCGTTCGCTCGGTCGATATCGCCAAGAAGATGGGGGTCTCGAAGGCGTCTGTAAACAAAGCTCTCTCGCTTCTTAAAGAGAAGGGCTTTCTTGATCAGCCTTATTACGGCGACGCGACTCTTACCCCCGCTGGCTATGAATATGGCTGCAAGATCGTCGAACGCCACAACCTCCTTGTTGCCTTCATGGAGAAGGTTCTTGGCGTTCCCGCTGACATGGCCGAAGAAGAAGCTCATGTGATGGAACATGCCATCAGCGACGATTCGTTCGAAAAGTGGACCGAGTACATCAGGCGTCTCGGCATCGAATACTAAACTGCCTGGTTGGCGGGCGCCGCGTATCGAGGTCGCCCGATCGTCTCCTAAGACGCCTTCGTTGCGCGTTAGCAGCTTCAAGAAAACACAGAGCGGATACATCGTCGGTTTGACGATGTGGTATTCTGATTTGGCTCAAGCATTACACGAAACCTAAACCAACCACGATGCTTCAGGGAGCCCAATCCATTGTCTCAGCGATCGAATATCGTGTCGTTCGATGCGGCGAAGCGCGGCAGCGCCTCGCGGTCTCGTCGTGCCTCCGGTAGCTCTCGCTCCGAGGACTTCTACTCCGATTTCGCCGAATCTCTGGACCGCTACGATGCGGCTGCGAAAGCGCAAAGCCGCCGTCGTGGCTCGGCCTCTCGTCGTTCAGCATTCGCTTATCTTGATCAGGCAAAAGAGCCGGTCGCTCGCTCTTCGTCCCGTCGCTCGCCTTCGGCAGGCGCGGTGGTTTCCCGCCCCGCGCAGCCCAAGTCGTCGGGCCTCTCGTCGCTTTCTGACGAGGAATTCTGGGCCGAGATGCGTGGCGACAAGCCTGCCTCCAGCGTGGGCTCTTCGTTCTCGGTGATTCGCGGCGGCGCATCCGCGTCGACCGTTTCGGCATCCGCGGGTTCCGATCGCAAGGTCGACTCAAGTCTGGAGGATCGATTCGGTGGCGAAGAGTTCGACAACGAAAAAGCCAATGCCGAAGTGAATGCGTCGAAAGCGGAGCGAAAGCGTCGCAAGCGTGCGAAAGACCGCGCTGGCCGCATGTTCGCCGAGCAGTTCGGCTCTGATGACGCCCCCTCGTCTGGCGAGGGTTCGCCTCGCGCTGCTGTCTATGAAGGCAAGATGGGGAAGAACGCTCGCAAAGCAGCGCGTCTTGTCCCCAGCGGCAAGGCGGTTGCCCAGGGTTTGTCCAGCTTCAACCCCGCGGCGTTCCTGTCCAACTTATTCCTTTCTCGCCGTGGCATGATCGCTGCGGTGGTCTTCGTGTGCTTGGTTGGCTCGTTCATCAGCATTTATGGCCCTGCCCAGCAGTACTATCAGTCCATTCGCGACAACGATCGCACGCAGGCCCAGTACGCCGCGATCGAGGCCCGAAGCGATGCTCTTGAAGCTCAGAACGACCGTCTTACCAGCGACGCCGGCGTTGAGACCATCGCTCACAAGGATTACGGCTGGGTGAAGCAGGGCGAGCAAACCGCCAAGGTCGAGGGCCTTTCCGACTCGGCCTACGCGAAGGAAGAGGCTGGAAGCACCATTACCGCCAATGTTGCCATCGGTAACATCGACTACCCCGAGACTTGGTACTCGCCTATTCTGGATAAATTCTTCGGGGTTGGGCAGTAGCCATGGTCGATTCGTTCCTGCCGGTTTGCCGCATCGCCGCAATCGATATCGGTACGGTCACGTGCCGCATGCTTGTTGCCGACGTCGATGCGCAGGGCGGCATGCGCGAGCTTTGCCGCGAATATGCCATCGCCAACCTGGGCGAAGGCGTCGATGCCACGCGTCGCTTGAAACCGCAGGCCATCGAGCGCGTTGCCGACATCGTCAAACGATATCTGGCTAAGCTCGAATCGCTGAACGACGCCGTGCACAATCCCTTCAGTCTGAAGCCGCGAATCGTCGCGCTGGCTACCTCGGCATCGCGTGACGCCGAAAACGCCGCCGACTTCACGAACCGCATGCGCGATCTGGGCGTCGAGGTGCGCGTCATCCCCGGCGAACTTGAAGCCGCTCTTTCTTTCTCGGGCGCTACGGCGGAATTCCCCGGCGAATCGGCGGTCGTCGTCGACGTCGGCGGCGGTTCGACTGAGGTCGTCGCAGGTCAATCGGGGGACGCCCCCGCTCTGGCGAAATCGTTCGACATCGGGTGCCGTCGCATGACCGAGCGCTTCCTGAAAACCGACACCCCAACTGCGGCCGAGATCGAAGCCGCACGCACGTGGATGCGCGACCAGATGGCGCCGTACTTCGCCGATCTTCACTCGCATGGGTTCACCGGTGCGCGTATGGTTGCAGTGGCGGGTACGGCAACGACCGTCGTTTCCGTACGCGAGGCCATGGAAACCTATGACTCGTCCCGCGTTCACAAAGCGTGCGTCACGCGTGGGCAGCTTGACAGCATCGCCAGCCGCCTGGGGTCGCAGCCTTTGGCAACCCGCCGTCAGACGGTCGGCCTTGATCCGGACAGAGCCCCCGTGATCGTGGCGGGCTTCTTGATCTTGCAAACGATCATGGATCTTTTGGGTGTCTCGGAGTTCACGGTAAGCGAGTCGGACATCCTTCAAGGTATTGTTTTGCGGGTAGCCAACGAATAGTGCCCATCGGGGCTTGCATTCTTTGCTAAAGTGAACAACGTCGTGCGCGAATGGGAGCGTGGCGGAATTGGCATACGCAGCGGACTTAAAATCCGCCGCCTTCGGGCTTGTGGGTTCGAGTCCCACCGCTCCTACCAGTCCAAGAACGCGCAGTCGACGTTTGTCGGCACGTGCTTTTTGGGGGAAGGCGCACGCGGGTGGCGTTTAGACGTCGCCTCGTTTGTTAAGCACTATCGTGAAGCAGGGGACAGAGAAATCCATGCCTAGCATCAATGAAATCCTCGCCCAGGGCGGCAAACCTGGTTCGTTCGAAGAGTATCTTGCGTCCTACGCCGACCAGGTCGGCGAGCTTATCAACGCATTCATTCCGCGCGGTTCGCATCCCGATATGGACAAGTACCTGTACGATCCGCTGCGTCGCTACAGCCAGAACGGTGGCAAGCGCCATCGTCCGCTGATCTGCTTCGCTGCATGCCTGGCCGTTGGCGGCAACGCCGAAAGGGCGGTCAGCGCAGCTGCCGCAATCGAGCACTTCCATACCGCAGCGCTCATTCATGACGACATCGCCGACGAGGCCGAGCTTCGCCGCGGCGAGCCCTGTCTGCACCTTACTGAGGGAACGGGCCTTGCCATCAACATGGGTGACCTGGGGCTTTCCTTGGTGAACGGCACGGTCATCGAGGACCCGATCCTCGACGACGCCACCAAGGTCCGCGTCATCAAGGAACTCATTGACATGACGCGCCGCACCATCGAGGGTCAGGCTCTTGATATCGGTTGGGCGCGGGACGGCCGTTACGACATCACGCCCGAGGATTACCTCACCATGGCTACGCACAAGACGGCTCACTACTCGGGTGCCGTGCCCCTGGCCATCGGCGCGATCGTGGGCGGCGGCACTGACGTCCAGGTGGAGGCGCTGCGTAACTACGGCCTTGATACCGGCTTGGCGTTCCAGATTCAGGATGACCTGCTGAATCTTATTGGCAAGACGGAAAGCACCAAGAAGGGCTTCCGTGACGACATCACCGAAGGCAAGCGCACGCTTGTGGTGGTTCACGCTCTGCAGAACGCCGACGAGGCCGATCGTAAGCGCATCATCGAGATCCTCTCTTCGAAGGAGAAGGATCCGGTGGTGCTTGAAGAGGCCGTCCAGATCATGCAGAAATCGGGCAGCATCGATTACGCCCGCTCGTACGCCGAGAACCTTACCAGCATCGCGAAGAACCGCCTGATCGAGATGGTTCCTTCGTCGGATTCCCGCGATCTGCTGATCTCCATGGCTGATTGGTTCGTCAATCGCCTGAAGTAGTTCGCCTGCGTTTACGGCAACAACAACGACTCGCGGTAGCGCCTTGTCGGCTTGGTTCGGCAGGGCGCTATCGATTTTCTCGGGCGCTGCGAATCGGAAAAATCGCTCTGCCAATTCAATGTAAGGGTGATCCTTGGAGCGATGCGCATGCCCGCATGGTCTATCATGGCAGGCATGGATACGATTAAACAAAGTGACAAAGGGCCCGCAGTCGAAGACGTCCAGCATCGCCTGGCTCGTATCGGCTTGCTTGACAGCGCCCATGTCGATGGCACATTCGGCCAGGAAACCGCACAGGCAGTTCGCGCCTTCTGCAAGAAGGAGTCGCTGCCCGAGTCCGACGAAGTCGACGAGCGCGTTTGGTCGGCTTTGGTCGACGCGTCATTCTCACTTGGCGATCGCACGTTGTTCCTTCGCATGCCGTATTTCCATGGCAACGACGTGCTCGATCTTCAGCAGGCTCTTGGCGCACTTGGTTTCTCGTGCGGCAACGAAGACGGCATTTTCGGCGCATACACCGAAGACGCCCTGCGTAAGTTCCAGGTGAACCTGGGCCTTCCCGCAGATGGCATCGCTGGTGCTTACACGTACGCCGCTATCCGCAATCTCCATCATTCATGGGAGGGCAAAAAGCCCATCGACGTTCCTATCAACATCGGCTTTGCGCGTGCCGCCGATGTTCTGGAGCGTCATGCCCTGTGCCTGTTCGGCACCGATGCGTTCACGCGCAGTGTCGCGTCGCGCATGTCCAATTTGGCGCTTGCGACTAACCCGGCCTCGAAAATCCTGAGCGCCGATTCGCTTTTGGTCCGGCCCGATAATCGTATGCTCATGGTTCATATCATGTTGCCCGAGGAAACCTGCCCCGGCGACATTCCGTGCGTAAGCTATGCCCCCGAGGGGTCTTTGTCGCTGCGTCTTTCGGCTGCGTTCGAAACGCTTGCTGCAAAGGGCGCCAACCGTTTGGCCGTTGTCACCCCTGGCACTATGTGGGAAGACGCCGGCGAGGATCGTTCCGCACAGCATTTCGCAATCACGCTGCTTGATGCGCTTTGTCTAGCGTTGTCCAAGGAGAACTAACAGGAACAGAATGAGAGAAGGAGTATCGATGACGCGTCCTATGACCATTGCGGAGAAGATTTTGGCGGCTCACGCCGGACTCGATGAGGTAAGCCCTGGTCAGCTAGTTGAATGCAATCTCGATCTTGTTCTTTCGAATGATGTGACAACCCCAATCGCCATCAAGACGTTCAATGAGATCGGCGTTGGCAAGGTCTTCGATCCCACGCGCGTTCTTATCGTCCCCGACCACTACACGCCGAACAAAGACATCAACTCGGCCAAACAGGCCAAGGCCGCGCGCGATTTCGCTCGTGAGCAGGGCATCACCCATTATTGGGAGGTGGGCTGCGTGGGCGTCGAGCATGCTCTTCTGCCCGAGCAGGGCGTTGTTGGTGCGGGCGACCTGATCATTGGTGCTGACAGCCACACGTGCACGTACGGCGCGCTTGGCGCTTTCTCCACCGGCGTCGGCTCCACCGATGCGGGTGTTGGCTACGCAACAGGCAAGGCGTGGTTCAAAGTTCCCGAATCGTTGCTGTTCAAGATCGAAGGCGAGCTTGCCCCCGGCGTTACCGGTAAGGACGTCATCCTGTACATCATCGGCATGATCGGCGTTGACGGCGCCCTTTACTGCGCCATGGAATTCACGGGAAGCGCCATTCGCTCTCTGAGCATGGACGAGCGCCTTACCATTTCCAACATGGCCATCGAAGCCGGCGGCAAAGCCGGCATCATCGAGGTCGACGACGTCACGCGCGCTTACATGGACGGTCGCGTCGAGCGTCCTTATACCGAATACCATTCAGATCCCGATGCCCAGTATCGGAAGGTGTACGAAATCGACGCCGCCGACATCCCACCGACGGTTGCTTTCCCGCATTTGCCCTCCAACACGCGTCCCGTTGCCGAGGCTCGCGATATCGTCATCGATCAGGCAGTTATCGGCAGCTGCACCAACGGCCGCATCGAGGACATGCGCCAGGCTGCTGCAGTGCTGAAGGGTCGCAAAGTCAGCCCCAATGTGCGTTGCATCATTATCCCCGCCACGCAGCAGGTTTACCGTCAGTGCATCGACGAGGGTCTCACACAGATCTTCCTTGATGCCAACTGCGCGGTTTCCACGCCGACGTGCGGTCCGTGCTTGGGCGGCTATATGGGTGTACTTGCCCCAGGTGAGCGCTCGATTTCAACCACCAATCGCAATTTCGTCGGCCGCATGGGCGACCCAACTAGTGAGGTTTATCTGTCGTCGCCTGCTGTTGCTGCGGCATCTGCCGTTCTTGGGCACATCGGCTTGCCGACAGATTTGGATTAAGGAGCGTTTGATGAAATTCGAGGGAGCAGTTCATAAATACGGTCGCGACGTCGACACCGACGTCATCATTCCGGCGCGCTACCTTACCACGTCCGATCCGGCCGAGCTTGCAAAGCATTGCTTGGAGGATCTTGACTCCGAGTTCGTGAAGAAGGTCCGGCCGGGCGACATCATCGTTGCTGAAGAGAATTTCGGCTGCGGATCTTCGCGCGAGCATGCTCCTATCTGCATTAAAGCTGCAGGTGTGAGCGTCGTCATCGCGAAGAGCTTCGCGCGTATCTTCTACCGCAACGCCATCAACATCGGCTTGCCTATCATGGAATGCCCCAAAGCGGTTGATGCCATTAACAACGGTGACGTGGTCGAGGTCGATGCCGACACCGGCGTTATCGCCGATAAGACCACAGGTCAGACGTTTCAAGCCCAGCCTTTCCCGCCGTTCTTGCAAGAGATCATCGAAGAGGGCGGTTTGGTCGCTCGCACCAAGAAGATCCTTGGAAAGTAAGCGCGCCGGGTTCCTCGGCAGGCTTACTTAGCTAAGCCTGCCGATGCGGGCGATTTCGTACAGGTGGGGTGACTTCTTGTAGCGAACCTCGATGGGGTTCGCATGAACGGTGCTTTCAGCTGATAGATGCACGTTCGAGCCAAGGGGCGAAACGAAGCGCGCCTCCTTCTTCTCGTCGAATACCACAGCGGCAACGCGGCCGGTCTGACCATTGATCGCCATGCGTATCTGCTCGCCCTCGCGCCCGTCAGATGCGGGGCGATCGAAATAGTACACGGGAACCAGCATAAGCCCCGATCCATGCTTGCGGATATTGCGTGCCCACGACTTCATCTTCTTGGGGTTCAGGCCGAATGCCTCCTGAAGATCGTTGCCAATGACGTAGCGGCCGACTTCGTTCACCAGCACGTTGTCGTTGATAAGGCCGACAACTGCGGCAATGCGGAAGTTTCCTTCTTGCATCGCGGGGTCGAAATGCGCTGCTTCAGAGTAGTCCCACGGCTCAAGAAGGCTAAGAAGGGGCATATCGAAGAAGTCGGTTTTAGGGTAAGCCCAGTTAATGAGCTCGCTGTAGATCAGTGTGTCTTTGCGGAACAACCCGCCGGGAAACGCAGTCATCACATGAAGGTCGACCGCGGCAATGGGCAGGTATGCAAGCGTCATTTGATTGTCGATGCAGTCATTCATGTCGTGTTTGGCGAACGCATCGGCGTGCTGCTGCACGAACTGCCTGGCGTTGGCGCGGGCCTGCTGCTCGGTGATATGGCAGGGAAGAGCCTGCTCGGGGATGTATTCGGCGCCCGATCCAATTGAAAGGCGCTTGCTGAACGTTCCCGGTTCGCAGCAGTCTGACATGGCAACCCTGTTGCCGCAGGCGGGGCACTCGAACACGCTTTGGGTCGATTCGCCCTCGAACGACGCGCCGCAGTATGGGCAGGGAATGCTGATGTGCTTCGATTCGCTGAGCTCTCGCGCGGTGGCAGGGTCGTCGTTCAGGATCTTCTCGAATAACGACATGCTGCGCCAGTAGTACTCGAAGTAGTACCACTCTTTTTCTTCAGGCGGTTGAAGCGTGCCTGCAATGACAAGCTTCAGCAGGTCATTTTGCTTCTCGAGGGGCTTATGACGAAAGCTGATCAGGGCGTTTGGCTCGGATTCGTCCTTGCTCCAGGGCTCGCTTGCGCCGCAATACGCGCACTCGAAACTGCGCATTGCCTGGTTGGAGTACATGGGACCGCCGCAGCTCTTGCACTTGATGGCGAATACCTCTTCCATTGCTGCCTCCTTGGAATCTGAAATGTTGCCTGAAAGTATGTTTGAGAGCGCGCGAACCTGGCAAGACCCTTGTGTCCCAATGTCTTGATCGGGCTGTTGGGGGGAGAGGTGCAAGCCTGTCTCGGCTGGATTCGGGATTTCTTGTTTTCGCGGGAAGTTGGCAAAAAGATCGATATCTCAGCGAAAAAAGCAACGTTGTGATGCAAGATTAAGAAAATAATTGTTGCACCCCGCAAACTTAGAGAAAATAATTGTTATACTTCACTAACACAGGTGAAACCGCTTTTTTGCAAAGTTAGTTTGTGCTAATCATTAATGCAAGATTTGATGTGCTTTCGGTAGAGAGTCCAAAGAGGATGAACACCAATGCAGAAGACCGTGAAAGGATTGCCGAACAAGATCCTTCCGCTGTTTGCGGCAGCGATTTTGGTGTGCGTCTGTGCGTTCCCTGTTCTCGCCCCGAAGGATAGTGCCTTCGGGGCAGATAACGGTAATGGTTGGCAGGTTGTAAGCGGCAGGTACGACGCCGCGCACAAGACCAGTCAGGGCATTTCGAATGATCAGCTTGGTAACTATGGCTTTGTAGAATCAACCGACGGTTCCGTCCGCGTGAACAAGACCGTCGAGCCCACAGGCATCGAAAACGAGTTCATCGTTCGCCTTACGGTTGACACATGTGCTGTTTCAGCGCAGCAGACGGACTACAAGTCGTTCTTCGAGACTGCTCCTTATCAAGGTGTTGTTTCGAACAACCTTCATGATTCGGATCTCGGTGAGGTTAAGTCATCCGTCAATGGCAGCGGTATCACCGTGACGGCAGATGCTTCTCAGGGTTTTGGAAAGAGCGGTTTTGTCACTGTTCAAGACCCGCAAGGCCGCACGATTGCCGAGAACGTGAAGATTTATTGGGACAAAGGCAACAACGTCACCTTCTTCCTTAAACTTGATGATTCTCATTACGTCATGATGGGCCTTTCCGTAAGGACCGGTACTAAGAATACCGTGCGCCTTTCCGAAGAGGCATATCGCCTTATCAACAAGAAGATTGCCGGTCAGGTCGAGCAGGGCCCCAAACCGGAGCTCAAATCCGTGATCGATATCATGGGTGATAACATTGAATATCTGGGGCTTGTAGGGGCAGGGGCCGATGCCGGTACCGCTAGCTTCGATAACGCCTCCACGCTTACTTGGGAACCTCAGTACTCGTCTTCATGCGATGCAGTTAAGGAAACCCCCGATATCTATGCCGAGGAAAATGATGCCGGCGCAGTTACGAGGCTTACCGTCACGCAGAAAACCTGGTACTACGGCGCCGCGTCGCTCACGTATAAAGTGCGTTTGAAAACCGAAGGCCTGAGCAGCTCGTACGATCCTGACGTCGTTTCGAATTCGTATCCCACGAATGAACGCGCTACGCTTGCTTATTCTTATAGCACTTACGACAAGGATTCCAATACGTTTGTGTCAGTAGGTGGCGCCAAGATCGATTTCCCCCAACCTCAGGTGAAGGGCATTACGTACGATCTCCGTGTGCTTAAGTGGAATAATGACGACGACAAAGCGCTTCCTGATGCCGTGTTCAAGCTTACGCGTAAGTGGGTCGATTCGAACGGCGTCTCGCATACCGACGTCGTGGCTGACGGCCTGAAATCGGGCGATGACGGTTATGTGACCGCAACGGGCTTGCCATGGGGCACGTACACGCTCGAAGAGGTAGCAGCTCCCTCGGGATTCGTTTTGCCGCAGGGCGCAGTGCGCACTTTCGAGCTGTGCTATAGCCAAAACAGCGGCAATCTTCAACTTTCCACTATTTCGTCGGGCGCTAACCGCGCCATGAGCGCAACCGAAGCAGCGCCCATCGAGAACGAGCGCGTGAAAACCGATGTGAGCCTGCTTAAGGTTGATGCTGATGACAATGCGAAGGTTCTTGCCGGGGCGAAGTTCTCCCTGTACAAGGACAACGGTGACGGTGCTTTCAGTACAGGCTCCGACGCATTGGTATTCGGCGATTACGAGACCGACGGCAACGGTAAGGTCTCCTTTCCTCAATTGACGGCGGGCACTTACTTCTTGAGGGAAACCTATACGCCTGCGGGATACCAGTTGAACAATGAGGTGTACCGCATTCAGGTGTTTGACGTGACGGGCGATGCAGGCGGAACTGCCGGCAACATGATCCAGGTTGGTAAGGCCAACGGCGCGGACATGCGTGCGCCCGAGACTCCCAACACCGTGACCATTGCCGATAAGCCCGTTCCTTCGATGCCGGTCACGGCGGGTCCTGGCGTGTGGACTCTTGTCGCCGCTGGCGTAGCGTTGCTGGTTTTGGGAGGCGTTTGGTTAGCGGCAGCCCGCTATCACGAGCAGCGCAAGCTTTGCTCTGCGGCTCATGCGGCGCAAGCTAGGCATCATTCGTAATGGAAACAACGGGCATTTCGCCGACATCGTTGTCGGTTGGAAATAGAAAGAAATAACTGGAAGGGCGAAGCCCTGAAAGGAGAAAGATATGCTTAAACAGAATTTTGCAAAGAAGGCGATGGGCGCTTTCTTTGCAGCGTCGCTTGCCACGGGCCTCATGCTCGCTCCAGCATCGGCGTTCGCCAAGACTCCGGGTGCCAACGACGTTGACGACGCCTCGATTACCATCACGGGCATCAACAACGGCGACACCGTCAAGTTCTACCAGGTTTTCGATGCCGACATCGACGCATCCAACAGCCTTGTCTACACCACCAAGGTCGATGGCCTGCCAGCAGACTACGACACCGCTGGCGAAGTGGTTGGCAAGGACGGTCGTACGGTTGCGGATGCTATCGCTTCCACGGTTACCGCTGGGACGCCCACGTACACCGTTAAGGCTGAGGGCGGTAAGGTTAGCCAGAGTCTCGATTCCGGTCTGTATTTGGTTACTGTGACTACTACCAGCGGCACGACGAAGGTCTATCAGACCATGCTCGTTGACGCTTCGCCTAAGGCTGGCGACAACGGCAAGTACGTTACCGCCACGCTCGAGGACACGGCAGCCAAGTCTCAGGATGTTCCTACTCCCGAGAAAAAGGTCGTCCCTTCTGCTGGTGGCGATGGTGCGACGACGACGGACACATACTCTGTCGGCGATATCGCTAGCTTCCAGATCAGCGCTACCATCCCCAGCTTTCCGGCTGATGCGACGCACGCTTTCTATTCCATCACCGACACCCCGGATGCCGGTCTTGCGATCGATAAAAGCACCGTTAAGGTCTATGGCTCAGATGGTTCCGCAATTGATGCAACCAAGTATGAGGTTTCCCTTGCGAATGGTGCCCTAACCGTCGCTTTCAAGTCCGAATACCTTAAGGGCAACCCTGGTCAGAAAATCAGCGTGACATACAGCGCCAAGGTCACCGCAATTGATAAGGCTACGGGTGTTGTGGGCAATAAGGTTGTCGGCACGTTCACGCCCAACCCTTACGAGGATTCGAAGGTCACCACCGATCCCTCTAAGACCGAGCTTAAGACCTTCGGCTTCACTTTCAAGAAGGTTAAGCCGAACAAGGACGCTCTGCCCGGTGCCGAGTTCACGGTGACGGACGCCAACCGCAATGCCGTGACGTACGTTGATGCTGCTGGTACTACGCACACCGATGGTAAGGTTGTTTCCGATACTAACGGTTACGTGTACGTGAACGGCCTTGAGGCTGGCACCTATACCATTACCGAGACAGGTGTTCCTGCGGGCTTCCAGAAAGTTGATTCTTTCATCATCACGCTTGATGCTTCCGATGCCGGCGACTCCCCGGCCACCCCTGACGTGACCGAGAAAAACTTTGATGTCACCACTTCCGAAGTTATCGACCCCGAGCAGGGCAAGCTGCCCACCACGGGCGGCGCAGGCACCATCGCGCTGACTGCGGGCGGCATCCTGCTGGTTGCTGGTGGTTCTGTTCTTGCTCTGCGCAATCGCAGCCGTAAGAACAACTAATGTCTTTCTGTGTCGATGCGAATCGAACAGCATGGACGTCACGTGAATGTGGGGAAGGGTCATCGCGCCCCTTCCCCATTGTCGTATGCGCAGAAGAGCTATGCTTGGTCGCAATGCGCGAAGGACGAGTACGGACCCAGAGGCGGGCGAAAACCCAAGAACAAGCGTGGAGCCGAAGGCGGGCGCGATCCAGATAACGGAATCGACCTTGAGAGTGGGTGCGTCCCCGAGGATAAGCGCGACACCAAGGGAAAACGCAGCGGACGGGCTTCTGTCGTCATCCCCATTCTTGTCGTGCTCGTGGGCGTTTGCATGATCGCGTACCCCTTCGTAAGCGACTACCTGAACAGGTTGGAGCAAGCGAAGGTTACTCAGAGCCTTACGCAGACAATTGAGGAAACGCCCGCAGAGGACTTAAGCGCGTACATGCAGCAGGCTGAAAGCTTTAACAGTCGACTGCTGTCCGGGGCGGCCTATGTGGTTGACCCGTTCGATCCCAGCGCTTCGACGGTCTCGAACCGCGAGTATCTTGATTGCCTGAACCTTAACGGCGATGGTGTCATGGGACAGATCGTGCTTCCTGAAATCGGCATTAACCTGCCGATATACCACGGAACCGAGGGCGAGGGGATGAATCACGGCGTTGGGCACGTTGTGAATACCTCACTTCCCGTTGGTGGTCTTTCCACCCATGCAGTGCTTGCCGGGCATACTGGTTTGCCGAGTGCGGTTATCTTCGACAAGCTAGATAAGCTGAGCATCGGTGACTACTTCATCATCCAGGTTCTTGGTGAAGATCATGCATATCGTGTGACCTCGAGTGAGGTCGTGCTTCCCGACGACACCTCAAGCCTTGCGGTTCAGAGCGGGAAAGACCTTGTGACGTTGGTGACCTGCACGCCTTATGGCGTTAACAGCCACAGGCTTTTGGTGCATGCGGAAAGGTGCGACGTTCCCCAGGATTGGATCGATCGCAAGGCGTCGGGCGATGTTTCGCTGCCATTCCCCTATGGCGTTACCAAGCAGTCGGTTCCTCCCTTCGCGATCGGGATCCTTCTTGCTGCGGGAGTTATCGTCGCGTTTTTGGTTCTTCCGATAGTAAGAAGGCGGCGAAATGATGGCGCGCGATAGGGCCAAGACGGCAAAGCCGCACGCTGTGGTATCGAGCACTGCTGGGACGCATACCGCGAGGACGTGTGCTGTTGCTTCGCACGTTCAAGCTCGGGCGCAGGCGACGCGCTCCCGTCGCCGTTTCGCCATTGTGGCATGGATCCTCGTATTTGTTGGAGCGTTGTTTTTGCTAGCGCCCGATATCACTGACTTCGTTTACCGTGCAAATACGACGGATCAGCTGCAAACCGTACGCGATGCGGCGGCTTTGGCTTCCGGTGATGATGAGCCTGGTGGTGTCACGAACGGTACCGTGCACACGCAGTCCGGCTCAGACGATTCCGCCATTCAGCTTGCCAAGGCGGGTGAATCCGCCTTACCTTGGCTTCGTGAGTATAACGAGCGGGTAAGGAGCGGGATCGGTCCTTCGGTTGATGACCCGTTCGCATTCAGCTCTTCGGACGGCGCTTTTGCCGAGACGGGGTTGTCTGGTGGTCCTGTGGGCGTGATCTGCGTTCCTTCGATGGATTGCGAACTGCCGTTGTACTTGGGGTCAACCGAGCAAAACATGGCGCTCGGAGCTGCGGTGGTTGCCGGGACATCTGCCCCTATCGGCGAGGCTGGCTCGAACTGCGTCGTAGCCGGGCATCGTGGGTACTCGGGTGCGTTGTTCTTTCGCGAGATCGAGAACATGAAGCTTGGCGATGTCGTGACGCTTACCACGATATGGGGCACCTTCACGTACAAGGTCGTCGATTTCAAAATCGTGCTTCCCACGGATTTGAGCGCGGTGTCAGTGCGACCGGGGAAGGATCTCGTGACGCTGTCCACGTGCCACCCGTACCCTTACAACAGCCATCGCTATCTGGTGATTTGCGAGCGAACTGCCGATACTGAGGGGGTTGGGGTTGCGCCCGATTCTTCATTCGGCCTAGGCGGTCTGCTGGGACTTGGCTTCGTAAGGTCCAACGAAGGGCCCCTGCTTGACGATGGTTCCATCAATGTGATTTTCTTCGAGAACAGTGGCCGCTTGGTCGGTCGGGTTTTGCTGGTCGTTCTTGCGGTTTGGGCTGTTTGGGGCGCTGTATGCGCTCTTTCGCGCAAAGCATCTTAAGCTTTCGGTCGCAGCCGATTTTGCCCCGCTCTGGTTTCAGGAGCGTTTCGAGCTGAATTGTTTGATGCCACTTGCGGTCCGGGGGCGTTAGTATTGGCTTGCAAATCGGTAACTGTCGAAAGAGGCAAGCGAAATGACCGCAGCGTTTAATATCTGCCTTCTGCCGGGTGACGGCATAGGCCCCGAGATCATCGCCGAGGGCGTGAAGGTTCTGAAAGCCGTTGGTGCGAAATACGGCGTCGAATTCAATTGCGCGGAGTCGCTTATCGGTGGCGCCGCCATCGATGCAACGGGAAATCCGCTTCCTAAAGAAACGCTCGAGGCTGCCAAAGCTTCCGATGCGGTTCTTCTTGCGGCGGTTGGCGGGCCGAAGTGGGACTCCACTGATCCGAATGCGCCTCGTCCCGAGCAGGGCTTGCTGGGCATCCGAAAGGGGCTTGGGCTATACACCAACCTTCGTCCCGTGAAGATCCATCGGGCGTTGGCGGGTGCTTCCACGTTGAAACCCGAGATCGTTGACGGCGTAGACCTGATGATCGTGCGCGAGCTTACCGGTGGCTTGTACTTTGGCAAGCGTGAGCGCTTCTACGACGAAGAGGGCGCCGGCACCAACGGCGCAAAGGGCCAGCGCGCCTATGACACGCTTGAGTATCGTGAGTACGAGGTCGAGCGAATCGCCCGACAGGCGTTTGAAGCGGCACGTAAGCGTCGCGGCAAGGTGACCAGCGTCGATAAGGCGAATGTGCTTGAGACCAGCCGTATGTGGCGTGAGATCGTGCATCGCCTTGGCGAGGCGGAGTACCCTGACGTGGAGATCGAGGACTTGCTGGTTGATAACACCGCCATGCAGCTCATCAATCGCCCCGCGGATTTCGACGTCGTCCTGACTGAGAACATGTTCGGTGACATTCTGTCTGATGAGGCCGCCCAGATCACTGGCTCGCTTGGCATGCTTGCAAGCGCAAGTTTGGGCGACGGCGTTGCGCTGTACGAGCCCAGCCACGGCAGTGCGCCCGACATCGCGGGCAGGGGTGTTGCCAACCCGCTCGCTCAGATCCTTTCCGTCGAGATGATGCTGCGTTACAGCTTCGATATGCAGGATGCGGCTGACGACATCGCGCGTGCCGTCACCGAGGTTCTGGACGCAGGTTGGCGTACGGGCGACATCAAGGACGACCAAACCGCCGATGATCACGTGGTCGGCACGACGAAGATGGGCGACTTGGTAGTCGAGCATTTGTAAAAGACGTAACCTCGTTTGGAAAACCGCGTCAGCATTTCAGCGGCTCGCATTAGCGGGCCGCTTCTTTCTTGCTTGAGAGACAGCTGGCAACCGAGCTGTTTTTCGCGCTGTGCCCGGCCGTGCCCTTCATGCCGCGAGAGATCGCTTTGCGCGAAAAAAGAAGGCCGCCCTTTCGGACGGCCTTCGAAGCAACAGGGGAGTTGCGATTAGTGCTCCAGAGAAGCGATGTACTTCTCGGCAGCGGTTGCGGCAGCAGCGCCATCGCCAACAGCGGTGGCAACCTGACGCAGGAACTTCTGGCGAACGTCGCCGGCTGCGTAAACGCCCGGAACGTTGGTGGACATGTTGTCGCCGTCGGTGACGATCCAGCCCTTCTCGTTCAGGAAAGGCTGCTCACCCAAGAAGTCGGTGTTCGGATCCATGCCGGTGAAGAAGAACACGCCTTGGCACGGCATCTTCTTCTCTTCGCCCGTGGTGACGTCCTTAAGAACGATACCCTCGACCTCGTCCTCGCCGTAAACCTCGGTGCAGGTAACGCCGAAGTTGATGTTGATCTTCGGGTTCTCCTTGACCTGCTCGGCAGCGATGGCGTTGCAGCTCATGCGACCGTCGGTGTGGCGGGAGATGATCTCGACGTCGGTGGCGAACTTGGAGATGAACTCGGATTCTTCGACGGCCTGGTCGCCGCAGCCGATGACAGCGACCTTCTGGCCAGTGTAGAACTCGGCGTCGCAGGTGGCGCAGTAGCTAACGCCGCGACCGGTGAACTCGACCTCGCCCGGAGTGCCCAGAACGCGAGCATGCGTGCCGGAAGCGATGATGACGGCCTTCGCATGGTAAGTGATCTTGCGGGTCTCGATGAGCTTGTCCTCGCCAGTGAAATCAACGCTCTTGACAGCCTGCTGACGGATCTCGACACCGAAGCGTTCGGTGTCGGCGCGCATCTTGTCCATCAAATCGGGGCCGGTGGTGTGGCCAGCCGCAGGATAGTTGGCGATCTCGGTGGTGGTGGTGACGCGACCGCCGATGCCGCCCTTCTCCAGGATGACGGTCTTAAGCAGGGCGCGGCCGCCGTAGAGACCAGCCGTCAGGCCCGCCGGGCCACTGCCGATGATGACGAGGTCGAAATATTCATCGGTCTTTTCCATTTGCTCCCCCTAATGTATAAGTGGTGGATTGCGCACACTCCTAAGTCCAAACGTGATTCGTAACGGCGAATCTACGTGCGACCCTCTCTATGCGCGTTGCCTATAATTAACCCTAGGTGCTAATTTAC
This sequence comes from uncultured Eggerthellaceae bacterium, assembly GCA_934668515.1. Classification (GTDB taxonomy): domain Bacteria; phylum Actinomycetota; class Coriobacteriia; order Coriobacteriales; family Eggerthellaceae; genus UMGS1502. The sequence continues at coordinate 100,362 of CAKUNS010000001.1, forward strand.
CCCAGTTGCCAAGCAACCGTTTATCGGCAAACGCGATATCTAATGGCGCGCCATAGGATCTGGCTATAGTGGCGGGTGAATGAAGTTCAAAACCAACGGATTCGATGCTGATTTTCCTCATGGTTGTTTATATTGCGGCTGATCTACCGTTATTTCCGATGGGATGTAGCACAAAAGCAACAGCTTGGTTCGAAACATAATTCTTGCCGTGCGTTTTCTTCAATGCGTGGTAGCATATCCCGTGAGGTAACTGTTGATACAGTTAAAGAAAGGGAGTTAACAATAATGAAGAAGCTTGGTCCTGAAGCATTTGAGGAGCTCGTTGAAGACGGTGGCCAGAAGTGCCTCGTTCTCGTTTCTCGTAAGACCTGCCATGTGTGCCAGGAAGTTCATCCCAAGATCGAGGCTCTCGAGGCCGATTACCCGAACTACAAGTTCTACGAGATCGACGTCGAGCAGCAGCCGACCATCCTCCCGAAGTACCATCTGAAGGGTGTTCCTCAGACGATGTTCTTCGCCGGCGGCAACGTCAAGGCTGTTATCTCGGGCGATGCTCCTGAGGACGATTTCGCAGAGAAGATCGAAGAGTTCATGTAAGAGCTTCGCGTTTTGCGGTTGCTTTTTGAAAGCGCGTCGACTCTCGTTTTTTGCGGGTAGGTTGGCGCGCTTATTTTCTAGCTTAAGCAAGGCGTGCCGGGTTGCTCCCGGTTACTTTTGGTGGAATACCGCGTTATAGGGGCGCGGTTTTATCCATAGTTTCATGTAGGAGAAAGTTAGTTCAAGAAAGAGGTAAGGGAATGGGACGTCCAAACGTTTTTCCGACTGGTACTACTGTGTACTACCCTGAAGAGTGCTGGAATGGCTACACGCTGTTCTCTGCTCCGCAGCTTGGCGTTAACCTCATTAACATGAACGGCAAGATCGTCCGCCATTGGAAGGATATGTACGGCTTCCCGCCTAAGTTCCTGCCCGGCGGCCATATGATCGCCTCTCGTGCAACCCGCCCTGCAGCCAACGGCTATCAGGACCAGGAAGACCTCACCATGGTCGATATGGATGGCAAGGTTGAGTGGAGCTTCGATCACAATCAGCTCATCAACGACCCCGATGGCGAGCGCTGGATGGCCCGTCAGCATCATGACTTCCAGGTCACCGGCAACCCGGTTGGCTATTATGTCCCTGGCATGGAGCCTGATCCCAACTTCGACAAGATGCTGCTGCTCACGCACAACGACGTGCACAAGCCGAAGATCTCCCCGCAGCTGTTGCTGGATGACCGTCTGATCGAGATCGACCGCGACGGCAACATCACCTGGGAGTGGAGCGTTGTCGACCACTTCAACCAGTTCGGTTTTTCTGAAGAGCAGAAGAGCGCCATGTTCCGCAACCCCAACACCCAGAACGCGGGTCCCGAGGGTCAGGGTGACATCTTCCACTGCAACTGCGCATCTTACCTGGGCCCCAACCATTGGTACGACGAGGGCGACATGCGCTTCAAGCCCGACAACATCATCATGGACTCCCGTGAGATGAACATCATGTGGATCCTCGACCATGAGACCGGCGACATCGTGTGGCAGGTCGGCCCCGACTTCACCGACACGCCCGAGAAGCGCATCTTCGGCACCATCGTCGGCCCGCATCACACCCACATGATCCCGAAGGGTCTGCCGGGCGAGGGCAACATCATGGTCTACGACAACGGCGGCTGGGCCGGCTACGGTGCCCCCAACCAGTTCTCGAAGACCGGCTTGAAGGTCACCCGTCGCGACTCCTCTCGCGTCGTCGAGTTCAACCCGACCAACCTTGACATCGTTTGGGAGTGCACCGGCGAGCAGACCGGCTCGGGCGGCGGCTTCAACTTCAACGGCAACTACTTCTACAGCCCGCTGACCTCCAGCGCACAGCGCCTGCCCAACGGCAACACCATGATCTGCGAGGGCTGCTCCGCCATCATCCGCGAGTACACGCGCGAGCAGAAGCTGGTTTGGGAGTACGTGTTCCCTGACATTGGCCAGAGCCTGCTGTACCGCGCATACCGTATCCCGTACGAGTGGGTCCCGCAGCTCGAGAAGCCCGAAGAGGTTGAGATCCCGCGCGCGGACAACACCAAGTTTCATGTTGAGGGCGCGGCTCATTCCGAGTACGAGACCACCGCGGTCACCGTCGAGGGCGCACATGCCTTCAACGACGAGATGGCTCACTGCGTCGAGGACCTCGACTAGTCGAATTTAACGGCGCGTTGCATTGTCATCGCGTAATGGGATAAGAAAGGACGGCATCGTAAGGTGCCGTCCTTTTCTCGTTTTGAGCTGGGAAAACGTATGAAATATACGTACCTATAGCATGTGTGAACTGTGATACAGTGAATTCACTGCGTCTTCAGGAGTGGGGCTGCAGATCGTGCTCGGTCCGGTAGCATCGGGTCGGCGCGGGAAGGGAAGCAAAGCGAACAATAGAGGAAGAGGTAACAGGTATGGGACGTCCAACTGTATTTCCGACTGGTACCACCGTGTACTACCCCGAAGAGTGCTGGAACGGCTACACGCTGTTCTCGGCTCCTGAGCTTGGTATCAACCTCATCAATATGAACGGCAAGATCGTCCGTCACTGGAAGGAGATGTACGGCATCCCCACCAAGATGCTTCCGGGTGGTCACATGATCGCCTCTCGTGCGACCCGTCCCGCCGAGAACGGCTTCCAGGACGAAGAAGATCTCACCATGGTCGATATGGACGGCAACGTCGAATGGACTTTCAATCGCAACCAGCTGGTGAAGGATCCCGACGGCGAGCGCTGGATGGCCCGTCAGCATCACGACTTCCAGGTAACCGGCAACCCGGTTGGCTATTATGCTCCTGGTCAGGATCCTGATCCCAACTTCGACAAGATGCTGATGCTCACGCACAACGACGTGCGCAAGCCCAAGATCTCTCCGCAGCTGTTGCTGGACGACCGCCTGATCGAGATCGACCGCGAGGGCAACATCCTTTGGGAGTGGAGCGTCATCGACCACTTCAACCAGTTCGGCTTCACCGAAGAGCAGAAGAACGCGATGTTCCGCAATCCGAATATTCGTAACGCCGGCCCCGAGGGACAGGGCGACCTGTTCCACTGCAACTGCGCCAGCTACGTCGGCCCGAACAAGTGGTATGACGCCGGCGACGAGCGCTTCAAGCCCGACAACATCATCATGGACTCGCGCGAGTGCAACATCATGTGGATCCTCGACCATGAGACCGGCGACATCGTGTGGCAGGTCGGCCCCGACTTCACCAAGACGCCCGAGCTTCGTATGTTCGGCACCATCGTCGGCCCGCATCATACCCACATGATCCCGAAGGGACTGCCGGGCGAGGGCAACATCATGGTCTACGACAACGGCGGTTGGGCCGGTTACGGCGCGCCGAACCAATTCAGCAAGACCGGTCTGAAGGTCACCCGTCGCGACTCCTCGCGCGTCGTCGAGTTCGACCCGACAACGCTCGAGATCGTTTGGGAGTGCACCGGCGAGCCGACCGGATCGGGCGGCGGCTTCAACTTCAACGGCAACTACTTTTTCAGCCCGTTGACCTCCGATGCGCAGCGCCTGCCCAACGGCAACACCATGATCTGCGAGGGCTGCTCCGCCATCATCCGCGAGTACACGCGCGAGCAGAAGCTGGTTTGGGAGTACGTGTTCCCTGACATTGGCCAGAGCCTGCTGTACCGCGCATACCGTATCCCGTACGAGTGGGTCCCGCAGCTCGAGAAGCCCGAAGAGGTTGAGATCCCGCGCGCGGACAACACCAAGTTTCATGTTGAGGGCGCGGCTCATTCCGAGTACGAGACCACCGCGGTCACCGTCGAGGGCGCACATGCCTTCAACGACGAGATGGCTCACTGCGTCGAGGACCTCGACTAGTCGAATTTAACGGCGATCGCCCGATAACGATGTGCACATTAAGTGCGGCATCGGCTCACGGAGCGGTTCCTTCAAAAATGAGCGCAACAGGGAAGGATGGCATCGTAGGGTGCCGTCCTTTTCTTATTCTGAACTGGGGAAACGTGTGTGGTGAAAAAGTGTGTCAAATATGTGCAAACTGTGATACGATGTGGACATTGCGCGACTCGAAGCAGTGAATGCGCGGGCGGTAAGGGCCCCACGCTCACTGAGTTCGCGTAGGGAGAGATAGTAGAGAAATCAAGCAGTAGAGGAAGGGAAGAAAGAATATGGGACGTCCAAACGTATACCCGACTGGTGTTACGGTTTACTACCCCGAAGAGGCTTACAGCGGTTACACCCTGTTCGTCGGTAAGGGTCACGGTATCATCTTGCTGGACATGAACGGCAAGATCGTTCGTTTTTGGAAAGACATGGCCGGCTTCCCCGCGAAGATGCTTCCCGGCGGTCACCTCATTGGCAGCTTGCGCACTCGTGGTGCCGCATTCGCTTATCAAGACCAGCAGGACCTTACCATGGTCGACTGGGATGGCAACATCGAGTGGCAGTTCACCAAGAACCAGGAAGTCGTTGACGACGGCGAGCCCTACTGGAGCGCACGCCAGCATCACGACTATCAGGTCACCGGCAGCCCCGTTGGCTACTATGCTCCCGACCAGGAACCCGACCCCGACTTCGACAAGATGCTCGTCCTTACACACAACGACGTGAAGAAGCCGAAGATCTCCCCGCAAAGCCTGCTTGACGACCGTCTGCTTGAGATCGATCGCGAGGGCAACATCCTTTGGGAGTGGAGCGCTGTCGAGCATTTCAACCAGTTCGGTTTCGATGAGGTTCAGAAGAACGCCATGTTCCGCAATCCCAACACGCAGAATGCGGGCCCCGAGGGCCAGGGCGACCTCTTCCATATCAACTGCTGCAGCTACCTTGGTCCGAACAAGTGGTTCGATGCCGGTGACGAGCGCTTCAAGCCCGAGAACATCATCATGGACTCTCGCGAGATGAACATGATGTGGATCATCGACCACGAGTCCGGCGACGTTGTGTGGCAGGTCGGTCCCGACTTCACGAAGACTCAGGAACTGCGCCTGTTCGGCACCATCGTCGGCCCGCATCACACCCACATGATCCCGAAGGGCCTTCCGGGCGAGGGCAACATCATGGTTTACGACAACGGCGGCTGGGCCGGCTACGGCGCCCCCAACCAGTTCTCCAAGCAGGGTCTGAAGGTCACGCGTCGCGACTCATCGCGCGTCGTCGAGTTCGATCCCACCACGCTTGAGATCGTCTGGGAGTGCACCGGCGAGCCTATCGCTTCCGGCGGCGGCTTCAACTTCAACGGCAACTACTTCTACAGCCCGCTTACCTCCGACGCGCAGCGCCTGCCCAACGGCAACACGCTGATCTGCGAGGGCTGCTCTGCCATCTTGCGCGAGTACACCAAGGATCAGAAGCTTGTTTGGGAGTACGTGTATCCCGAGGCCGGCATGAACCTGATTTATCGTGCATACCGTATCCCGTACGAGTGGATTCCGCAGCTCGAGAAGCCCGAAGAGGTCGAGATCCCGCGCATCGACTGCTCCAAGTTCCAGCTTGAGGGCTCGTTCGCAAGCGATTACGAGACCAACGCCGTCACCGTCGAAGGCGCCAATGGTTTCAACACCAACATCGCCGCCTGTGTAACCGGCATTTAGGCTTGGGCTTGACGCATCGTTTGACGATGTGACCGAGAAAGAAACAGACGCGCCTTGCAACCGCGAGGCGCGTCTGTGTTTCTTCGAAAGGCTCTCATTTTCATGTTTGCGGTTTGTGCAAGTGCAATAAGGGAGACCGTGCGAAGGACATTTGTAGAAAGTGTGATAGAGTAAACGCACTGTCTATTGGGAAACGGGGCAATCAATTGGGGTGCCCCGAAATAAGAAGGAGGAAGGGTAATGGGAGAATCCTCGAAGGGCCTTCAACTAGGAACCTCGAAGAACATCCATTTCATCATTGGCTTTGCCATCATGATGATCTTCAGGTTCATTCCGCCGCTGGAGCCTGTCACTGCCGTTGGCATGCAGATCCTGGGCATTTTCTTGGGTACCTTGTACCTGTGGACCACGGTTGACGTTCTGTGGTCGTCTGTTTTCTGCGTCGCTATGGTTGGTCTGTCCGACTATGACAGCATGGCCAATGTCTTGAGCTTGGCTTTCGGCAACACCGTTGTCGTTCAGGTCTTCTTCATGATGCTCTTCGCCGGCGCTCTTGCTCATGAGGGAATCACGGCTCACATCGGCCGCTTCTTCCTTACGCGCAAGATCTCCGAGGGCCGTCCTTGGGTCTTCACCCTCATGGTTTGCCTGGCTTGCTTCGCAATGTCCATCTTCGTTGGCGTTACCCCGGCCGTCATCCTTATGTGGCCGATCGTCTATGAAGCACTTAACCAGGTTGGTTACAGGGCCGAGGATCGCGATCCCTACAGCATCCTGATGGTCATCATGGTCGTCGTTTCTTCGCTGGCCGCATTTGCAGTTCCGCCTTACAAGTCCAACGGCCTGGCAATGCTGGCTAACTACCGTCAGCTCTCCGGCAACCCGGCTTTCATGAACGACGGCATGTACTTCGTTTACGAGCTCATCGTTGGCCTGGTCTTCATGGGCATGGCTATCCTGATTTGCAAGTTCATCTTCCGTCCTGACGTAAGCCGTCTGAAGAACCTCAAGATCGAAGAGCTCAACAAGAATCCGCTGCCTCCGCTGGACGCTCGTCAGAAGACTCTGTTCTGGGTTGTCGTCGTCCTGACCCTGGCCATGCTTCTGCCTAGCTTCTTCAAGAGCATCCCGTTCTTCGCGTTCCTTAACCAGAACATCATCGGCATGGCAGTTGTCTTCTGCGGCGTTTTCGCCGGCCTTTACATCGGCGGCAAGCCCGTCGTTCAGGTTGGCCCGTCCATCCAGAAGGGCGTTTCTTGGGGCATCTTCTTCCTGATCGTCGCCGCCATCATGCTTAGCTCGATCCTCACCAACGAGAAGACCGGCATCACCGCTGGCCTGAAGACCCTGTTGAGCCCGCTGTTCACTGGCATGGGTGGCTTCACGTTCGTCATCTTCGCCCTGCTTATTCAGATGGTTCTTACCAACCTCTGCAACTCTCTGGTTATCGGCATGATCTTCCAGACCATCATCTTCGCTTACTGCTCCACCTCTGGTGTCGCTGCTGAGCCTATCATCGCAGTCAGCATCTTCTTCGTTCTGTCCTGCGCTCTGTTCACCCCGGCAGCTTCCCCGTTCGCAGCAATGATGTTCGCCAATACCGAGTGGCTGCGTCCGTCTGACATCTACAAGTACACGGGCGTCATCATCATCGCTGAGTTCATTCTGATGCTCGTTTTCGCATACCCGCTGGCTTGCGTGATGCTGTAAGACAAGTAGCAGAAGCTACAATGCGATAACAATTGCAATGAAGGCCGAGTGGCAATGCCGCTCGGCCTTTTCGTTTGCCGGGGGAGAGCGGCATTTGCTGACGCAGTTGAAAGGCGGGCTTGCTGGCGTGGCAGATGTGCGGGCGACGCTTGGAGCGTTTGCCCGCCTGACGTCACGGCGGCGAACCGCTGACCGAGGCAGTCGGCACGGCGTCGGCGCAGTGTCCGAATGCATTAAAATGAGAGACAGTGTGTCTGGCGGTTTCGTCTAGAGTAGACGCTGTTGAGCTTAAGCGATGCGCTGGCTTTTGCCTGTCGATCGACAGGTGAAAAAGCAAGCGTGTTCATGCTTTTGAACAGGAGGAATGCATGGAAGCTGAAGCGTGCGGATCGAAGGGCCTTTTGCAGCAGGCCAATGAAGGAGGCCGTGTATTCTTCGTCTCCGACCCCCATGGCGAAAGCAGGATTTTCTCGCAGATCGTCGATGGCGAATGCGCAGGTTTGGGTGGAGCTGCCGATTACGTCCATCTGGTTGGCGATGTCTATGACCGAGGTCCTGCCGCGGAACTGATCATGGATAAGATCGCCGACATGGACAACCTTGATATCCAGTGGGGCAACCATGATGTGGTGTGGATGGGCGCGGCTCTTGGCAACCGTGGCTGCATCGCGCACGTTGTTCGCAATTGTGCGCGCTATGGCAATCTTGATATTCTTGACGCGTATGGCATCGATCGTGCGCAGCTCGAGAAGTTTGCCGCAACCGCTTATGCTGACGACCCTTGCGTGGCGTTCGGTCTGAAAGAAACCAACGGTTTGCCTGACAACCTGATCGAGCTGAACGTTAAAGTTCAAAAGGCCATGGCCATCATCCAGTTCAAGGTGGAAGCGCAGCTCATCAACGAGAATCCTGCTTTCAACCTTCAGGATCGCAAGCTGATGAACGCGATCGATTTCGCTGCGAACACCGTGGTAGTCGACGGAGCCGAGTATCCGCTGACAGATACGGTGTTCCCCACGGTGGATCCCGCCGATCCGAACAAATTTACTGATCAAGAGGAAGAAGTCATTGCGGCGTTACAGCAGTCCTTCCAGAGCAGTGAGCGCCTGAAGCGTCATATTGACGTGCTGCTGCGCAAGGGCGGGATGTATCGCATTTGCGGGAACGACCTTGTATTCCATGCGTGCGTGCCCCTGAACGCCGACGGCTCGCTGATGGAGGCCGACTTCCTTGGTCGCCCGCTTAAGGGCAAAGCCCTTCTTGACGAGGTCGACCGCGTTGTTCGCGAGGCGTTCCTTTCTAAGGACGAGGAAGCGAAGAAGCGCGGTGGCGACTTGCTGTGGTACCTGTGGCTTGGCCAAGGCTCGCCGTTGTTCGCGAAAAGCAAGATGGCGACCTTCGAGATTTACTACATCGCCGACAAGGCTGCTCGCAAAGAGGTCAAGAACGCGTTTTACTCCCTGCTTGACGACGAGATGGCTATTGACGGCATCTTCCGCGATTTCGGGATGGACCCTAACCGCTCGCGTATCGTGTGCGGTCATGTTCCCGTAAAGGTTAAGGATGGCGAAAATCCTGTCCGTTGCGGCGGCAAGATCGTTATGATCGACGGCGGTATGTCGAAGGCGTACCGCAAGACTACCGGCCTTGCCGGCATGGTTCTTGTCGAAGACGGTGTGGTTGGCCAGCAAGTTTCGACTTTATGCCTCATCGGTCAGCCCGAAAGCGATGATGCACCGGCCGAGATTGTCGAGAAGCGCGTTTTGTAAACGCGCGTTGTGCCGCGAGCCTACGGGCTCAGGGTGCGGTAGAAGAGGGAAGTGCGGGAAAGCAACAGGTAAGAGCATGGCAGCGAATGACGAAATGATCGATATCTATGACGCCGACCATCGAAAGACGGGTCGCGTCGAACCGCGCAAGGGCATCTTCCTGAAGGAAGGCGAGTTCATGATGTATGTGCTCGCCGTTATTCAGAACGATCAGGGGAAGTTCCTGATCACGCAGCGCGCTTTGGATAAGAAGTGGGCGGCGGGATTGTGGGAGGTTCCCGGCGGCGGCGCATGCGCCGGCGAGGACTCCGCCGCGGCTGTTGTGCGCGAGGTTTTCGAGGAAACGGGGCTGAACATCGCTGGGAAAACCGGCGAACCTATCTACTCGTACGAGAACGTCGACCTTGAACGCGGCGACAATTATTTCGTTGATATCTATCACGTGAACATGGCGTTTAATGAGTCGGATGTTCGCATCAGGGAACGTGAGGCGTTGGGGTTTTCACTGGTCGGCTGGGACGATATCGTCGAACTGAGCAAAAGCGGCAAATTCCTCCACTACGAGCGCCTTTGCCAGGCTCTAGGGAAATCGATCTAGAAAAGCGGGAAAGCCGCTATTCAAGTAAGCGCTCAAGGCCTCGACGTGTCGGGGTCTTGTTGATTCAAGCGCGTTGCGCTTCTTGTTAAATTTCGGCAATGGGTCTGGCGTGTTTTCCTAAAATACGAACGCGCCTGTGCGGCACGTGTTACCATCCCTGATACGCGCTTAACGGGCGCTAACTTTTATGTATGGAGAAAGCAGTATGCCAACAACGATCTACAAACGACGCTTGCCTATCCCTCAGGAAATCCGCGAGGAAATGCCCCTTTCGCCCGAGCTTGTCGAGGCGAAGAAGACATTCGACGCGCAGGTTGCCGACGTGATCTCGGGCGACAACAACAAGAAACTCCTGGTCATCGGCCCGTGCTCGGCCGACCGCGAGGATTCTGTTCTTGAGTACGTCAACCGTTTGGCAAAGGTTGCCGAGAAGGTTCAAGACAAACTGGTCATCATCCCGCGCGTTTATACGAACAAGCCGCGCACTAAGGGCACGGGTTACAAGGGCCTTTTGCATCAGCCCGATCCCGAGGGCGGCGTCGACCTGCTTGAGGGGATCAAGGCCATCCGCCGCATGCACCTGCGCGTCATCGAGACGACGGGCCTGTTCACCGCCGACGAGATGCTTTATCCCGACAACTATCGTTTTTTGTTCGACCTGCTTGCCTACTCGGCGGTCGGTGCGCGTTCCGTCGAGAACCAAGATCACCGTCAGGTTGCCAGCGGCGTCGAGGTTCCCGTGGGCATGAAGAATCCCACCGGTGGTTCCACCAGCGTCATGTTGAACTCCATTTACGCAGCTCAGCAGCCGCAGAATTTCATCTACCGCAACTGGGATGTCACCACGACGGGCAATCCGTACGCTCATGCAGTTCTTCGCGGCTACAAGGGGCTTGACGATGTGAACTACCCCAACTACCACTTCGAGTACCTTGAGCGTTTGGCCGATGCATATTGCACGGGCGAGTATCAGAACCCTGCCGTGATCATCGACTGCAACCATGACAACTCGGGAAAAAGGCCGCTTGAGCAGCCGCGTATCGTGAACGAGGTGCTGGGAAGCTGCAAGCGCTCCGAAAAGATCGCGGGCATTATCCGTGGCTTCATGGTCGAAAGCTACATCGAGGACGGCAACCAGCCGGTTGATGGCGGCGTGTTCGGCAAATCGATCACCGACGCTTGCTTGGGCTGGGAGAAGTCCGAGCGCTTGATTTACGATCTGGCAGAACAAATTTAGGCTGCCAGCTCTAACCGCAAATCTGCATGGGCTGTAGGCGGATTTCGCCTGCAGCCCGTTTTATTTCCCGGGCGTTTTCATCGGCTGTTTCGACAGCTCGAGGAGTTCACGTGCGAACTCGACGTTGTCGAGTGCCGCTTGCGAGCGCATGAATCGCCGATCGAAGCATTTCTCGCCCAGACGGAAGCGGTCGAGCCCGTCGGCGTCTTTCAGCGTAAGGTACACGAAAGCTGCGTCGGCTTGTGCGTTATCGGGGGCGGCATCCAAAAGCCCGCCTTCGCCCTTAATGGCCTTAACGCCGTCGTCATCGTCTCGATCGTGCCAGCGAACAGCCAGGAACGTTCGCGGATCGAACGTCAACAAGCCTTCGCTTCCCGCGTCACGATAATAGTCCGAGGCACGACACCCATGCCCGGTGTCCATGTACGGGTTCTTCCTGCGAGAGTCGTGAAAGACCGCCGCCATGGCGAGCGCGTTCATGTCGGTGTCGTTTAGGCCGGCGGCATCTCCCAGCGTTAGCGCCAGCATGAGGACGCGAGCCCAGTGGGGTCGGAAGTGGATGGCGCCGCCCGTGGTCCAGGGATCAAGCTTGTCGTCCATGAAGTGAAGCCAATGCAGGTACAGGTGCTTGACACGCTCGGACGGGGCAAGGTAGGCAAGGCGTTCGAGCGGCTGGTCAGCGATCTTTTCGGCAGCAAGCTCCTGCTTGATGATGCCTTGGAACCAGGGCATGTCCATGGATTCTTCCCAGGTGTGTCCGTACGAAGTGAACTCCTCGTCAAGGAACTGCGAGGCGATTCTTCCTTTCTCGTCGTAAAGAGGCGAGACTTTGTAACGCGGTGCTCCCATAACCTGCTGCCTTCCGTCGTGCTGATACTGCTATTTTAGCGTCCGCTGCTATAATCGATCGTAAAGGTGGGTATTTGTTCTTGATTTGAATTGCCAGGGGGTCTCATGCTTGTTTCGACGAAAGGGCGCTATGCGCTGCGCTTTCTTATCGATCTTGCCGAGCACGATGCCGAAGGCCCCGTCTCGCTGAAGTCGATCGCCGAGCGTCAGGGCATTTCGAAGAAGTATCTCGAGCGCATCGTGGCGTGCCTGAACCCGTCGGGAATGCTCCAGATCACGCGCGGTTATCAGGGCGGTTATCGTCTGAACCGCGACCCGTCTATGATCACTATTGCCGAGATCCTGCAGCTTACCGAGGGCGGGTTCTCGCCGGTTCCTGCGGAAGAGCTTGAGCGCGGTGACGCCTCGACCACGTTCGTGTGGGAAAGCTTGGAAGGCGCCATCACCCGCTGTTTGGAGAACATGACGTTGGAACAGGCCGCGGACGCGAGTTCCTTGGAACGAGCGGGCCGCGTCGCCCGAAAGTAACAAGGCCGCGGACGCGAGTTCCTTGGAACGAGCGGGCCGCGTAGCTCAAAGTAGCAAAGAGCCAAATGTGGGGCGAAAAATCTGACATCCATACCTGCGTACGGCGAGGGCTATAATAAGCCCCGTTTGTTGAATTCTTAGACGAAGGCGGTGCGCATGCCTCTCGAGCTTTCTCTTCCATATCAGCTTCGTACCAGCGATTTCGATCGTTTCGATCGTCTTAAGCCCGCATCGGCGCTTGATATCTTCCAGGATATCGCCTCGATTCAGGCCGAGGACATGGGCATTGGGTATGACCGCATGGTTTCCGAGGGCGTTTTCTGGGCTGTTGCGCGCACGAAACTCGAGATCGTTCAGAACCCGGCTATGCACAGCGTCGCGACTGCGCGTACGTGGCCGCATTCCCCTTCGCGTTTGTTCTTCCAGCGTGATTATGCAATGACCGACGCCGATGGCAACATGGTAGCGAAGGCCAGAAGCGAGTGGATGTTGCTGAACACCGAAACGCGCACGATCGAATCGGTGCTTGACCACTGCGATGTCGATGGCGATTTCTGCGAGGACCGCATGTTCGCCGACAAAGTCCGCCGCACCAAGCCGTTCTTGCTGGAAGAGGCAACCGAGCCGCTAATGGAGGTTGTCGCTAAGCCAAGCGACGCCGACACGAACGGGCACGTGAATAACGCTTGTTATGCCACATACGTGCTTGATGTGCTGGACCTTGGCGCCAACGAGCAGATCAAGACGCTGCAGATCGATTATCGACACGAGATCCGCGTGGGTGATCGAATTCAGATCGCTGTGAAGCGCGATGGCAAGACCATCCTTGCTCAGGGCATGAACGGGTCTGACGAGGCTTCGTTCACCTGCGAGATCGTCTTGGCCTAAGAGAGCTCGCTGCGAAACGGCAACCCGCTTCAGCGTTTCTGCCTGGTGGCGCGTTTCGATGCTTCTGGCCAGCCGGCTCGCCCCAACAATGCGAATTAGATGCAAAAAGGACTGTTGACGCAGGTCAACAGTCCTTTCGTTGTATGTTGCGCGTTTGTGCTAAAGATCGAACTTGCCAGCGGCGATAGCCTTGTCAAGCACGTCGCGGATGACGGCAACTTGCTGGTCGCTTGCGTTTAGGCAGGGGACCCAATTGAAGCGTCCTTCGGTATTGCACGCGGCCTGAATGTCGCCGCCGGTTTGCGCGCAGGTGGTCAGGGGCGTTTTCTGTTCGCCTTCCAGGGCAGGGCAAAGCTCGTTTGGAACGTCGAACAGCGTCTCCAGGCAATCGATGGCGAATCCAGGGCAGCCGAAGAACACGCGGAAATCCTTGTCGCGCCACTTTGGCAGCAGATGAATGGACAAAGGCGACACCCATGCATCTTCTTTATGCCCGAACACGCTTTGGAACGAGACGGTGATCTCGGCGGCGGGCATGCCAAGGTTCTGAGCGATCAGCGCAACGGTCTGGTTGATTTGCTTGCGGTAATTGTCGCCGTTGGCTTCGTCTTTGAGTGGGATGGCGTGGAACGACAGCATAAGATGGTCGCTGCCGTTGGGGTCGAACCCGCTTTCACGAATTTGATCCGCGATTGCCTGAATGTACAGCGGGTTGTCGTGGTAGTCCTCGATTACGCAGGTCGCGGGCCTCCAACCAACATCTTTTCGTGCTCGCTTGTACGCGTCGACGACGGACAGCGTGTTGGAGAATGCCTTCTGCGGATACAGCGGCAGAAGGATGACGTTGTCGCAACGCAGGTCGCGCAGTTCGGCAAGCACGCTGTTCATGGAGGGCTCGCCGTAGCTCATGGCGCTGCGCACGACGTATTCCGCTTCGTCGCCTTCTTTTCGATCGGCATCGAAGGAAGCTTGAAGTTTCCCGGCGAGTTTTTGCTGGGTGAAGATGAGCGGCGACCCTTCGGGCTGCCAAATGAATTCGTAACGCTTGGCGGAAGCGAACTTGCGCTTCGGCAGGATGTGGCGGTAGACGATGTATTTCCAGATTGGCTTGGGCATCTGGCAGATGCGGTCGTCAAGCAGGAACTCGCGAAGATACGCCTCAATATCATCGGGATCGGTTGAAGAAGGCGATCCGGTGTTTGCGATGATGATTCCCGTTCTCATGCGACCCCTTTGATCGATCGGAATTTTACCCAATCTAACATACGTGACGGCTTCGGGGTTGGCGCTATTCGCTGCCGATCAAGTCTCCATGTTGGAGGGGCACGGCTGGTCCTTAGTGCGGTTGATGCCGAGCGGGCGGGATGGCTCGGGCGGCATCTGTTTTAGTGGGAGCCCACAGCCCTGTAATTGCTTGCTAAACGTACAGCTCGGGGCGGCGGTGGCGAAAGACAGGGATCGCGTCGCGCATGGCGGTCGTTGCGGCGGGGTTGATTTCCGCAATCAAGACCCGTGGCTTGTTGTCGGTCGTCTGCACGATCGTGCTTCCGTTCGGGGCAACGGCCATGGAATGTCCGACGTAGCCTTCCCCTGCGCGGCAGACTCCTGCCACGTGCATTTCGTTCTCGAGCGCACGCGCGCGAAGAAGCGTTTCCCATTGGTCGGCCTTCGTGGGGCCGTCAACCCAGCCGGCAGGGAACAGCATCAGGTCGCACCCCGCAAGGGCGGCAGCGCGTGAAAGCTCGGGAAAGCGCAGGTCGTAGCAAATTCCCAAGCCGATCTTCCCGAACGGGGTGGCGACGGGCGTAAACAGCGCACTGCCTGGGGTCGCGCGATCGGATTCGGCGGGGCTCCCCGCATCGAACAAGTGCGTTTTGCGGTAAGAGCCGCGACGGCGGCCGCAGTCGTCCACCAGCACAGCGGTGTTGAAGGGCTTGGCGGGATCGGCCGGATTTTTCTCGTTCATGGTGAACAGCACCCAAACGCCCGCTTCGGCGGCAAGCTGACTGATCGCGGTGGCGAAGGGGCCGTCTATCGACTCGGCCGCTGCAGCATACTCGCCCGCGTCAAGTTCGAAGGGGGACATGAAAAACTCGGGGAAGGCCACGATGGCCGCCCCGAGTTCCTTTGCTTCGAATATCGCGTTGCGTGCTTGTTCGACGACGTTGCCGTCGATAGGCGTTCCCGTTTGAGCGAGGGCGATTTTGAAAGGCTCTGCCTGCGCTATTTGCATCTCTTTATCTTTCTGCCTTGCCGAAGTTGCTTGTGCGGCTGAAACGGGGATGCGCGTCATGTTACTCGCCAGCCTGCGCTTTGCTGCCCAGGCGCGTTGCTTGCGCGGGCTCTTCGAGCTTGCGGACGCGTGCGCTGGCAAGAATGGATCCGGCGATGTTATGCCAAACGCTGAAGATGGCACCGGGCAGCGTGGCCAGCGGGTTGGCGGCGAAGCTTGCCGCAGCCAGCGTGACGGCCAGACCCGAGTTCTGCATGCCAACTTCAATGGTCAGCGCGGTGGTCTTCGCGAAATCAAGCTTGAACAAGCGGGCGATGCCGTATCCGGCGCCCATGCCGATTGCGTTGTGAAGGATGACGACGGCCAGAACCAGAACGCCGCTTTCGATGACCTTCTGCGAGTTCACGGCCATGATGCCCGCAACGATGAAGGCGATGGCACCGACGCTGATCAGGGGCAGTGCCGGGGTGACCTTGCGAACGACGTTCTTCGCCAACATGTTGGCCAGGATGCCTGCGGTAACCGGAACCAGGACAACTTGAAGGACGTTCATGAACATGGCCTGGAACGAGACGTTGACCATGGTGTGAGCCAGGAACCAGACAAGCATGGGGGTCATGATGGGCGCAAGCAGGGTGGATGCAATGGTCATGCCAACCGAGAGCGCGACGTCGCCCTTGGCGATGTAGGTGATGACGTTCGATGCGGTGCCGCCTGGGCAGCAGCCAACCAGGATGACACCCAGTGCGATGTCGGTGGGAAGCTGCAGCACGGTAACCAGAAGCCATGCGGAAAGGGGCATGATGGTGTACTGAGCGATGGCGCCCAGCAGGACTTCCTTAGGATGCGTGAAGACAACCTTGAAGTCGGCCGCGCTGATGGTAAGGCCCATGCCGAACATGATGACGCCCAGGAAGATGGCCGTATAGCCTGTGGCCCAAGCGAACAGTCCCGGCATGAGGAACGCCCATGCCGAAAGCAGGATGATGATCAGTGCCACGTAGCGCGTGCAGGTGTTGCCGATTTTCGCGAGGAGCTGCATGGTGGTCCTTTCTTCCTTACAGCTGGTAGCTGAAGTTGTCGATCAGGCGGGTGGTGCCGATGCGGACCGCCATGGCAACAAGGACGTCGCGGTCGATGGTCTCAACCGGCTGCATGGTTAGCGCGTCGACCGCGGTGACGTACTCGGTGTTGGCCAAAGGCTCGCTGGCAAGCACGTCTTTCATGGCTGCTTCCAAGTCGGCTGCGCGCATGCCCGGCTCGATGATTTTCTGTCCCTTTTGAATGGCCTTGGACAGGATCGGGGCGGCCGCGCGCTCTTCGGCGGACAGGTAGGTGTTGCGGCTGGACTTCGCCAAGCCGTCAACCTCGCGAACGATGGGACAGCCGTTCACCTTCACGTCGAAGTTCAGGTCGGCGGCCATCTTCTTCACGATGGCTAGCTGCTGGGCGTCCTTCTGACCGAAATAGGCGTTGTCAGGCTGCATGATGTTGAACAGCTTGCTGACAACGGTGCAAACGCCGCGGAAGTGGATGGGGCGTGCCGCACCGTCCATGGTCGAGGAAAGCAGATCGATGTTCACGAATGCGTGCGGATCGTGGTACATCTCCTCGGGCTCGGGATGGAACACCAGATCGGCGCCGATCTTCTCGCATAGGGCGCAGTCGCGGTCGAAGTCGCGCGGATAGCTTTCCAGATCCTCGTTCGGTGCGAACTGCGTGGGGTTCAGGAAGACCGAGACAACCACGCGATCGTTTTCCTTGCAAGCGCGCTCGATCAGGCTGGCGTGGCCTTCGTGCAGGTAGCCCATGGTGGGCACCAGGCCGATGGTTTCGTCGTTGCGCTTCCAGGCGCGGGTGATCTGCTTTGCTTCTTCGACGGTGCGTGCGATCTGCATGAGGGGCTCCTCGGTTCGGTTCGTTCTGTCGTGCTTGTTGGTTCGTGCGCTTGCTTGCAATGTTGCGCTGCGGTGGTTTGGCTTTCGGTGCGGCCGGCTTAGATCATGTCAGCCAGCAGGCCGTGCTTCTCGTAGTCGGTGACGCGCGTGGGCTTGTTGTCGTCGTCGACGAAGACAACGGCAGGTTTGGCAGCCTTGGCCTCGGCGGGCTCAAGCTCCGCGTAGGCCATGATGATGATCTTGTCGCCCGGGGTTGCGCAGTGCGCGGCGGCGCCGTTCAGGCAGATGATGCCGCTTCCGCGTTCGCCTGCGATGGTATAGGTCGCGAAGCGCTCGCCGTTGGCAAGGTTTGCGATTTCAACACGCTGGTATTCCAGGATGTGCGCGGCGTCCAGCAGGTCCTCGTCGATGGTGATCGATCCGACGTAATCGAGGTCGGCCTGAGTGACGGTTGCGCGGTGGATTTTACCTGCGAGCATAGTGACGGTCATGAATGTGCCTTTCTTATCGATTGCTCGCTTATTCTAGAAGGACGGGGCGGAATGAGAACCCCTAATGGAATAATGTAGGGAACTGTAGTGCAACAGCGTTGTTTGCGGCGTCAAATCGTCGTTGTTCGTGAAGAAAACGTGTCGAGACGCCGATTGCCGACGTAAGATCGCGCGCTGTTGAGCCAGCTTGTTCGGCCTTGAGGATTCGAGGAAGCCATGTTCCTGAAGAAAACGAAGCGAAATGGTCGCGTTTACCTTTCTGTCGTTCAGAACTACCGGCAAGACGGGAAGGTGCGCTCGAAGACCATTGAGTCTTTGGGGTACGTTGACGAACTGGTGCGGTTTTACCCTGACCCCATTAATTTCTTCACGCAACAAGTTGCCCAGATGAACCGCGAGCGCGAGGCGAAAGGAGGAAGCGTTCTTCTGACCATCGATCGCGACGAGCGCATAGAGCCTGACAGACCGGGCTCTATCCAGTTGGGCAGCGCCATCGCGTTGGGCTACCTCGATCTGTTTGGAGTGGGCAAGTCGTTGGCACTTCACCCGCATGCGGGGCGCGTGCTTGAGCTGTTGGTTTCCGCCCGCATGCTTCATGCCGTTCCCGTGCACGAAACCTGGAACAGCCGAAACAAGTTCACGCGCGCTTGCGATTTCTCGTACTCGCAAGTGTTCGCCTCGCTCGAGGATCTTGCCGAGGCGGCGCCGTCGTTGGTCCGCTCGCTGAATGCCCGCTACGATCAGGTTCGCGGGCCGCGTCTTCTTGACAACGTGCGCATCGTTTTCAGCAATTACGTGTTCAACTGGCCCGACGATGACGCTTCGGGCGGCCCCGACGAGATGGGCCTTCAGGGGCGGGCGCGTTTGTGCCTGGCAATCGACGGCGGCGGCATCCCGTACGCGTATCGTATGGTTCCGTACGATATGGATGCCGATCAGGTGGTTGACCTGGTGCTATCGTTGAAAGACGAGGTGGGCGCCAGGCATGCGATGCTGGTTGCCGCACAGCTTCCCGAGGCCGTTGCGGTTATGGATGCGCTTACGGCGAACGGGGACGGTTTCGTTTTGCTGCAGCCTGCGGAATCGCTTGCGCGCGAGACTATCGAGTGGATCGACGATCCCGAAGGGTACGACCGCACGCGCAACGGCGCGTACGGCATCAAGTCGCATCGAATCGCGCGTCATTCGACGGATTCGCGCGGCGGGGTGCACGACCTGAAGGAAATCGCTCTGCGCAGTTCGTCCGCAACGGGCAGTCAGGCGTTCTGCATCGTTTCGAGCGAGGTCGACCGATCTGATGCCGCGATCTTCAACGTATATCGAGAGCTGTGGCGCGTTCACGAGCCGTTCCAGGTGATCTCGGCCGACTTCATCCAGACGCCGTATCCGCTTGATGCTCGCGCGCATCTTAAGGCGCACTTCCTAGTGTGCTATGTCGCGTTCTTCCTGCTGCGCGTGCTGAGGCAGGACATGGACTGGCGCTTCAACGCCGCCGAGGTGGCCGATGCCTTGCTGGCTATGGAGGGCGCGTACGTCTCCGAGAACTGGTACGTGTTCAATTACCGCACGGCTGTGACCGACGCCGTTCAGCAGGCGGCGGGCGTTCCTGTGGGCAAGCGGCTGATGAGTCGCGCCGAGATCCGGGGCGTTCCTGCGCTTATCAGCGCGTAAGCGAACTGGACGGTTGGTTTCGCGATGGATCGCATTCCCTAGAGGAAAAAGTCCCTCGCGCTCACGATGCGGATGCCGTCGATGTCCGTGTCGTAGGAACCTTGCCTCACGACCACGATCTTCTCGTGGTTGTCCCGTATTGACTTCAGAGGGGCGATCTCGCGCTCCTTGGTCTCGCTTGCGAACATCTCGTCGGTCGCCTGCACGTAGAGCACGCGCCCGTCCTTCGTCGCAACGAAGTCGACTTCCTTGCCGTAGAGCTTGCCCACATGCACGCTCCACCCTTCGTAGAGCAGCTGGAGATACACGGCGTTCTCGAACAGGCGGCCGGTATC
>CAKUNS010000002.1 GCA_934668515.1 uncultured Eggerthellaceae bacterium
GGGTCCTTCCATCGCCGGCCTGGACATGGACAACATCATCACTTACGTCAAGCCCAACACCGAGCAGAAGAGCGACTGGGAAAGCGTCCCCGAGAACATCAAGGACACGTTCGAGCGCCTGGGCATTCCCCAGGCAGAGCGCTCTTACCTGGCTGGCGTTGGCGCCCAGTACGACTCCGAGCTGGTTTACCACTCCATGCAGGATTCCGCTGCCAAGCTCGGCATTGTGTATTCCGGCATCGAAGAGGCCCTTCACGGCGAATACGCCGAGCTCATCCATGAGAAGTTCATGACGCTCATCACGCCCGAGGACCACAAATTCGCGGCTCTGCATGGCGCCGTGTGGTCGGGCGGCTCGTTCGTTTACGTTCCCAAGGGCACCAAGCTTGACTACCCGCTGCAGAGCTACTTCCGCCTGAACGCGAAGGGCGCCGGTCAGTTCGAGCATACGCTCATCATCGTCGAGGACGAGGCCGATTTGCACTTCATCGAGGGCTGCAGCGCCCCGAAGTACAACGTGGCGAACCTCCATGCGGGCGCCGTCGAGCTGTTCGTGGGCAAGAACGCGCACCTGCGCTACTCGACCATCGAGAACTGGTCGAAGAACATGTACAACCTGAACACCAAGCGCTCCATCGTGGACGAGGGCGGCGAGATCGAGTGGATCTCCGGTTCGTTTGGTAGCCATGTCGGCTACTTGTACCCCATGAGCATCCTGAACGGCCGCAAGGCTAAGTCCAGCTTCACGGGCATCACGTTCGCCGGCCAGGGCCAGAACCTGGACACGGGTTGCAAGGTTGTTCTGAACGCCCCCGAAACCTCGGCCTTCATCGAGACCAAGTCCATCTCGAAGAGCGGCGGCATCTCCACGTTCCGTAGCTCGGTTGTGGCAACCCCGAAGGCAACGGGTTCGAAGGCAAGCGTTTCGTGCCAGTCCCTCATGCTGGACGACACCAGCCGCTCCGACACCATTCCCGCAATGGACATTCGTTGCAAGAACGTCGATGTGGGACACGAGGCCACTATCGGTCGCATCGGCGACGACAAGGTCTTCTACCTGATGAGCCGCGGTCTTTCCGAAGAGGAGGCCCGCACCATGATCGTCAACGGCTTCGCGGAGCCCGTTTCCAAGGAGCTGCCGCTTGAGTATGCCGTTGAGATGAACAACCTGATCAAACTCGAGATGGAGGGGGCAATCGGCTAATGGAGGCAATTGTTTTCGATAAAGCCAACGCAATGCCCGCTCCGACGTGGCATCGCATGAAAACCAGCAGCACCACGATCGAGATCCCCGCGGGTCTTGACGAGGCATATGCTGTTTCCGTTTCGGCAACCGATGGCGCGTTCGGCGAACCCGACGCGTTTGAGGCTGCCATCGCTCAGGCTCAGACTGCCTGGGAAGAAACCCATACCGAGCCGTACTTGACCACCGCACGCGTCGACGAGGCAAAAAACGATGACGACGGCCTGTACGGCGGCACCGCGCTTTCCCGTTATCAGGCGGCATCTGACGCCGTGGGCGAGTCGCGCAGCCTGGCTGTCGCGTTCGAAACCGGCATCAGCACCGAGGTGTACTCCTTCATGCGCGAGTACGCCGACGAACCTGTGGTCATCACCGCTTCGGCCGGCAAGTCGGTTCAGGCCACCCTTGACGTCACGGGCGTCGACGGGGCCATGAACTTCGCCGCGGTCGATGTTGTGGCCGGCGCAGGCTCGGACGTCACGCTCATCTTGAACGTCGATTCCCCTGACGGGGGCACCGGCGTGGTGGGCACGTCTGTTCGCGCGTTCGCCGATTCCGACGCATCCATTCGTATCGTCCGAACCCAGACGCTTGACGATGGTTGGATCGACCTTGACGACATGGGTCTTTTCACCTGGGACGACGCAAAAATCGACGTCCGTCAGACCATCTTGGGCGCAAGCAACACCTTCACGGGCATCGGCGGCGACATCCGCGGCAATCGTTCGCGCATGGGCATCGAGGCTCGCTACTTGGGTCATGGCGAACAGGTGCACGACATCAACTACACCCTGCGTCACAATGGCGTGAAGACGCAGTGCAACATCAACTCCAACGGCGTTCTTGCTGGTAAAAGCAAGAAAACCCTGCGTGGCACCATCGACTTCGTCCGTGGCTGCAAGGGCGCTGAAGGCACCGAGCACGAAACCGTTCTGCTTGTCGACGATGACGTCGAGAACAAGTCGGTTCCCGTCATCCTGTGCAACGAAGACGACGTCGCGGGCAATCACGGTGCGGCTATCGGCCACGTTCGCCCCGAGCAGATGTTCTATCTGGCAAGCCGTGGCCTTTCGCAGGAGGCGACCGAGCAGATGTTCGTCCGCGCCATGCTCGAGCAGGCTGCAATCGACGCTCCCGACCAGGCAAGCCGCGAGGGCGTTCTTCGTCTGGCAACCACGCTGGTCGACGGCTTTGACGCCGATTTCCTTGAAGAGGAGGCCTAAGCCATGGCATACCTGGTAAACGGTGTGGACATCGAGGCTAACCCGTATAAGAAGGACTTCCCGCTGTTCGGCCGTCACCCCGAGGTGGCGTTCCTTGACAGCGCCGCCACGGCTCAGCGCCCGGCTGCGGTGCTTGATGCTCAGCGCGAGTTCTATGAAACCATGAACGCCAACCCGTTGCGCGGTCTGTACGAGCTTTCCTACGAGGCCACCAACGCCATCAACGACGCGCGCAAGCACATCGCGCGTTTCATTGGCGCAGGCGAGGACAACTGGCACGACATCGTTTTGTGCCGCAACACCTCCGAGGCCCTGAACCTGATCTCGTTCTCGCTTTCCGAGATGGTGCTCAAGCCCGGCGACGAGGTTTGCATCACCATCATGGAGCATCACTCCAACTGCGTGCCGTGGCAGCTTGCTTGCAAGCGCCATGGTGCCAAGCTGGTGTACATGTACCTTGACGAGGAAGGCCATCTGACCGAGCAGGAGATGCGCGCGAAGATCGGCCCGAAGACCAAGATCGTTTCCGCCATGCAGGTGTCGAACGTCTTGGGTGTCAAGAACGACGTCAAGCTGCTGGGCCAGATCGCCCACGAGTTCGGTGCGTACATGGTTGTCGACGGCGCTCAAAGCGTGCCGCACATGCCCGTGAACGTGACCGACCTCGATTGCGATTTCTTCGCCTTCAGTGGCCATAAGGTGTTCGGTCCCATGGGCATCGGCATCTTGTGGGGCAAGCACGAGCTGCTTGATGCAATGCCTCCGTTCCTGACGGGCGGCGAGATGATCGACTCCGTGTCCGAGCAGAGCGCCGTTTGGGCGCCCGTGCCCGAGAAGTTCGAGGCAGGCACGCAGGACGCTGCGGGCGCTTACGCCCTGGGCGCCGCGCTTACCTACGTCGAGCAGGTGGGTTGGGAGGCCATGCAGTCCCGCGAGGCCGCGCTGACCAAGTACTGCTTCGACGAGCTTTCGAAGCTGGACTTCATCAGCATTTACGGCCCGAAGGACCCCGCCGAGCACCATGGCGTCATCAGCTTCAACGTGAAGAACGTCCACCCGCACGACGTGTCGGGCATCCTCGACAGCGTTCACGTTGCCATTCGCGCCGGCCATCACTGCGCGCAGCCGCTTATGTCCCAGCTGGGCTGCATGTCGAACTGCCGCGCGTCCATGGCCTTCTACAATGACAAAGCCGATATCGATCAGCTGATCGACGGCCTGAAACTGGTTTGGAGTATGTTCGATGGCATCTAACATCTACACCGCGGCTCTTATGGAGCACAACGCGCACCCCGACTACAAGTACGACATTCAGGACGCCGACTTCGAGCACGAGGGCATCAACCCCAGCTGCGGCGACGAGATGGTCCTGAAGCTGAAGGTTGCCGACGGCGTCATCACCGAGGCTGCGTTCACCGGTCACGGCTGCGCTGTCTCGCAGGCTTCCGCCGACATCATGGCCGACCTCATCACCGGCGAGACCGTCGAGGAAGCCAAGCGCCTGAGCGGCCTGTTCATCGGCATGATCCAGGGCAAGGAGCTTTCCGACGACGATCGCGAAGATCTGGACGAGGCTGCCGAGCTCGAGAGCATTTCCCGCATGCCCGCCCGCGTCAAGTGCGCCGAGCTTGCATGGCGCACGCTCGATGGCATCATCGAAGAGAACAAGCTGCAGTAATTCACCTGCAGTGATTCGCAGCTCGCCGATGCGCAGCGAGTGATTCACATGCTGTCTGAATCCGAGCGGCCCGCTTCCCGCGATGGGGGCGGGCCGTTTTGCGTGCAGGTACATGGCCTTTCCATGGGCGTCCTTCATTAAACCTCGCGTAAGCTTCCGCCGATTAGCCGTGCCCTCTACGCCGTGTTGTGCGAGAATAAGCCTCGACTAATACGAGCGATTTTTTTCACGAGGTACCATTCATGCCGGCGCAATTCAACATCAGCGCGGCGGATCCGCATGTCGTCTCCCAGTTGCAGGGGCATTTCGGATTGCCGCATTTCATCGCGACCACCATGGCAAGCAGGGGGATAACCACCATCGAGAAGGCGGAGCGGTTCTTGTCGCCTTCGCTTGAGCGCGATTGGCTTGACCCGTACCTTATCCCGCAAATCGACAAAGTGGCCGATGCTCTTGAGGCCGCCGTCCGCGAGCACAAGCACATCGTGGTGTACGGCGACTTCGACGTTGACGGCATCTCGGCAACTGCCGTGCTCACGCGCGGCTTGCGTACGCTGGGCGGCCACGTCACGCCGTTCATCCCGCGTCGTTTCGACGAAGGCTACGGCCTTTCCGCTGTGGCGTTCGAGCGCGTTCGCAAGCTCGATCCCGAGGTCATCGTCACAGTTGACTGCGGCATTTCCAGTAAGGTTGAAGTGGCCGACATCGTGGCTCAGGGCGTCGATGTGGTGATCACCGACCACCACGAGCCCGCCGACCTGGTGCCCGAGGGCGTGCCCGTGGCCGACCCCAAGTGCGGCTCATCGTGCCCCAGCTCCATTCTTGCCGGTGTCGGCGTAGCGCTGAAGCTTGTCCAGGTGATGGGCGGCCGCTTCGGCTTCCCGCATTTGTGGCGCGACTACACCGACCTTGCCACCTTGGGTACGGTTGCCGACCTCATGCCCATGCGTGACGAAAACCGCGCGCTGGTTAGCGACGGCCTTAAACACATCAATGCGTCCCCACGTCCCTGCATTGCTGCCCTTCTGGGCCGCTCGGGTGCAGCGGGCAAGCAGGTTACCGCAACCAACCTCAGCTTCTCGCTGATCCCGCGTTTGAACGCCGCCGGCCGCATGGGCGATGCGCAGATCGCCCTTGACCTGCTGATGCCCGACGATTTCGACGAGGCGTGCAAGCTTGCCGCCGAGCTTGAGACCGTGAACGACCGCCGCCGCGCCATCGAGGCCGAGCTTTCCGAAGTGGCTCGCGAGAAGGCCGCCGCCGTCTATCATGGCCAGCGCGTGCTGGTGGTGGCGGGCGAGGGCTGGCATGAGGGCGTGAAGGGCATCGTTGCCAGCCGTTTGGTGCACACCTACGGCGTTCCGTGCTTGCTGTTCACCATCGAGGGCGACGAGGCGCGCGGAAGCGGCCGCACGGTTGGCCAGGTGAATCTGTTCGATGCCGTCGCTTCGACTGAAGACCTGCTCACCCGCTTCGGCGGCCATGGCGCAGCTGTGGGCGTCACGCTTCCTGTTGCGAACTTGGAAGAGTTCACCAAGCGCCTGTGCGACTACATGGACCAACTTCCCGAAGACGCGTTCCACCCGCTTATCGAGATCGACTCGATGGTCTCGCTTGACGAATTGACCATCGAGAACGTTGAGCTGATGGAGAAGCTGGCCCCGTTCGGCCAGGAGAACCGCGTACCATGCCTGTTGGCGCGCGACGTGACCATGGCGAATTGCCGCGCGGTGGGCGCCGAGAAGAACCACTTCTCGTGCGCGCTTTCCGATGGCACGAACCGCGTGTCGGGCATCATGTTCCATTGCAACGACATCGATGAGCTCATGAAAACTTGCAATGTGGTGAATGCCGCGTTCGAGGTTCAGATCGACGAGTGGCGTGGTCGTCGCACGGTAAAAGCCATGTTGAAGTCGCTTTCGCCCGCCGGCATGTGCGGCGCCCTTGCGGCCACGCTCGACCCGGGCAACACGCGTTTCGTCACCAGCCTGTTCGCCGCAAGCGACGAGTCGCTGTGCGAGGACTGCACCGAAAGCTCGTCTGCCATCGAGGCGTACGAGGCCGATCGCGCCTCGAACCGTGAGAAGTGGCAGCGCCGCGCGCAAAGCAACCCTGCCAAGCTGGAATCCGACATCATCGGCGCCCTGATCGGCGACGGTTCGTTGCACGATTCGCAGCGCGAGGTGCTTGACTTGTTGGGCGAAGGCAAGTCGGTCATGGCCGTTATGGCCACGGGTCGCGGCAAGTCGCTTACCTTCCATGTGCATGCTGCAATGACGGCGCTGCGCGATGGCAAGGCAAGCCTGTTCGTGTACCCGCTGCGCGCCCTTATCACCGATCAGTCGTTCCATCTGAACGATGCGCTTTCCCGCTTCGGCCTTCAGATTGACGTGCTTACCGGCGAAAGCACTCCGAAGGAGCGCGAGCGCATTTACCGCGCTATCGCCGACGGTTCAACCGACATGGTGCTGACCACGCCCGAGTTCTTGGAATACCACGTTGACGAGCTTGCAGTGGGCGATAGGTTCGGTTTCGTCGTGGTTGACGAGGCGCATCACATCGCACAGTACCGCAACGGCAGCCGCGAGGCTTATGGCACCATCGGCAAGTCCATCGAACGTTTGGGCAGCCCCACGGTGCTGGCTCTTACCGCAACCGCCGACGGAAACGTGGCGCGTGACATCGCATCCATTCTGCCCATCGAAGCGTGCGTTTTCGACCGAACTGCCCGCACCAACCTGGTGGTTGACGACAGGCGCGGCATGCGCGCCCGCGAGGATTACCTGGCGAAACTGGTGGCCACCGGCGAGAAAACCGTCGTGTACGTCAGCTCGCGCGAGCGCTCGATCACCGTTGCGCGCATCCTTCGCTCGAAGGTCGGCCAGCTGGCTCCGATGATCGGTTTCTACAACGCGGGTCTCGACCGCGCCGAGCGCACGCGCATCGAGGAGATGTTCCGCTCGGGCGCGCTTTCGGTTCTGGTGTCCACGTCTGCGTTCGGTGAAGGTGTGAACATCCCCGACATCAGGCACGTCGTGCTGTTCAACATGCCGTTCAATGAGATCGAGTTCAACCAGATGAGCGGCCGCGCGGGCCGCGACGGGCGCGAGTCGTTCGTTCACCTGCTGTACAACCGCGGTGACGCCCAGCTGAACGAGACAGCGCTTGCCGGGGCAACGCCCGACCGCGACGTGCTGGTGCAGGTGTACCGCTATCTAACCGCACGTCAGCGCAACGCCGGCGACGTGTCGTTTTCGGCGGGCACTTCCGAGATCGCGTACGGCATCGATCCGAATAACCCGATGAGCGCCGACAGCGTCGAGTGCGCCATCGCCGTCTTCCGCGAGCTGGGGCTTATCCAAACCCATGCCGAGTTCACCTCGGGCGAGGAGACGCGCACCGTCAGGGTGGAAAGCGGCCATCAGAAGGTCGACCTCACCGACAGCGTGCGTTACCGCGAGGGCATGGGCGAGCGCGCGATCTTCGATGAATACAAGCACCGCGCCATGGACGAGGACGCCTGCACCCTGCAGGGGCGCATCTCGGCTCCGATCGTTCCGGCCTGCGCCGAGACCGGCGACTGCCTGTGCTCGTAGCGTGCGTTAGCTTGCTGAACGCGGCGTCGCGTGCGGGCGGCATACGTCTTGTGCGGCTGCTGCGATATAATGAACGGGTTACGTATAAACGAGGTGCGCGTTCGGTTTCTGCCGTGCGAACACGTGGGAAGGCAAGGGGATCATCATGGCTGACGCGAAGGACCTGGCGGGCCTGACCTCCATCGCTTCCGATGCGCGCGGAGACGTGCTTGAGGAAAACGACTACAAGGTTGGTCACGGTGCCCGCAGCAAAGGCGAAACTCCCGAAGAGCGTTTCGCTGTCCTGCAGGAAATGACCAAGTCTTACCTTACCGAGGACGAGGAAGAGAAGCTCGTGGAGGCGTTCGCCTTCGCGCGCAAGGTTCACAAGGGCCAGCTGCGCAAGAGCGGCGAGCCGTTCGTTGCTCACCCTGTTGAGGTCGCCATCATCTTGGCCGACCTGCGTATGGACGTAGAAACCCTGTGCGCCGCGCTTCTTCACGACACCATCGAGGACACCGAAACCACCGACCGCGATATCACGCGCCTGTTCGGCGAGCGCGTCACCCAGCTGGTCGAGGGCGTTACCAAGATTACCCGCATCGAGGTGGAAAGCCTCTCCGACGAACAGGCGGCAACAATCCGCAAGATGTTCGTGGCCATGAACCAGGACATCCGAGTGGTTGTCATCAAGCTTGCCGACCGCCTGCACAACATGCGCACGCTGTCGTCGCTTCGCGAGGACCGTCGCATCTTCAAGTCGCGCGAGACGCTTGAGATCTACGCGCCCATCGCGCACCGTTTGGGCATCAATTCCATTAAGTGGGAGCTTGAGGATCTGTCCTTCTACTACCTTGAGCCTGCGAAGTATCAGCAGGTCAAGCGCCTGGTTGCCGAAAGCCGCGCAACGCGCGAGGCATACTTGAAGCAGGTCATCGACCTTTTGCACGACGAGATGGAGAAGATTGGCGTCGAGGCCGAGATCATGGGTCGTCCCAAGCACTTGTACTCTATCTATCAGAAAATGACTAAGCGCGACAAGGAGTTCAGCGAGATCTTCGACCTGATCGCCGTGCGCTTGATCGTGAAGTCCGTCAAGGACTGCTACTCGGCGCTGGGCGCGGTGCATACGCTGTGGCACCCCATGCCCGGGCGTTTCAAAGACTACATCGCCATGCCGAAGTTCAACATGTACCAAAGCCTGCACACCACGGTCATCGGCCCGGCTGGCAAGCCGCTTGAGGTTCAGATCCGCACCGAGGAAATGCATCAGAAAAGCGAGTTCGGCGTCGCGGCTCACTGGCTGTACAAGGAAAACGGCGGCAAGCAGGGCAAGGACGCCGAGTTCGACAAACAGCTGGCGTGGCTTCGCCAGATGGTTGACTGGCAGGATGAAACCCAGGATTCGCGCGAGTTCCTGAAAGACCTGAAGGTTGACCTTGACCCCGACGAGGTGTTCGTGTTCACCCCGAAGGGCGAGGTCAAGAGCCTGCGTTCGGGTTCCACCCCGGTCGACTTCGCCTACGCCATTCACACCGAGGTCGGCAACCACTGCGTTGGCGCCAAGGCCAACGGCAAGATCGTGCCGCTGTCGTACAAGCTGCAGATGGGCGACCGCGTCGAGATCCTCACGCAGAAAAGCGCCACGCCTTCGCGCGGCTGGCTGAGCATCGTCCGCACCCCGTCGGCGCGTTCGAAGATCAGGAACTACTTCTCGAAGGCAAACCGCGGCGACGATTTGCAGATGGGCCACGACAAGCTGATGCGCGAGATGCGCAAGCATGGCTTGGGTCTTTCGAACGCCCAGATGACGCGTGCGGTGAAAACCGCCGCCGAGAACATGGGCTACAAAGATGGCGACGACATGATGGTGAACATCGGCGCCGGCAAGGAAAGCCCGCAGCATGTTGCCAACCGCATCCTAAAGTTGGTCGTCGACGACGGCAAGAAGGAAGCCGAGCGTCCCGCCATCGGCATGTCAACCATGGCAACGGGCAAGATGCCGCCCATGCTTACCAGCGTGAAGCGCCCGAAGCGTCGCGAGACGCATTCGGACACCGGCATTGTGGTGAAGGGTTTGGACGACGTGCTGGTGCGCTTGTCGAAGTGCTGCAACCCGGTTCCCGGCGACGACATTTTGGGATTTGTCACGCGCGGTCGCGGCGTTTCCGTCCACCGTGCCGACTGTCCGAACGCCAAGGACCTGCTGCGCGAGCCCGAGCGCATCATTCAGGTTGAATGGGAGAAAGATCCCACCGTTTCGACGTCGTACAAGATCGATGTTTACATCGAGGCCCTTGACCGCATGAACCTGCTGCGCGATGTCGTTGCCGTTCTGTCCGAGGAGGGCGTCAACGTTTTGAACGCTTCCACTTCGACGCAGCGCGACGACATGGTCACCATGCGCTTCCTGTTCCAGGTTTCCGATGTCGAGCATGTTGACGACATCATCGCCGAGCTCTACGACGTCGACGGCGTCTTCGAAGCCCGCCGCATGAAGCCCGGTGAGAGCGTGGGACGCCGAGATAACAATTAGCGAAGCTAATTGTTATCGACAGCGTCGAAAGGGTTGGCGCCGAGATAGCTGTTGGCGAGGCCAACAGCGTACGACAGCGCCCATATTTAAAACCCGAGATAAATAGATAGAAAGGATCAGAATGGATCTGTATAAAGTGAAAGACGGTTGCTTGCCCATTCACTTCATGGTGATGGGCCCCATCGAGAACAACGTCTACATCATCTCCGATGATGCCGCCACCATCGTGGTCGATCCAACCTGCGATTCCGACGTCATCATCGGCGCACTTGAGAAGCTTGGCAAGAAGAAGCTCGACGCTATCATCCTTACCCACAGCCATTCCGATCATGTGGGTGCCGCGGCTAAGCTGCGCAGGCTGACGGATGCAACCGTCATCGCTTCGAAGGCCGACGCTCCCTATATCGAGCGCACGGTGAAGCCTCTCCGCGATGATTACGGGTTCCCGGCTTGCGAGGTCGATCAGCCGGTTGATGACGGCGACGTCATCCAGATCGGCAACATGGCTTGGAAGGTCATCCTTACGCCCGGCCACACGCCTGGGAGCATGTGCCTGTTCCTTGACCCGCAGTTCGGCATCGTTAAGGACGGTGCGCCTGTTCTTATCTCGGGCGACACGCTGTTCTACGGAAGCATCGGCCGCACCGACTTCGAGGGTGGCAGCATGCCCGACATGAGGGCATCTCTTAAGCGTCTTGCAGCGCTTCCCGACCAGACCGTCGTTCTGCCCGGTCACGGCGAGCAAACCACCATCGGTGCCGAAAGGCGTCGCGTCTTCGCGTATTACGCTTAAGCTGCACCGAGGTTGTCCCGATCTGATGGGTAACGGTTTGGCGAACGAAGTGGCAGCGCCTGCAATAGCTGCCTTTGATCGCCCATAATGATGCATAACGTCGTACGTTAAGCATGGTTGAGCTTGTTTCATGCGGTAGAATTTGTGTATAGCCGACTGAAGGAGACCATCGTGTCCAAGAAGCACAAGTCCGATTATTTTGACGTGTTCGAAAAGCAGGCGAAGGTTGCGGTTGAGGAAGCTGAGCTTCTTGTCGAAGTCATCGAAGGTTTCACCACAACTGACGCGCTGAAGGAATCTCTTGATAGGGCTCACGAGATCGAGCATCGCGGCGATCTTTTGGATGACCAGAACTTCCAGTGCGTTGCAGTCGACTTCATCACGCCCATCGAGCGCGGCGATATCCTTGAGCTTTCCCAGACTCTCGACAACGTCACTGACGGCATCGAGGAGGTCATGCAGCGCTTCTACATGTATGACATTCACTACATGCATAAAGACGCGCTGGAATTTGCGAAGATCATCCGCAAGGCAACCAAGGCCATTTATCGCGCTATGGAAGACTTCCGCAATTTCAAGAAGTCCAAGAAACTTCACTCTTTCCTTGACGAGGTCAGCGATCTTGAGGAGCAGGGCGACAAGCTGTATCTCGAGGTTGTTCGCGAGCTGTTCCAGCATCCCGAAGATCCCATCGAGGTTATGGTTTGGGCCAACCTGTTCGACAGCCTCGAGGAGGTCTGCGACCTTACCGAAGACGTTGCCGACATCATGGGCAATATCTCGCTGAAGAACATGTAACGCATTCGCGCAAATATCCAACCTTGTTATAACCGTCATCCATACGTGGTTGACGGTTATTTTTATCGATCGAGGTAGATTGCTTGCGAGATGCGGGAGTCGAAAGCGGCTTCCCGCCGTTCGCGCGAATTCCCGCACGCGAAACACGCTGTTCACAGGCTTTTTGATATAGTCTTGCTAATTTACGTACCCGTACAGGGAGAGGATCCATGGCTTTAATCGTCTGCAAATTCGGGGGCACGTCCGTCGCCTCGCCGGAGCGCATTCAGAAAGTCGCTAAGCGCCTGATCGCGCGCAAGCAAGCTGGCAACGATGTCGTCGCTGTCGTTTCTGCCATGGGCAAAACCACCGACGAGCTTGTGGGCCTGGCAAGGGCCCTTAACCCCAACCCGCCCGTGCGTGAGATGGATCGTCTTCTGTCCACGGGCGAGCAGGTGTCCATGTCTCTTTTGGCCATGGCCATCGAGGCTCGCGGTTACAAAGCCCTTAGCTTCACCGGCCATCAGGCGGGCATCGAAACCGACGGTTCGCATCAGCGCGCGAAAATCGTGAAGGTTCATTCGGAGCGAATCATGGAGGCTATCGCCGAAGGGGCCATTCCCGTTATCGCCGGCTTCCAGGGCATCGATCCCAGCGGCGATATCACCACGCTTGGCCGCGGCGGCTCCGACACCACGGCCGTCGCCATTGCCTGGGGCATCAACGCCGACGTCTGCGAGATTTATTCCGACGTCGATGGCGTGTACTCGGCCGACCCGCGCGTGTGCCCTCATGCGCGCAAGCTTGACCAAATCTCATACGACGACATGCTCGAGATGTCCGCTGCTGGCTCGGGCGTGCTGCAGATGCGCGCAGTTGAATTCGCGCGCAAGTTCGGCGTCGTCATTCATTCTCGTTCTGCGTTCACGGAAACCGACGGCACGTTCGTCAAGGAGGCAACCGATATGATGGAAGAAGCCGTTATCACAGGCATTGCTCACGATACGTCCGAGGTGAAGGTCACGATTCGTGGCGTTCCCGATGCTACCGGCGTTGCCGCCAAGGTGTTCGGCGCGCTTGCCGCTAACAGCGTGAACACTGACATGATCATTCAGAACGCATCCGAAGCGGGCGTCACTGATATCTCGTTCACCTGCCCCGATGCCGATCTTGCCCGCGCTCGCGAGACCGTTGACGTGGTCGCTCCGCAGATCGGCGCCCGCGAAGTGGTGGTTGACGAGGACATCGCCAAGGTAAGCTTGGTTGGCACTGGCATGAAGTCGTCGCCGGGCGTTGCCGCAAAGGCGTTCGCCGTTTTGGGCGAGAACCAGATCAACATCGACGCGATCTCCACGTCGCCCATTCGTCTTTCTGTTGTTGTTTCTGCCGCTCAGGCTGCAGAGGCGGTGCGCTGCTTGCACACCGCGTTCGGTTTGGACTCAGACGAGATCTTCGAGGAAACCCAGCTTTCCGCCGAAGAAATCGCTGCAAAAAT
This sequence comes from uncultured Eggerthellaceae bacterium, assembly GCA_934668515.1. Taxonomy (GTDB): domain Bacteria; phylum Actinomycetota; class Coriobacteriia; order Coriobacteriales; family Eggerthellaceae; genus UMGS1502. Next base: position 13,321 of record CAKUNS010000002.1, read on the forward strand.
GAACAAGGGCCGCTAGGCCAGAAAGGGGAGCCACATGGCTTGGACGAAACAGATTCCCGCCAACCCGGTCGTTGCCGTTGCAGGTGCAACCGGCGCCGTTGGTTCGGAATTCATGCAGGTGCTGCACGACCTCGATTTCCCCGCGAGCAAGGTCATCCCTCTGGCGTCGGCGCGCTCTGCTGGCAAGGAGATCGACTTCCTTGGTTGCGGTCAGGTCCCTGCTGGCAAGTTGGTTGTTCAGGAAATGACCCCCGAGGCATTCGAGGGCGTTGACATCGCTTTGTTCTCTGCTGGGGCGGGCGTTTCCAAGGAAATGCGCGAGGCTGTCGTCAGCGCCGGTGCGGTCATGATCGACAACTCTAGCGCCTTCCGCATGGAAGAGGACGTTCCGCTGGTTGTTCCCGAGGTTAACCCTCAGGATGTTACGTGGCACAACGGCGTTATCGCCAACCCCAACTGCTCCACCATCCAGATGGTCGTCGCGCTTCATGCGCTGGAGTCCGTGGCCCCCATCAAGCGTGTTGTTGCTTCCACGTACCAGGCTGCAAGCGGTGCGGGTGTCGCCGCCATGAACGAGCTGTACGATCAGACGCGCGACTACCTTGATGGCAACGAGTTCGAGCCGCATGCCTTCAGCGATCAGATCGCGTTCAACATCATCCCGCATATCGATGTGTTCCTTGACGACGACTCCACGAAGGAAGAGTGGAAGATGATCGTTGAGACCAAGAAGATTATGGGCCACCCTGATCTGGGTGTTGCCGCCAACTGCGCTCGCGTCCCGGTTCTGCGTTGCCACGCCGAGTACGTGAACGTCGAGTTCGACGGTCCTATCACGCCCGAGCAGGCGCGCGCCGCGTTTGAAGCTGAGCCGGGCGTTGCTCTGAACGACGTCCCTGCCGAGAATGGCTATCCCATGCCCGGTTTGCTTGCCCATACCGATAAGGTGTACGTCGGCCGCGTGCGCAAAGACTACAGCGTCGAGAACGGCATTTCGTTCTGGTGCGTTATGGATCAGATCCGTAAGGGTGCTGCTCTGAACGCCGTTCAGGTTGCCCAGCTGCTGCTTCCGTAAGCAGCTAGGGGCGGACGCTGGTCAGCTCGGGCGAGGTTCGCCTGGCGTGGGTTCGCTCCGCCAGCTCGGGGCTTCGTTCTGTTGGTCTGAAGCTTCGCATTGCGAACTGCAAACCCGCATTGCCGATCAACTGGTTTTGACATGGGCGCGACATCGGTCGCGCCCTTTCGTTTAGAATGGCCGTATGAGCAAACACAATGACGTTCCTAACAACCTGAATACCGCGACTACCAAACCGTCTAAACCCAAGAAGGTGCGCCTGGATACGCTATTGGTTGAGCGCGGTTATTTCGCCGATGCCCAAGCTGCGCTTCGCGCTGTGCTGGCGCACGAGGTGAAGGTGGGCGACGTGTACGCAACCAGCGCCGCGGCGAAGGTTCCGTCTGACGCGGACATTCACGTGAAGGGCGGTATGCCCTACGTTTCGCGCGGCGGGTTCAAGCTGCGCGGCGCGCTTGACGCGTTCGATCAGGATGCGTCAGGGCTTCGCTGTATCGACATCGGCTCTTCCACCGGCGGTTTTTCCGACTGCTTGCTGCAGGCTGGGGCTGCTTCCGTTGCATGCGTCGACGTCAACTACGGGCAGCTTGCCTGGAAGGTGCGCCAGGATCCGCGCGTCGCCGTGTTCGAGCGCACCAACATTCGCACGGCTGATCCAGCCGATTTGGGCGCACCGTTCGATCTTGCCGTCGCCGACCTCAGTTTCATCGGCTTGGCAAGCTTGGCTCCTGTGTTCGCTAACTTGCTTGATGCAGGCGGCGTGTTCATTGGCTTGGTGAAACCGCAGTTCGAATCGGCTCACGACGAAACCGAACGCGGCGTGGTGCTTGACGAGGCGGTTCGCTTGCGCACCGTCGACGAGGTCAAGCAAGCGCTTGAGTCGGCGTCGTTCGACGTGACCGGTGTTGTGGAGTCGTCCATCACGGGTGCGAAGGGCCACAACGTCGAGTACCTGGTTCGCGCCGTGAAGCGATAGTCCGCAAACCGGTAAGTCGTCTTCTGCGGTTTGCGAAAGTGCGGGCCGTAAGAGCGAATCGGCTGCTACAGCGGCAAACGATGAACTGAAAAGGAAAGGCACCCCGCAGGGTGCCTTTCGAGCGTTACAAGCTTGTTTTGCCTGGCTTAGCGGCCGGGAAACAGCGTGTGCGCCAGCATGCGGCCGAACACGATGCCCAGCAGGCACGAGAACAACGTGAGCGTGACGTTCAGAAGCGCCACGCCGTAGCTGGCGTTGTCGATAAGGTGGATGGTCTCAAGGCCGAAGGTCGACAACGTGGTGAAGCCGCCCAGAAGGCCAACCGTGGCGAAGTTTTTCCAAACGGGCGTGTCGTGCCAGGTGAAGAAGCTTGCCAGAAAGCCCATCGCGAAGCAGCCGATGGTGTTGATGACCATCGTGGAGATGGGGAAGGGGTAGAACGGGTTGGCTCCCGCTAGCAGATGCGCGAACCCCACGTTCGTGAGGTACCTGATCGAAGCGCCCAAAGCGCCGCCGATCGCAACTGCCAACAGATTGAGTCCCATTTTCTTTGCCTTCTTGCTTGTTCCGATGATGACCTGGTCGCGTGTGCGGCCTTATTCGCTTGCTGGTGCGAGCCGTGCGCTCTGCCGTCGTGTTCGCTTTAGTTCTTCAGCGAGTTGAGCGGGGCAGGGATGCGGCCGCCACGGTGAGCGAACACCGAGCCGGCGTACTTGTTCACGGGGATGACGGGGGCGTAACCCAGCAGGCCGCCGAAGTTCAGGCGGTCGCCCGGCTTCTTGCCGATTGCGGGGATCAGGCGAACGGCGGTGGTCTTGTTGTTGATCATGCCGATGGCTGCCTCGTCGGCGATGATGCCCAGGATGGTTTCGACCGAGGTGTCGCCGGGGATGGCGATCATGTCAAGGCCGACCGAGCAAACGCAGGTCATGGCTTCGAGCTTCTCAAGATGCAGCGCGCCCATCTCGGCGGCGCGGATCATGCCGGCATCCTCGGAAACGGGGATGAAAGCACCGGAAAGGCCGCCAACGCTGGAGCTTGCCATGACGCCGCCTTTCTTAACAGCGTCGTTTAGCATGGCCAGGGCAGCCGTGGTGCCAGGGCCGCCGCAGGTGCCAACGCCGATTTCCTCAAGGATGTTGGCAACCGAGTCGCCCGCAGCCGGGGTGGGGGCAAGAGACAGGTCAAGAATGCCTTTCTCGTAGCCCAGGCGGCTTGCGGCCTCGCGGGCCATAAGCTCGCCGGCGCGGGTGATCTTGAAAGCGGTGGATTTGATGGCCTCGGCCACGGTGGTAAGGTCGGCGCCCTTGGGCAGATCGGCCAGAACGGCGCGCACGACGCCCGGGCCGGACACGCCGACGTTGATGGTTTCATCGGCTTCGCCGGCGCCGTGGAATGCGCCTGCCATGAAGGGGTTGTCCTCGACGGCGTTGCAGAACACGACCAGTTTGCCTGCGCCGATGCACTCGCGATCGGCGGTAAGCTCGGCGGATTTCTTGATGATGCCCGCCATCTTCAGGGCGGCATCCATGTTGATACCGGCGCGGGTGGAGCCGACGTTCACCGACGAGCAGACGATATCGGTTTTAGCCAGCGCCTCGGGGATGGAGTCCATCAGTTTCTCGTCGGCGCGGGTGGAACCTTTGTGAACCAAGGCCGAGAAACCGCCGACGAAGTTAACGCCAACTTCCTTGGCGGCTTTGTCCATGGCCTCGGCGATGGGCGAAAGGTCGGTTTCGGGAACGGCGTCGCACAGCTCGGCGATGGGAGTGACCGAGATGCGCTTGTTAACAATGGGAATGCCGTACTCGCGTTCGAGTTGCTCGGCGGTGGGAACCAGGTTCTCGGCGGCCGAGGTCATGCGGTCGTAGATTTTGCGCGAGATGCCGTCGACGCTGTCGGCGGCGCATGAGCGCAGGTTAAGACCCAGCGTGATGGTGCGGATGTCCAGGTTTTGCTCGGTGATCATCGCGGTGGTTGCGGCGACGTCGGCAGGCGTGATCTGCATGGCTCCTCGTTTTCATTCGTGGTGTGCGATGCGCTTTTTGGCGTGCGGTGCTTGCGACCGCGATGCGCATTCGATTCTTCAAGAATAGCAAAGCCTGATGTGCCGCTTGTTACGAATGGTGATATCGACGAAAAGATGACGGAACGGGTGGTTAGCGCGGCTGTTGGCGGTTTCCGTTCGGCCGTGGGCTTGCCTAAGCGTTGCCTGTCCACTGTAGTTCCCTCATGGCGCACGTGAACTAGATATTATGAGAACATCAAATCAGCTTTGAGGGAGGTTCTCATGTACGAGCCCAGCAAATTGTACGATTCGTTCGACATCGCCGGATTCCAATATCACGATGGCGCTCTCGTCTTGGGAAACCTGAAGGTTGGCAAGAAGCTCGACCTTGTTCCCGAGTTCGACAACCCTTACGACCCCAATGCCGTTTCCATCCGTCGTAAGGGCGTGCACCTGGGCTATGTCCCGCGTGCCAGGAACGCCACCGTCGCTCAGTTGCTCCGTTTCGGCCACAACAACGTTTTCGAGTGCCGCGTCATGAAAGTTGACAAAAGCGCTGATTCGCGCAATCAGGTTCACGTGGGCATCTACGTGGTCGACAAGCGCAAGAAGAACTAGTTCGAGCCTTTCTTCCTTGGAATCGTCGCTGGCTACCTTTCCTGGTAGCTGGCGACGATTTCTTTCAGGTACTCCTGATAGGCAACCTGAACGGATTTCGGCGATTCGATGCGAACCTTGGTTCCCAAAATTGCCAGCCATCCGAAAAATGTGGGCGCAACCATCACGGTTGCTGAAACGTGCGTCTGCCCGCTGCCGCTTATCGTGATGTTGGCGTCCGGCCCGAACCGGTCTATCACGGTGTTCATGGCGTCGGGGTCCACCGACAGCGTCACGTTCGCCGTTTCGCCGCTGTACATTCCGAACACGCGCAGCTGGTATTTCGACACATCAAAGCTGGCAATTTCCTCGTTGCGCGTAGAGGGCTCGTCCGAAACCTCAATCGACTTCATGCGATCCACGCGGTAGTTGGTGAAGCCGTTGTGCTTGTCATTCCAGGCAACCAGGTAGTACTCGTCGTCGGTGTACATAAGCTGAACAGGCGTTTCGACATAGCGCTCGCCGTTGCGCGATGCGACTAGCTTGCCCCTGGCATCGTATTTGTAATACACGAACGACACCTTGCGTTTCTTGTCCATGGCGCGTTGAATGGCGTCCACGTTATAGAACACCGATTCGTTCAGGCTTTTGATCCGCCCCTCAACGTACACGCGCTTGTGCATGCCGTCGGCGATGTGACGGCTTCCCAGTTCGCTGATGGCTTTCACCAGCGACGCGCTTTTCTTTTGGGTAAGGAAGCGCGACGACTGCACGGCGTCGGCCATAAGGAACAGCTCTTGATCTTGGAACCTTCGGTTGATCAGGCGATACTCGGCAGGCCTGTGCGTGCCGTCAAGAAGGATGTCGTAGCCGAACGCGCGAAGGCATTCGATGTCGCGGTAGACCGTCTTGCGTTCCACTTCGATGCCTTCTTCGGCAAGCTTCTCGATGATTTCCTGAACCGAGATGCCGTGGCTCTCGTCGGTTTCCTTTGCGAAGATGCGGGAAAGAAACAGAAGCTTCAGCTTGCTTTTGGCGACTTCGGCCATGTTCGGTCCCTTCAGGTTGGCTTGATCCTTCGGTGAACCATTCTAAGCGTTGCCGGGCTTGCACGCCGCCGTTCTTTCGTGGCGATCTGTGCCTTTTGAGCTACAGATGCCAAACAGGTCGGCGGCATCGCGAAATGCCTGTAAAATATAAGGTTGCATACACTCTGAGCCGCATGGGACGTTCGCGTTTCGGTTTGCTCCCATCGGTTTGTTTCGAGTGAGTTCGAGAGGAAACGATATGACGAACAACCAGGCCGCTCCGCTGCGAATCGGCATCGACGTCGGTTCGACCACGGTCAAACTTGCGATCTTGGATCAAGACAACACGGTTCTGTATTCCGTTTACCAGCGTCACCACTCCGACGTGCGCGCCACCGTCGCCGAGGTTCTTGAAAAGGCCGCCGAGGAATTCGGCGATGCCCCCATGACCATTGCCATCACGGGTTCGGGCGGCTTGCTTCTGGCCAAGTGGCTTGGCGTTGAATTCGTGCAGGAAGTCATCGCGTCGAAAACCGCGGTTGAGGCGTTCATCCCCGAAACCGACGTTGCCATCGAGCTTGGTGGCGAGGATGCGAAGATCATCTATTTCGATCAATCCATCGAGCAGCGCATGAACGGTCAGTGTGCCGGCGGTACAGGCGCGTTCATCGATCAGATGGCCACCCTTCTGAACACCGACGCCGGTGGCCTGAACGAAATGGCCAAGAAACACACCACTATTTACCCCATCGCGTCGCGCTGCGGCGTGTTCGCGAAAACCGACGTTCAACCGCTGCTGAACGAAGGCGCCAACAGGGACGACATCGCTGCGTCCATTTTCCAGGCCGTTGTCACGCAGACCATTTCCGGCTTGGCATGCGGCAGGCCCATTCGCGGCCACGTGGCCTTTTTAGGCGGCCCGCTGCAGTACTTGTCCGAGCTGCGTGAGCGCTTTTACATCACGCTTGGCCTGGACGAAGAGCACATCATTCTGCCCGAGAACGCTCACTTGTTCGTGGCCAGCGGCTGCGCGGTTGCGGGTGCCGAGTCTATTCTGAGGAAGGCAAGCGAGGCAGCCGATGGTGCCCAGCCCAAGGTCGAGACGCTTTCCGCATTAGTCGAACGCTTGCATGGCCTGGGCAATATCCAGGGTTCCGAGGTCACGCGCTTGGCCCCGCTGTTCAAGGATGAGGCCGACTACCAGGAATTCAAGCAGCGCCACGACCGCGAGCGCGTGCGTCGCGGCGACCTGGCAACCTACGAGGGCACGGCGTTTTTGGGCATCGACGCAGGTTCCACCACCTTCAAGGCCGCGCTTATCGGCGAGGACGGCCAGATTTTGTGGACCCATTACGTCAGCAACAAGGGCGACGTTCTCGGCTGCGCCAAGGATGCGCTTGCCAAGCTGTACGCCGACCTGCCTAAAGACCCCGGCACCGGCAGGCCGCTGGTTCACATCGGCCATTCCACGGTAACCGGCTACGGTGAGGCTCTGCTGTTGCAGGCCCTGCGCGTGGATTCCGGCGAAATCGAGACCGTCGCGCATCTGCGCGGCGCGCGTGAAATGGTGCCCGACGTCGAGTTCATTCTGGATATCGGCGGCCAGGACATGAAGTGCCTGCGCGTCAAAGACGGCGTCATCGACCACATCATGCTGAACGAAGCCTGCTCGTCGGGTTGCGGCAGCTTCATCGAAAGCTTCGCAAGCGGCCTGAACCTTGAGGTTGCCGACTTCGCGGAAACCGCCAATGCGGCCGAAAATCCTGTTGATCTGGGCAGTCGCTGCACTGTGTTCATGAACAGTCGCGTCAAGCAGGCTCAGAAGGAAGGCGCCACGGTTGGCGACATCGCTGCCGGCCTGGCCATTTCCGTTATCAAGAACGCTTTGTTCAAGGTTATCAAGATCCGCGACCCGCACGACGTTGGCAAGCATGTCATCGTGCAGGGCGGCACGTTCCTGAACGACTCGGTTCTTCGCGCCTTCGAGCAGCTCGCCGGCGTGAATGCCGTGCGCCCCGACATCGCCGGCAACATGGGCGCGTATGGCGCGGCCCTTTTGGCGCGCGACCGTTTCCACGAGTCCGTCACTCGCAATGCTCGCGAGTACGCGGCCCGCGGCGAGTCGGCCCCGGCTGTTTCTTCTACGCTTCTTTCCGTTGACGAGCTTGCTGCGCTTAACCCCACGCATCGCACCACGCGCTGCAAGGGCTGCTCGAACAGCTGCCTGCTTACCGTCAACGATTTCGGCGTGGATGAGGAAACCGGCCGTCATCGCCGCTTCATCACCGGCAATCGCTGCGAGCGCGGTGCTGGTAATACGCTGGACAAAAAGAACGAGGTCCCGAACTTGTTCAAGTACAAGTCCGAGCGCCTCTTCGACTACTACACGCCGCTCGAGCCCGAGCAGGCCACGCGCGGTACGGTTGGCATGCCTCGTGCCCTGAACATGTACGAGAACTACCCGTTCTGGTTCACCTTCTTCACCAAGCTGGGCTTCAGGGTTGTTCTGTCCGACCAGTCCACCAAGAAGGTGTTTGAGGCGGGCATCGAGTCCATGCCTTCCGAAAGCGTGTGCTACCCGGCCAAGATGTCGCATGGTCATGTCATGAACCTGCTGGCCAAGCACCCCGATTTCATCTGGATGCCCTGCAGCAAGTGGGAGCGTCAAGAGGACGAAGGCGCCGGCAACCACTTCAACTGCCCTATTGTTGCAAGCTACCCCGAGGCGCTGCGCCTGAACATCGACGAGCTGCGCACATCCGACGTGGCCTTCCTGTCGCCGTGGCTGCCCTACGACAAGCGCGATCACCTGAAGAAGCGCCTGTTCGTCGAGCTGTGCGAGAATTTCGGCAACGTTGTTGGCAAGAACGGTAGCCTGCCTACCAAGCGCGAGATCGACGCCGCCGTCGACGCCGCATGGGAAGAGGACGCACGCTTCAAGGCCGACATCCGTGCCAAGGGCGAGGAGACGCTTGCGTGGATGGAGAAAACCAACACGCACGGCATCGTGCTGGCTGGCCGCCCTTACCACAACGACCCCGAGATCAACCACGCTATCCCTGAGCTGCTTACCAGCTTCGGCTTGGCTGTGCTTACCGAGGATTCCATCGCTCACCTGGGCACGCTCGAGCGTCCCATTCGTTTGGTTGACCAGTGGATGTTCCATACGCGCCTGTACGCCGCCGCCAAGGTGGCCACACAGCGCCGCGACCTCGACCTTATCCAGCTGAACAGCTTTGGATGCGGCCTTGATGCCCTGACCACCGACCAGGTGCAGGAGATCCTTGAGGCTTCGGGCAAGATCTACACTGTCCTGAAGATCGACGAGGTTTCCAACCTAGGCGCTGCCCGCATCCGCGTGCGTAGCTTGCTTGCCGCGCTTCGCGACCAGCAAGAGAAGGAAGCCGAGGCAATCCTCGAGGCCAACACCGGTTGCCCTGCCGCGCAGGCCGAAGAACTTGTTGCCAAGTTCGAGGCGCGCCGCGAGGCATCGGACGGCGCCGACGTTGCCACCGCTGCCGCCGAGATCGCCAGCAAGATGCGTGCGGCTGGCGCTGCCGAGTCCGAGGTGAAGGCCCTGAAGAAGGTTGCGGCCGACCTTGAGGACGTGAATCGCGACGCCGAGTCCACCCAGTTCCCGCGCGCCGAGTTCACCAAGGAAATGAAGGATGCGGGCTATACCATCCTTGCCCCGCAGATGGCCCCGTACCATTTCGAGTTGCTGGCGCCCGTGTTCAAGGCAAACGGCTACAACATGGAGCTTCTGCCGTCGGTTGACCACGGTGCGGTCGATGCTGGCTTGAAGTACGTCAACAACGACATCTGCTATCCGTCCATTCTGGTTACCGGTCAGATCATGGAGGCGGTCACCAGCGGTCGTTACGACACGCACAAGCTGGCCGTCATCATCACGCAGACGGGCGGCGGTTGCCGTGCCACCAACTACATCTCGCTGATCCGCAAGGCTTTGAAGGCCGCGAATCTTGAATACATTCCCGTTATCTCGCTGGCCCTTCAGGGCGGTTTGGACGAGAGCAACTCGGGCTTCAAGATCACGCTGCCCATGCTCAAGCAGGCCATCTACGCGTTCTCGTACGGCGACCTTCTTATGACCGCGCTGTACCGCACGCGCCCCTACGAGGTCGAGCCCGGCAGCGCTCAGCGCCTGTTCGATTACTGGATGGCAACCTGCAAGCAGCAGCTGTACAGCGGCGTGAAGCAGGGAGTTTTCGCGAAGACCGTTCAGAAGATCGTCGAAGACTTCGACACCTTGCCGCTTCAGGGCGAGGGCACCAAGCCTCGTGTTGGCGTTGTCGGCGAGATTTTGGTCAAGTTCCATCCCACGGCGAACAACCAGGTCGTCGACGTCATCGAGGCCGAGGGCTGCGAGGCCGTTGTTCCCGGTTTGATCGAGTTCTTCCTGTTCGGCATCGCGGGCCGCATTTTCCAGAAGGACCCACTGGGCCGCTCGTCCAAGGGCGCGTTCGGCGCGAAGATGATCCTTGGTCTGCTGAAGACCATGCGCAAGCCGGTCATCGACGCCATGGAGAAGTCCACGCGCTTCGAGGCCCCAACCGACATCTTCACGTTGGCCGGTTACGGCGAGGAGATCCTGAGCTTGTGCAACTCCATGGGCGAGGGCTGGCTGCTTACCGCCGAGATGGTTGAACTGGTGCGTCATGGCGCTCCGAACGTCGTGTGCGCTCAGCCGTTCGCGTGCCTGCCCAACCACGTGGTTGGCAGGGCCGTCATCAAGGAGATCCGCCGCCGCTACCCCACGGCCAACATCGTGGCCGTCGACTACGACCCCGGCGCGTCCGAGGTCAACCAGCTCAACCGCATCAAGCTGATGATCTCGGTTGCCAAGGCTAACTTGGCCGAGAAGGAGGCCGAGGCAAAAGGCCAGCGCGACGCGCGTCTGGATGCTGCCAGCCCGCATGCGGTTCAGCAGGACATGGGCGATTTCGAGCTTGATGTTGAAACCGAAAAGGTTGAGAAGTAAATGACCTCTTCCCAGATTGAGAACGAAGAGAACGCGAAGGGTGCCGCCGTGTTTGGCGGCGCCTTCGTTGATGACGCGGCGAGCGCGGGCGACCACGAGGACGCTGCCGTTCAGGTTGCTTGCGAGGACGTTGCTTGCGAGGACGTTGCTTGCGAGGACGCCGCGGGCGAACATGCGCGTGGCGATCGCGAGGGCAAGCTGTACGTGTGCCCCACGCCCATCGGCAACTTGGGCGATATCACCTTGCGCACGCTTGAGGCCCTGCGCGATGCCGACGTCGTCTGCGCCGAGGACACGCGCGTCACGGGCAAGCTCCTTGCTGCGCTCGGTATCGAGAAGCGCCTTGAGCGCTTGGACGAGAATACCATCGGCAAGCGTGCCGACGCGGTAGCGCAGCGCATCGCCGCAGGTGAGCGTATCGCTTACTGTTCCGATGCTGGCATGCCGGGCGTTTCCGACCCAGGCATGCGCCTTGTTTCGGCAACGCGTGAGCTTGGCTGCGAGGTTGACGTCCTGCCTGGTCCCACGGCTTTCGCCACCGCGTACGTGGCAAGCGGGTGCACCGATACCTCGTTTATGTTCGTTGGTTTCTTCCCGCGCAAGGACGCCCAGCGTCGCGAGGCGCTTGAAAACCTGCGCGATTTGCAGGCCGCGCTTATCTTCTACGAAAGCCCCAACAGGCTGGCCGATGCGCTAAGCGTCATCGCCTCTGTTTTTCCGTTGCGCAAGGTTACGGTGTGCCGCGAGCTTACCAAACTGCACGAAGAGGTTTACCGTGACGATGCCCCGGCTGTTGCGCAGGAATTTGCCAAGCGCGCCAAAGAAGGTCGCGTGAAGGGTGAGATCGTCATTGTCATTGACGGGCCCAGCGCCGAAGAAGGCGAGCAAGCCGCGTCGAATGCCGCCGCGCAGGCGGAAGACCGCGCGGCAGAGCTTGCTGCAGCGGGCGAGAAGGGCAAGCAGATCACGAAAGCCCTGGTCGCAGAGTTCAGCATTCCCAAAAACGAGGCCTATCGCTTGGCTCTTGATGCTGTCACCGCCGTTAAAGCGGAGCGATTTTAATTGGCAGGGAAGCGGTTGAAAGCGTCGGCGGTCGAACCCGAATGGATCGAGGTTGATGGCTTGCGTGTGCTGGTGCGTCGCAAGAACGTGAAGAACATCACGCTGCGCGTGAAAGCCCCCGACGGTCACGCGGAGCTTTCCGTGCCGCTGCGCGAGCCCGCTTCAAGCATACAGACCATCGTGCGCGATCGCCGCGATTGGATCGAGCGTCATGCCGTGGTTGCGCGCGAATCGGTTGCGGCTAAGGCTGAAGGCGCGACCCCCGAAGAGGTTGCGCGTTGGCGCGCCCAAGTTCAGGCGCACGTGCCGGCGCTTATCGCGAAATGGGAGCCGATGCTTGGGGTGAAGGCCGGCAAGCTTGCGTATCGCAACATGAAAACCAGGTGGGGAAGCTGCCAGCCGGCGACGGGTCGCATTTGCATCAACGTGCGCCTGGCGTTGTACCCATCGGAATGCCTTGAGTACGTGGTGGTGCATGAGCTGTGCCATCTTCTTGTTTCGGGGCACGGCCCGTCGTTCTATGCCCTGCTTGACCAGCATCTTCCTAATTGGCATACGGCCCGCAAGAAGCTTCGCTAGTGCTAAGGGCGGCCGGGGGCGCGGCTCTTTGGCGCTTTCGGTGCCAAGGTCTAGCCGCAAAGCCGTCTGCGTTTAGGGCTAGTCGTCCAACTCGGCTTCGATCTTCGCGCGGCGCTGCTTCGCTTCGAAGAAAGCCAAGGCCAGCGCGCCGAACACGGCGATGAAGATCATGACGCCGAACACTACACCCGTTGCCAGATTCGCCGCCCAAAAGACGTTTTCGAGCGGAACGATTTGCGCTTCGGCGATGCAGCGCATGGTGGCAATGGCAAGCGCGCTTGCGACGCCGGTGATGCCGGCGATAAGCAGGAAATAGCCCGTGGGCAGGTGGTCGGTCTGGCCGAAGCGATTGGTGTCGACGTAGCCCTTTTGCGTTTGCTGCACGGCGCATATCAACATCACGACGAACAGCCATGCGTACATGACGGCATCGACGGGGTTTGCGAAGAGCTTGAATGCATCGTCGGCGCCGTTGTGCACCCAAGCAACTTGCTGGGCCATGATTTGGTAGACCAGCAGCACCAGCATGCCGAATGAGAGCAGCATGAATCCGAGCTTGTAGATCTTGGCGTTTTCGGCTTCAAGGCGTTCATCCTTCGGACCTGCGTATTCGCGCCACTTCCGTGCGAGTTTCGTATTCTGCAGTTTCATGATTTGCTCCTAAAACGAGTGGGTTGGATTGAGTGAAGGAGGCTCGCTTAGTTTTCGCCATCCCAGAACAGGTCGTTCAAGGTGACGTGCAGGGTTTTGCAAATTGCCACGCATAAGTTGAGCGTGGGATTGTAGCCGCCTGCTTCGATAAGCCCGATAGTCTGTCGCGTGACGCCTACGGCTTCGGCAAGGTCGGTTTGCGAAAGGCCAGCCGCCGCGCGCGCCGCCTTCATGCGAAGATTCTTTTCTCCAGGCATGAGACCCCTTTCGTGAGTAGACGGATATCTCTTGCAACATGACAGAAATATATTGCATCGATTCAACAATGTCAAATATAAATTGCAAAATGGAAGAAAGAATTGCCGTGTAGAGGGCGCATCACGAGTAGGCGGTGCCCTCATGCGAGAAACAGGCGAGCAGCCTGCGCGCCTTAGCGCGCGCCCCTCATTCGCTGCCGTGTGCCCATTTGGTGGGAACAGCCTGTGTGGAAGCCCCCTCTTTTATAATCGGAGTATCCAACGACAAGGATTGATATGCCGATTACTAAACAAACGAAGCTGGGCATACAAGGTCGCTCACGCGCACTTGTCGCGGCGTTTCTTTCGATGCTGCTTGTGTTGGCTGGAACGTGGTCGGTTCCCGCGGCTTTGGCCGAAGACATCGACACCAACCCTCAGCCCGACGAGTTCCAGCAACAAATCGAGAACAGCGCGACCGCGTACAACGACGCCATGGCCCGCGTTGACGAGCTGCAGAAGCAGATCGACGAGAACGCTCAGGCCATTGCCGAGCTTGAAGAGAAAATCCCTCTGCAGAAGGAGCGCGCAAGCTCAGCGTGCGTTGACTTGTACAAGGCGCAGCAGGACACGGCTTCCATTCTGGACCTTATCCTGTCCTCCGAAAGCCTGAGTGATTTCATCACGCGCATCGACTATTTCAACACTGTCACGCGTTCGAACCTCGAGCAGATTGAGTCTCTTTCCAGCATGCAAGATCAGCTTCTGCAGGCTCAAGATCAGCTGAACGCCAGCAAGCAGGAAGCTGCTGATCAGGCAGAAGCCGCGCAGGCAGCCCTTCAGCAGGCGCAAAATGCCCGCATCGAGGCGCAGCGTCGTGCCGTTGAGGAAGCCACGCGCCAGGCCGAGGAAGCCCAGGCCGCCAAAGCTGCGCAGGCTGCTAAGGTCGAGTCTGCCGAGTCCGCCGCGTCGTCTGATTCTGAATCAGGCGCGGGTTCTTCCTCCGACAGCGCCGCCGAGCCTCCCGCGGCTTCTACCGACACCGCCGATTGGTCTTCCGACGAGGATGCCTTCGTTTCCCAGTGGACCGCGCGCATCAACAACTACCTGGCTGGTTCGCCCCTTTCGGGCTATGGCGAGACGTTCGCGCGCGCTGCCTGGACCTACGGCGTCGACCCGCGCTGGTCGCCTGCCATCTCGTGCGTCGAAAGCACCAAGGGCGCGTACTGCTTCGCCTCGCACAACGCCTGGGGCTGGGGCTCGGTTAGCTGGGGCTCGTGGGAAGAGGCCATCAACGCGCACGTTGCGGGCCTGGCCCGCGGCTACGGCTACACGCTTACGTATGCCGCCGCGCAGAAGTACTGCCCGCCCAACGCCGATCACTGGTACAACTCCTGCCTTGCGCAGATGAACAGCATTTAGCATGCTCGCTCTTGGTTGGCGTGGGTAACCGCCCCATCAGGTGATAAAATGACGGGCGCTGTGCATTCGTGCACGGCGCCTGTTTTCGTGCATGGCGTCCGATCAAACGTCGGCGCCTGCGTATATACGTGCCGCCCTTGCATCATTCGCAAGCGTCGCGGCGAAAGAAGGAGCGAATCGCATGTCTAAGGGAATGTACTCGATCACCACGCCCATCTACTACGTGAACGCGGCCCCGCATCTGGGAACCGCCTACACCACGGTGGCCGCCGATACCGTTGCGCGCTATCAACGCATGAACGGCTACGACGTCGCCTTGGTCACTGGAATGGACGAGCACGGCCAGAAGGTCGCCGAAACCGCCGAGGCTCACGGCATGACCCCGCAGGAGTGGTGCGATTCGATGGAACCTGCATTCCGCGATGCATGGGACCTGCTCAACATCACCTACACCGACTTCGTGCGCACCACCGACTCCCGTCAGACGCGCACCGTGCAGCAGTTCTGGCAGAAGCTTTACGACGCCGGCTATCTGTACAAAAGCGCTTACGAGGGTTGGTACTGCGTTCACGAGGAAACCTATTACGCCGAATCCGACCTGCTGAAGAACGAGGACGGCGAGTTCGTGTGCCCCGACTGCAAGCGTCCCGTGCGCCGCATGTCCTCGGGCGAGGAGAACTGGTTCTTCAAGCTGTCCGAGTTCCAGGAGCCGCTGTTGAAGTACTACGCCGAGCATCCTGATTTCGTTCGTCCCGAAACCCGCAAGAACGAGATCGTCTCGTTCGTCGAGGGCGGCCTGCAGGACCTGTCCATCAGCCGTTCCACTTTCGATTGGGGCGTTCCTTTCACCTTCGACGAGGGTCACGTTGCCTATGTTTGGGCCGACGCGCTGCTGGCGTACTTCACCGGCCTTGGCTACGCCGATCCCGAGTGCGGCGACGAGTTCGACCGCCGTTGGCCCGTTCAGTACCACTTCGTGGGCAAGGACATCACCCGTTTCCACTGCGTGATCTGGCCCGCCATGCTGATGGCTGCCGGTCTGCCCGTTGCAAGCACCGTTTTCGGCCACGGTTTCCTTATGACCAAGGGCGAGAAGATGTCCAAGTCCAAGGGTAACGGCATCATGCCCGCCGACCTGGTTAACGTGTACGGCGTCGACGCATATCGCTACTACTTCATGAGCGACGTCCAGTTCGGTCATGACGGCAACATCTCCATCGAGCGCATGACGCAGGTTTACAACGCCGACCTTGCCAACACATGGGGCAACCTGGTCAGCCGCGTGTGCAACATGGTCAAGAAGTACTACGACTTCAAGGTGCCCCAGGCTCCCGAGTCTGCCGCCCAGAACCCGCTGAGCGAGATCGCTCAGGATCTGTATGCCGAGTACGACAAGTGCATGACCGACGTCGACTTCACCGGTGCCGTTGCCGCAGTTCAGAAGCTTGCTGGCCGCGCTAATCTTTATGTCGAGGAATCGGCTCCGTGGAACCTTGCCAAGTCCGAGGAAACCGCCGGCGAGCTTGCTGCGGTCATTTACAACACCCTCGAGGCCATTCGCATCATCGCGCTGTACCTGGCTCCGTTCATGCCCAACACTTCGGCCGAGGTCTTCCGTCGTCTGGGCCTGGGCGACATCGCTGCCATCACCGACATCGAGGCCGCAACCACGTGGGGCCAGCTGCCCGCAGGCAACACCGTCGAGATCGGCGACCCGCTGTTCCCGCGCCTTGACGTTGACGCAATCAGCCTGGGCATCGAGTAAGTGCGAACGTGGACGAGTTCGATCAGCCCAGCTTCGACGACGCGCTGTATCGTCAGAAGCGCAAGCACGGAAAGTTCCGCTTCGTCCTTCCGCCCAAGGTGGAAGGACCGATAGCCGACACGCATGCTCATGTTCACCTGCTGCCCGACCCGCCGTTGGCGTTTGCTCGGGCGGCAGTGTGGGGCATTGACTTCGTGTGCAACATCATCGACATCCATGGCGGCGAGCCCGCGACGTTCGACAAGCTGGATGGCTGGCTTGATGAGGCCACGTCGCGCGTCCCGCAGCTTATTCAAGACACGCAGGACGTTATCGCCGCAGGTGGCAGCGAAGCGACGTCAAGTCATTTCCCGGAAGGGGACGACTTGACCGCGTTCGCCCCTGCGTGCCACGACGTTAGCGAACTTCGTGCGCCGCGCGTGCGCTTGGCGGTTGGCTGCCATCCGCATAACGCCAGTCATTATGACGAAGCGCTCGAGGCTGCGCTGCTTGAGCGTCTTGCCGATCCGCGTGTGTGCGCCATCGGCGAGATCGGCCTTGATTACCACTACGACCTGTCGCCGCGCGACGTTCAGCGCGATGTGTTCCGTCGTCAGCTTCGCCTTGCCCACGAAACGGGGCTTCCCGTGGCGCTTCATATCCGCGAGGCGCATGACGAGGCGTTTCAGATTCTTCAGGAAGAGGGATTGCCCAAGGCGGGCGTGCTTCTTCACTGCTTTGATCTTGATTGGGAAACGCTTGAGCCGTGGGTGAACGCCGGGTGCTATGTTGCGTTCGGCGGAGCGCTCACGTTCAAGAAAGCCGACTATACGCGCGACGCCGCGGTGCGCGCGCCCAAGAGTCTGCTGCTTACTGAGACGGATTCGCCCTACATGACCCCTGAGCCTATGCGCGGCATGGTGTGCGAGCCGTTCCATACGCTGTTCACTGCCGACTGTTTGGCTGAGGCTCGCGTTTCGGCGAGCGAAGGTGCCGCTGCAGGCGATGTTTCTGCAGCTAAGGCGCAGGTTCTTGCCCAGCTGCACGACAATGCGCTTGCGTTGCTCGACCGTCAGCCCACCTCGTGGCAGCTTGAACGGGCGGCGCAGGGCGCGTAGCGTGCGTTTGCGTGATCGGTCGCGCCGCTTGAAGGCTTGACGCGATGAGCAAGGGCGCTTAGGCGGCGTCGTCGCGATTGGGCGCCAGACGTATGAAACGCGTTGGCGCTTTGATGGATTCCAACAGATTGTCGTCGGCTGCACGGGCTGGTGGCAATCGATTCAGATGTGGTTTCAGAGAGGGAAAACTGCATGAAACGATTGATCATAGTGGGTTCGCCCAGGTCGAACGGCCGCAGCGCCCATTTGGCGGAGATGCTGTTCGAGGCATGCATCGACGAGTGCCCCGATGACGAGGTCTCGCTGGCGCCCGTGTCCGAGCTTGCCATCTCGGCATGCGTTGGGTGCGACGGCTGCAAGAACAGCGAGGGCCATGTGTGCGTCTTCGAGGACGACATGGACGAGATCCGCGAGATTCTTGACGAGTCCGATGAGCTGATCGTTGTTTCGCCGGTGTATTTCTCGGGCGCTCCCGCCCCGATGAAGGCCTTGCTTGACAGGTTGCAGCCCTATTTCTGGACCTGGAAGGCTGGCGGCAGCCGTCGTCCCATGACCTTGCACATCATCGGCGAGGGTGCGGGTCCGAACGGTTATGACGCGCTGATCGACGAGGTTCGCGCGGCGGGCGCTGTGGCCGGTTTCCGCTTGGATCGTATTGTCGACTGGGTGGGTAAAATCGATGCCGACGGACAGATCACGGCTGAAGGCGAGGAGTACGTGCCCGAAGGTCGCAAGGTGGGCTTCGCACGCATCGCCGCTGATGACATCGAGGACATTCACGTCGTCCACGCCGAGAACCTCCGTCAGGTGCGCAAGGCGAAGAAGGCCGAGAAAGCCGCAGGCGCAAAGCCCCAGGCGGGGAAGCAGGCGGGGAGGGACGGCTCTTCCGCAGGCGCCTTTTCGGCTGTGAAGTCCGA
The DNA here is from genome assembly GCA_934668515.1 of uncultured Eggerthellaceae bacterium. GTDB lineage: Bacteria > Actinomycetota > Coriobacteriia > Coriobacteriales > Eggerthellaceae > UMGS1502. The sequence continues at coordinate 31,736 of CAKUNS010000002.1, forward strand.
GCCTCAGCCCGCGAATGCCGACGACAGGAACGCTCCCGGCGTGCAGAACGCTCAGGGCCGTCCCAAGCTGAACATCCATTCAACCTCGAAGAGCCAGGGCAAGCGCGGTTCGGGTCCGTCGGGGAAGCGAGGCGGCCGTGGCTAGTTCCGAGAGGCTTTCGTCGCTTGCCGCCGTGGGTGCCACGCGTGAGATCCTTCAGGCGCATGGGCTGGCCACAAAGCATGCGCTCGGTCAGAACTTCCTGGTCAATGACGATGTCATCAAGAAGATCGCCGATCTTGCGGGCTTGGTGCCGGACGATTTCGTTTTGGAGGTCGGCCCGGGCATCGGAACGCTCACTGAGGCTTTGCTGAAGTGCAGTGGTCATGTGATTTCGATCGAGCGCGACCGCGACCTTCCGGCGGTGCTGGAAGGAACGCTGGCCGAATGGGCCGATCGTTTCGCGCTTATTCAGAAAGATGCGCTTGACCTGCAGGAAACCGATCTTGATGCGGCTTGCTCGCAGCTGGGTCTTTCCGCGGACGTGCGTCCGAACAAGTTCGTCTCGAACCTTCCGTACGCGGTTGCCGCAACCATCATTCTTGACTTCTTCGAGCGCTTCTCGTTTGTGGACAGCGCTACGGTCATGGTTCAGCGCGAGGTGGGCGAGCGTATCATGGCAACGCCTGGAACCAAGAACTACGGTGCTTACACAGTGAAGCTGTCGTTGTTTGCCAAGCCTGTTGACAAGTTCCTGGTGTCGCCCGGGAATTTCTTCCCGCCGCCCCACGTTGAGAGCATGGTGGTCAGGCTCGATCGTCGTCAGGCGGCCGATGAGGACGGCAGTGCTTTGTCGCCCGAGCAGCGCGCGGCTGCGTGCATCATGGCCGACGCCTCGTTCACGAACAGGCGTAAGACCATCGCGAACTCCTGCAAGGCATATTTCGCCAGCCGCGGGGATGACGTTGCGGTGAAGGCGTTACCTCAGATGTTCGCCGCATGCGGTATCGAGCCGTCTCGCCGCGGTGAGACGCTTTCGCAGGCCGAGTTCATTGCGCTGGGCAAGGCATATCTTGCCCTGGAGCGCTGATTCGAGGTACTGGCGCCGGGCGTCAAGTTAGCCACTATTCACAAGTTGCCGGTTCAAGATCCCCGTGATGGGGTGCGCTTTCGTGCCTTGATATGGGGTTTCCATGATGTTCGCAACTTGCGTGTTAGAATTCCGAACGATTGTTTTTCGTACCGCAGAAAGAAGCACAGCATGGATTTGGAGCAGCAGGCAAATCTCGTTAATACCATTCACGACACGCTTAGCAACTACGTTGACCAGCGCCTGAAGGTTCGCGCGAACATGGGTCGCTCGAAGATCGTCGAGAGCGAGGGTGTCCTTACGCAGGTTCATCCCCGTCTGTTCGTGATGGAGGTCGATCGCAAACGCGGCCGTACCGCTCGTCAGTCGTATCAGTACGTTGATATTCTTACCGGCGCCGTCGAGCTTTCTCAGAACGGCGAGCCCATCTTCGAGCCGTTCGTTCCTCAGGCTGAAGAGGATGAGCTTGGTGCTGCTTCTTCCGACGCTTCTGAAGAGGCTTCCGAGGAAGAAGTTCTTGCTTAGCGCGTAGGGTTCTTTTGAAGACGCGGCACCTTGTTTGACAAAACGGGGAGCAAACCGCACAATACTTTCTTGCGCAGGACAGCGCATTTACGTGGGGATGTAGCTCAGCTGGGAGAGCATTACGTTCGCAACGTAGGGGTCGTGGGTTCGAATCCCATCATCTCCACCACGGAAATTGCAGGTCAGGGGGTTATTCCTCCTGACCTTTTTCTTTACACGAAGGCGATTTTCCGTCTTCGTGCGACAATCGCGTGACAATGGCACGCGAAAGCGCGATCTCGCTGGGGCGAATCGCGTCCGAAGTCGCAGCGCTTCAAGGTAATTTGGGGTTAATGAGTGAAAGGTCGAATTGCGCATATGAACGAGGGCGCTTCTTCGAAATCGTCGAACGGGCTGGTTTGGCTTCTTGCCGTATGCTGTTTCATTTTGGGCAGCGCTCAGCAATACTTGTTGGGCGTGCCTGACCAAATCGCTTCCGACACTGGCGTCTCTCTTTCGGCGATCAGCCTTCTTATGACGGCGTATGCGCTGATCAATGCCTTGCTTGCGCCAGTTGCCATCATGGTTACGGCGAAGTGGTCGCAGCGCAAGCAGCTTATCGGGGGCATGGTGCTCATTGTTGCCGGTTTGGTTCTGATGGGCTTGACGAACAACTTCGGGCTGCTCATCTTCTCGCGTGGCCTTGTCGGCTTGGGCAACGGCGTCTTCGTGGTAACCGCCTACGCGCTCGCGCAGTCGTTGGCGGCTCCGGGCAAGCAGGCGTCCGCTATGGCGGATGTTGCCCTGGGTTTCAGCGCTTCGTCGGTTTTGGCCATGCCCATCGCTCGTGCCCTTCGCGACATCATCAGCTGGCATTCCGCCTACCTGGTGCTTGCTGTGCTCGGCTTGGTTGGCATCGTGGCCGTCATGCGCTTGATTCCCGAGATCAAATCTGCAAACGCTTCGTCTTCGGCCAAGGATCGCCTGGCGCCGCTTGCCAACAAGGCGGTCGTGTCGGCGCTTGCCGGATCGCTGTTCGTTTTCATTGCCTTCAGCGTGTTCTACACCTACATCACCCCGTTCATTGACGCGGCTATGCCCGAGCTGGGTTCAGGCACCAGCGTTGTCCTGTTCGGCTTGGGAATCATGAGCCTGATCGGTACGAAGCTTTGCGGCGTTATCGCCGACCGCTTCAGCCCGCGCACGGCTATCGAGTTCTGTTTGATCTCGATCGCGCTTATGCTTACGGCGACGTTCGCGCTTGAAGGCGCCGGCTACGGCGTTATCCCGCCGCTATTGCTGTGGATGGGCGCGGCGTGGATGTTCGTTCCCGTTCAGAACGTGGTACTGACCGACCTTGCCGGCGAAGGTTCGGCCATGGCACTTTCGCTTTCGAATTCGTTCATGCAGATGGGCAATGCGCTCGGTGCGCCCATCGCCGGCGTGGTCATTGCGGTTGCTCCCGTTATGGTCTTGCCGCTGGTCGCCGTCCCCTTCATTTTGGCCGCGTTCGGCTTCGAAGAGTTTTCATTTCGAAAGGGGCAGTTGCCCCGTCGTTCGGGGAAGAGGGCATAAAGCCGCAGCTTGCGGGCGCTTGGCTTGCTCGGTGCCGGCTTGCGGCAGCCCGAGTGAACCGACTGCTCGCCTCCTACAACGCGAACGGGTCGTCGTCCTGTTCGGCGTCGCGCTTCAGCTGAAGCAACTGCGCCACCATGGCGGTGTCGCCTTCGTCGGTTGCCTGGTCGATGACCTTGGTGAACGTTTCGGTATCCAGTACCCCCGTGTCGACGAGCTTCTTGATGCCGTCGGTGTTCCCGCGATCGCGGAACAGGCTGCAAACGGTCCAGATCTTGTTACGCAGATAAGACGTGAACTGGTCGCGCATGGTCGGGCTGAGGAAGATGGGGTCGGCTAGGCGGTCGACCATCGTTCCGTAGCGCGCGAAGTGGTCGTTCTGGTTGAGCGTGGCGCGGTCCATCTCGGCCATGATGAGCGCAGGGTCGATGATGTCCGTTTTGAACATGCGGTTCACGGCGTTCAGGCCCGCCTCGTTGCGCGGCGGTTCGATCTCAAGCCGATCGTGTCCGTCTACTGCGGGCGAAAGCCCGATGACGATGCGGCGCGGAGGCTCGCTGAGCGCAAGCGCCGACGGCCCCAGCTTCTTCACACCGCCGTGTACGACCAGCTCTTCCAACGTGGACGCGTTCGCGAACGCCATGGGGCCGATCTCGGTCACTTCCTTGGGGATGATCACGCTGGTGGCGGGGCCGATGTACAATACGGCCACGTCGCCGCCGTCGGCTGCTGCCTTACGTGCGCACAAAACGTCGGATGCCAGGTAGAAGTTGGTATTTTCGGGGTCGATCGAGATCTCGTACAGGTTGAGCGATCGTCCGCTGGTCCACATTTCCGATTTGCCTCCGCCGTCGGCCACCAGCGCGCACGACCCTATGTGGTTGCAGGCCGCGGGAATGTGAAGCGACTCGACGGACGATCCGAAGAACGCCCAGTCCTCGATGCGCTCAAGGGAATCGGGAAGAACCGCGGTCGCCAGGTTCTCGCAGGCGCTGAAAGCAGAATCGCCGATCCAGCGAACGCCTTGGGGAATGGCGATCATCTCGAGGGACGTGTTGCCGGCGAAGGCGAGGTTGCCGATGCCGACGGTTCCGTCCATCACGCGGTAGGCGCGCGCTTGGCTTTCCGATGCGTCCTCAAGCACCAGCCCGTCAGGCGTTTTGCGGTAGACGACGCCATCGCTGTCGACGATCGTTTCGGGCGCGTCGCTCGCTTGCGCCCGGCTGGTAGGGGCTGGCGCGCCGTTCGCTTCGGCCCCGCCGACGACGGTTGCCGCGTCTTGTTGTGAGGCTGCATCTTGTGTGGCAAGTTTGGTTTCGGGGTGGTCGGCCATGCGCGCTTCGCTCCTTATCATTTCGCTCCTTTAAAATATACCGTTGGATTTGCATCGCGCCGCACACGCGGCGTTTTTTCTTGAAAGGGGCCTTGCATGGGCGAAGCGCGCGACGAAGCTAAGGGCATGGAATCTGAAAAGGGTTCTTCGAGGTTGATCTGGCTTTTGGCGCTCTGCTGCTTCGTTCTGGGTTGCTCTCAGCAGTACATCTTGGGTGTGCCCGACCAGGTTGCCGCAACGCTTGACGTCTCGCTTGGTCAGGTTAGCCTTCTTATGACGGCATTCGGACTGATCAACGCCTTCCTGGCGCCCGTCATTGTCATGTTGACTGCGCGCTATTCGGCTCGCGTCCAGCTTCTGATTGGCTTGGCGTGCATGGCAGTCGGCCTTCTTATGACTGCGGCTACCAGCATCTTCCCGCTTCAGATGGTTGCCCGCGGCATCATGGGAATGGGCAACGGCGCTTTCGTGGCCACGGCGTATTCTGCTTCGCAGAAGCTTGCGGCGCCCGGAAAGCAGGCAAGCGCCATGGCCAACGTGGCCCTGGGCTTCAGCGCGGCGTCGGTTTTGGCTATGCCAATTGCCCGCGCGTTGCGCGAGAGTGTTGACTGGCAGAACGCGTACCTGGTCATCGCTATCTTCGCGGTGGTGGCCTTCCTTGTCATCGCTAAGGTGTTCCCGAGCACGGCTCCCGACACCGAGGACCTTACCGTCAAACAGCGCCTTGCTCCGCTGGCGAGCAAGGTGGTTATGCTCGCCTACGCTGGCACGACCTTCATGGTTTGCGCTTTCGCCTGCTTCTACACGTACGTCACGCCGTTCTTGGATGCGTTCGCGCCGCAATTCAACGCGTATCTGAGCATTGTTTTGCTGGTTGTCGGCCTGATGAGCATGCTGGGCACGAAGCTTCACGGTTGGCTTGCCGACCGTGCGGGGCTTCGCATTGCGATCATGACCAGCTTCATCTGCTCGACGCTGTCGCTGCTTTTGATTTTCTTCTGCGAGGGTGCGGGCTTAGGTCTTGTTGGCGCCCTTTGCCTGTACCAGCTGTTCGCATGGGCGTTCCTGCCTGTTCAGAACACGCTTTTGGCATCCATCGCGGGCGATGGCGCGCGTATGGCCATTGCTCTTTCAAGCTCGTTCTTGCAGTTGGGTAATGCCATCGGTGCGGCCATTGCCGGTATCGCCGTTTCGTCGGCTCCGTTCGGCGCGATTCCGCTGATTGCTTTCCCGTTCGCGCTGCTTGCCATCGCGGCCGAGGTCACGGCGCTTACGTTTGCTGCTAAGAAGATCGCGAAGTAGCTTGGCTTTGCCCTTACGCTCGGGTTTGTCGTGCTTGCTGCTTTACGATTCGGGTTTTGATCTGCAGATGGTTTGAATCGGTCGAACCCCGATTGCTTCTCGATTAATCTACCCCCTATGGGTTAATACGCCGGCGTGCGCCACGCGCGACGTTGGCTGGGAGGTGGCTACATGAATACGAAAACCAAGCGCAGGATGATGGCGGTCACCGGTGTCATCGTCATCGTTCTTGTTGTTGTGCTTGCCGTTGTGGGCGGAAGCTCTGCGGCGCGCAACGTATCCGTTGCCGAAGCTGCTTCGGGTTTGGTCCACGACGCCAAGGTCAAGGTTTCTGGCAAGGTCGTGCCCAACTCGTTCTCCACTGACAACAACGTGCTTGTCTTCTCGATTTACGACTCCGAGGCCGACCCCGATGCGCAGACCGCTTTGAAGGTTCGCTACGACGGCGGCGTTTCCTCCACGTTCGGCAACGACGTCGAGGCTATCTGCACTGGCAAGGTTGGCTCTGACGGCGTGTTGCAGTGCACCGAGTTGGTCACGAAGTGCCCCTCGAAGTACGAGAACGCGTCTGAGGCCCTTTCGGTTGAGAAGCTGCTTTCGTACGGTGCCGATGTCTACGACAAGCCGGTCAAGATCGTGGGAACGGTTGCGGCGGATTCGATCGCCTCCGCGACTGCTGATCAGCGCTTCGTTGTGCAAGATTCCGCCACGCCCGACGTTCGGCTTCCCGTTTCGTTCGAGGGCGGCTTGCCCGACAACCTTTCCGAGGGATCGTCCGTCGTTCTTACCGGTGCGCTCTCTTCTGAGGGCAAGTTCGTTGCGACCGAGGTCGCTCTGGAGGGATAACCAGCATGTCCATGTTCGGCTACGGATGTTTGATCGTTTCTCTTGTTGCCGCAATCGCGGCAACGGTTCTGCTTGCAGCGGGCCAGGTTCTTTCTGCCCGATCCGGTAAGGCGGGCACGGCGGAAGGGCAGGAGGAAAGCGACCGCGCCGCCGCGCTTTCGAAGTTTGGTCGAGTGCTGTCCGTGGTCGTTGCGGCAGCCTTGTTCGTTTGCTGCGCCATTCTGGTTTACTGTTTCTTCGCGGGTGACTACTCCATTCTGTACGTGCTGCAGGAGCGCTCGCTTTCCACCAGCAACCTTGCTTGGCTCTACAAGTTGTCGGGCCTGTGGGCGGGTCGTGCGGGTTCGTTGATGTTCTGGGCCTTCATCATCTCGCTGTTCGTGGTTGCGCTGTGCATTCGCGCGCGCAAGGACGCTTCGGCGATGGACAACATGGCCATCTTGGTCATGAACGCGGTTCTGCTTGCGTTCTTGGGCGTTCTTGTGTTCTCGGAAAGCAACATGCCTTTTGCGGCAACCCCGGAAAGCTATTTCAATTCCGACGGTTCGCTTACCGCTGCCGCTTCGATGAACGGCATGAACTCGCTGCTTGAGCATTGGGCCATGGCCATTCACCCGCCTGTTCTGTTCGTGGGCTACGCTGGCATGGCAGTGCCGTTCGCGTACGCCATCGCCACGCTCATTGTTGGTGACTCGTCGGCGAAGTGGGTCGAGCGTTCCTCTCGCTTCACGCTGTTCAGCTGGCTTTTCTTGGGCGCGGGCATCGGCCTTGGCGCCGTGTGGGCTTACGTTGTGCTGGGCTGGGGCGGCTACTGGGGCTGGGACCCGGTCGAGAACGCCAGCCTGCTTTCGTGGTTGGTGGGCGTTGCCCTTATCCACACGTTCACGGTTTACCGTCAGCGCGGTGCGTTCAAGCGCTGGGCTGTTATGTGCGCCTGCCTTGCGTTCGCGTTCGTCATTGTGGGCACGTTCATTTCGCGTTCGGGCATCGTTCAGTCCGTTCATGCATTCGAGGGCGATCCCGTTTCGCTCGCGCTGTTCGGCTCGCTGATCGCCCTTGCGGTTCTGGCTGGCATCGTCGGCTTGGCAATTCGTTGGAAGCAGTTCGACGCCGAGACCGAGGGCGGCGACGACGTCGAGAACATGGTCTCCAAGGACGCTGCTTACTACTTCAACAACGTGATCATGATCGTGTTCACGCTTTTGCTTACCTACATGACCGTTTCGTCCGCGCTGCCGTCGTGGCTTCCGTTCGGCGGTCAGTCTCTGGGTACCACGTCGTATGACTCCATCGCGCGCCCGCTGGGCATCGTGTACCTGTTCATTCTGGCGGTGTGCCCTCTGCTTGTCTGGGGGAAGACCGACCCGAAGAAGTTCTTCAAGCAGGCGAAGGTTCCAGGCATCTGCGCTTTGGCTCTGTTCGCGGTTTTGCTGGCGTATTACGTGACCACGTTGATGCCTGCGTACTTCGACATGCTTTCTCTTGACAACAGCAAGTCCGCCGCACTGGCTGAGGCGGGCCCCTCGTGGTACTACGTCGGTCTTTCCGTTGTCGGCTTGTTCGTGGCCAGCCTGCTGTTCTTCAACGCCCTGTTCATGATCGGTCGCGGCATTTCGCGCTATGCGAAGGCGCACAAGACGAACGCGCTCTTTTCGGCTATTGGCCTGTTCCGCAATCATGCGGCAACGTACGGCGGCGCATTAGCCCATGTCAGCATGGCGATCATCTTGGTCGGCCTTATCGGCTCGTCCATGTACGTCACCGAGAAGACGGGTTATCTGCCTTACGATTCCCAGACGGACACCTCGTCTGCTGAGTTCACCATTCAGGATTACACGCTTAAGATGGCGGGCACCGCTAACTCCGCAAACCAGGCGACTTACATCGTCTCGTCGCAGCTTGATTTCGACGTGTACCGCGGTGGCGAGTACGTCGGCCAGGTTCATCCGTCTGTTCAGCAGAACGTGATGACCCAGCAGCAGAAGCTCGACGCTGGCGTTATCAGCTTCGCCGACGAGGATCTTTTCGTGGTTTACCGCGGCTTGAGCGCCATGGGTTCGCTGTCGCTTGACGTTCGCGTGAACCCGTTGATCTCGCTTGTGTGGTTTGGCTTCGGTTTGTTGATGGTTGCCATCGTGCTTGCGCTGGCAGGTCGTCGCAGTTCGGGCGAGCTGCTTGCTACGTCTGGCGCCGTGGGTTCCGACGTGAAGCAGGGCGAACCTGCCGATGCGAAAGCTTGCGAGGCGTAAGTTGGATTCTGTTCAGAGCAAACCCGCAATCGAAGTGAAGCACCTGAGTAAGGTGTTCGGCACGCGTCGCGCTGTTGACGACGTCAGCTTCGTTTTGCCGCAGGGCGCTTTCTTGTCGATCTTCGGCCCCAACGGTGCTGGCAAAACCACGCTCTTGCGCGTGCTGTCCACGCTGGCGCGCGCTTCGTCTGGCGAGGCGCTGGTTATGGGCATCGACGTGAAGGAAGAGCCCGACGCCGCGCGCAATTTCATCGGTCTGATCTCGCATCAGCCCATGCTGTACCCCGACCTCACGGCCGAGGAAAATCTGCTGTTGTATGCCAAGCTGTACGGCGTTGCCGATCCGCAAAAGCGCGTGAACGAGCTGCTTGATGTGGTGGGCCTTTCGCATCGCAAGCTCGACCCGGTGCGCACGTTCTCGAAGGGAATGACGCAGCGCGTGGCCATTGCCCGCGCAATCGTCCATGACCCGGCGGTCGTGTTCCTTGACGAGCCGTATTCCGGACTTGACCCGCACGCGGTCGACATCTTCGATAGTCTGATCGCCGATATTCGCGACGAGCACACGTTCGTCATGGTCAGTCATGATTTACGGAAGGGTTTCGCCATGTGCTCGCATGCGCTGGTTCTGGCTCGCGGCCGTGTGGTTTCCTTCGACGATAAAAATGCGTTGGATTTCAGTGAGTTCTCGCAGTTGTATCGCGAGACTGTTGGAATGGGGGTTGCCTGATGTTGCAGACGCCTTCAACTTTCCAACAGTACAAGACACTTCTTCGTAAGGATCTCCAACAGGAATTCCGGACGCACGACATGGTCGTGTCCATGGGGCTGTTCGCGCTGTTGATCATCATCGTGTACGGCGCTGCGCTTGCTCAGACTGCGGCAAGCCTGGACATCGTGCGCATGTCAGGTGGTCTTATCTGGGCGCTCATCGTGTTCACGTCGCTGTTGGGCTTGAACCGCTCGTTCTCGCACGAGAAGGAGCAAGGCTGCCTTGAGGGCATCTTGCTGGTTCCGCTTGATCGTTCGGTTGTTTACCTGGCGAAGGCCACGTCTAACTTCCTGTTCTTGCTTGCGGTCGAGATCATCGCCGTTCCGCTGTTCGTGTTTTTCTTCATGACCACCGAGACGTTCTCTGATTCGTTCTTGTTCTTGGCGTTTCCGCTGTTTTTGGGCACCGTGGGAATCGCGGGCATCGGTACCATGCTTTCGACCATCACCGTCAACACGCGTGGCAAGGACGTCATGCTGGCGGTGCTGTTCATTCCGCTGATCTACCCGCTGCTGTACGCATGCGTGATCGCAACGACGGCGGCCATCTGTGGTGGCGAGTTTTGGATGGATTCGTATACGATGCCGCTTGTCATGGCGGCAGGGTATGATGTGATCATGTTGGCCCTTTGTTGGGTTTTGTACGACTTCATCATTTCGGCTTAGCTTGCGGTTTAAGACGCGAGAGCCGCGAAGACCGATCTTTAAATTGGTCGGAAGTGACTTGCAATACTGAACCTAGGTTAGGAGCAGGATGGCGAACAATAAGAACGTGAAGATCCCCGAAGCGGGACAGTGGCCCGACAAGCTGCTTGTTCCGGCGCTGATCGCGGGACTTGTGCTTACCACCGTGGGCTTTTTGCTGGCGTTTTTGTGGGTAGGGCCGGTTAACGGCGCCGCGGTGAACGGGTTCGCCCTTATCGGCGGTCGCATGGTCACCAACATCCAGCTGCTTTCGCAGAAGATCTTCTACTTCCACATGCCGGTGGCTATCACCTCGTTCGTGCTGATGGGTTTTGCGGGGTATTACGCCGTCCGCTTCCTTATGACGAAGAACCAGCGTTTCGACACCTGCTCGCGCGTTGCGCTTGAGGGGTCGCTGCTGTTCATTATCATGACCATGTTCACGGGCGACCTGTGGACCCGTTTCGAGTGGGGCGTATGGTGGACGTGGGACCCCAGGCTTACCACGTACCTTATCCTGATGCTCATCGTCATTGCATGCTTTGTGCTGCGTAATTCCATCGACGAGCCTGAGCGTCGCGCGACGTATTGCGCGGTTATCACTATCATCGCGTTCGCTGACGTGCCTATTTGCATGATGATCACGCGCTTGATCCCGTCGAGCCTTCATCCCGTGGTAACTCGCGAGGGCGGTATGACGGGCGACATGGCCATCACGCTCGCGCTTATCGTCGTCGGCATGCTGCTTATCGGGTTCGCGTTGTACCGCACGCGCTTCCGTCAGCTTCGCGTTGCCGAGCGAATCCAATCCGTCACTGACCAGCTTGAAGACTAAGGGGAACGAACATGGATCCTATTTTGCAAGAGATTTACAGCACCGTCGTTCCGTCCGCGCCGTTTTTGATCGCGGCCTATGCGCTTCTGTGGGCGGCGCTTTTGGTGTACGTCATCGTCATGCAGCGCGGCCTTAAGAATTCTGAGAAGCGTTTGGATCTGCTGGAAGCCGAGTTAGCTTCGAAGAAGCTAAACGACAGCTTCCAGAACTGAAGCCGAGCTCGCTTCGAAGAAGTGAGGCGACAGCTTCCGGAGTTAAAGCCGAGCTCGCTTCGAAGAAGTGAGGCGACAGCTTCCGGAGTTAAAGCCGAGCTCGCTTCGAAGAGCTCAACTTCCGGCCGCTAAATTCGCGCTGAAACCGAAAATCAAGCTCAAGTAACGGTAGCGGAGCCGTTTGCCCGTGCGGCGAGCGGCTCTGCTTGTCCGTGGTATCCTGAGACAGTTACTTTGACATCCAACGAACCGAAAGGGAATCGTATGAAGGCACTTATTCCTGCAGCCGGTTTGGGCACGCGCTTCCTGCCCGCCACTAAGGCTCAGCCGAAGGAAATGCTCCTGGTCGTTGACAGGCCGGTCATTCAATACGTCGTCGAAGAAGGCCTTGCCTCTGCCGCCGACGAAGTCGTCATTATCAACAGCCACTCCAAGAAGGCCATCGAGGATCACTTCACCCCCGATCCCGAGCTGGTTGCCACGCTGCGCGCTCGCGGCAAGGACACGTATGCCGACGAGGTCGAGCGCGTTGGCAACATGAACGTCAGCTACGTGTACCAGGAAGAGGCCCTTGGTCTTGGCCATGCTATCCATTGCGCCGCTGAAAAGACCGGCGACGAGCCCTTCTACGTGCTGCTGGGCGACGTCATCGTCCCCGACAACAAGATGCTTCCGCGCATGCAGGAAGTCTCCGACGCGCACGGTGGTGCCAGTGTCATCGCCGTCATGCCCGTCCCCGACGATCAGGTTCACCGTTTCGGCATCATCGCCGGTTCCGAGGTTTCCGAGAACGTTTGGAAGGTTGACTCACTGGTCGAGAAGCCTGCTTTGGAAGACGCTCCCTCTAACCTGGCCGTCTTCGGCCGCTATCTGCTGTCTCCGCGCGTTATGGAGCTTCTGGCTACCGTGAAGCCCGGTGTTGGCGGCGAGATCCAGCTTACCGACGCTCTTGATGAGGTTCTGAAGGAAGAAGAGATGTACGCGCTCGTCATCGATCCTTCCGACGGCTTCGACACCGGCACCGTTGCCAGCTGGCTCGAGACGAACAACATCCTTTTCCAGCGTAAGAACTCGTAACGATCGCTATCTGATTTTTCGCGTGCAAAGGAGCCGTTCATGCCGGATATCGCACTCCGTTTCAACAAGGACATGCTGACGTTGTCGACGCCCGTTCAAAACGCGCTCGCGCGTCAGGGTGTCGATGTCGATGCTGATCTTGAATACCAGCTTCTGATGGAGCCCGAGGCCATTGTCGATGCCCTTCGCCTTGAAGCTGCTGCGGGCGCCCAGTGTCTGGTTGTGCCCACCGAGGGCATCACCGCCGCGCGTTTGTCTCACAAGCGCATGGAAGGCAAGGCTCATGACCTGTCGCACGCCGCTTGCGTTTGCGCCAACGAGGTGAAGCCCCAGCACGTCATCGCCGCGATCGGCCCCAGCGGTTTGCCCATCGATCCTTCGTCGAAGGCGTCGCTCAACGAGAACCGCGCGCAATACGCCGACGCCGCCAGGGCATTCCAGGGCGAGGCGTTCGACGCCTTCCTTCTTGACGGCTTCACGCGCAAGGAAGACCTGATGTGCGCGCTTATGGGCCTTGCCCAGGTGGGCGACACCTCGGTGCTCGCTTCGGTCGTCGTTGATTCCGATGGCGTTACCCCGCGCGGCGACACCATCGAGGACATGTGCGCGCTCATGCAGGAATACGGTGCAAGTGTCGTTGGCTTCTCCACGTCTGCGGCGCCTGTCGTCGCGGCTAAGCTGGTCCGCCGTGCCGCTTCGGCGTGCAGTCTTCCTATTTTGGTTCAGCTTAACGTGCGCGAGGTCAACCCCCGTCAATTCGAGGCCACCGATCAAAACCCGTACTACCGCCCTGACGAGATGGTCACCGCGGCAGCGCACCTTCATGCTGCGGGCGCTCAGTTCATTCGCGCCATCGGCGCGGCAACTCCGTCTTATACGGGCGCCATCGCCGCAACCACTGGCGGTCTTGACGTGCGTCTTTCCTAGTTCGTGAGGTGCGCGTATGGGCGAATTCATGAGCGATTTTCAAACGAACACGACGCGCAGCGAGTCGTACGGTGCCCTTCAGGACATCGTCGACTCGCTTTTCGTGAATAAGGGGCCGCTTGACGAGGTTCGCCGTCTCGATGTCATCGTCGCTGGCGAATCGGGCGACCTTCCCGCCGACCTGCAGGAAGTCATCGCGCTTCTGCCGCCGGGAAATTATTCGCGTCAGCGCCTGTGCGACCAGCTGAACTCGTCGATCGGCGGTCACGCATGGGGCCAGGTGTACGGAACGGTGGAATAGCATGCAGGATGTGTTGGGCTTCTTCGAGAGGGTGACCGCCTCGGAGTTCGCTGGAACGGTGATCACCGCGGTCGTCATTCTTGCCGCAACGGCAATTTGCGTTCGCGTTGCTACGCGCTTGATCAGGGGGTTCGTCAAGCATAGCGGCCATGACCTGCCGTCTAGCTCGATCTTCGTCAATATTGCTCGCGCGACAATTTGGCTGATCGGCTTCAGCTTGCTGTTGTCCACGTGCTTCGGCATCGATGTCAGCGCGCTTGTCGCTGCGCTGGGCGTTGGCGGCATTGCCGTGTCGCTTGGCTTCAGGGACACCATTTCCAACCTCATCGGCGGGTTGCAGGTGTCGATGCTCGGCATTGTGGCGCCGGGCGACAACATCGCCGTGGGCTCGTTGAAGGGCATCGTTCAGGACGTCACATGGCGTCAAACCGTGGTGCGCGCAGGCGACGGCCATGACGTGGTCGTTCCCAACTCGGTCATCAATGCGCAGACCATCGAGAAATTCCCGCCGGTGAACGTCGTTCGCGTTCCCGTTTCGCTTGCCACGGACGGGCGCGATTTGGATGAGGTTGCCAAGGCGGTCGAAAGCAAAGCCAGCGCGGCTGCGCACGGAGCCGGCGCGGTTACCCGCGAGCCTCGCTTGCTTTTCACGGGAATCAGCGAAATGGCTGTGAACGGCGTCCTGACGTATGAGATGGAGCAGACGGAAACCGTGTCCGCCGCCACTGATGCCATCATTCGCTCGATCGCGCCGTATGCGCGCAATTCATTCAAGGAAGCATCGGCTGAAGATACCGCTCAGAAGCCCTGATTTCGGGCATGAAAAATCCCGCCCCCCTGCCCGCAGGGTGAACCCACCTTAAGTTAAGGTGGGTGCTCGCAGCTTGCTTCCTGGCTTTCGTGTCAACAGACGCGAATCCCCATTTCACAGGCGATTAGAGCTCCCTGAGAAAGAATGTCGGTCCACCACAAAAAGCGGCATTGGGAACGGGACCAACTAGTACACTATCCCTGCGTTGATGCGAAATAAAGTCTTGACTTAGATTTTGTCGTGCTGTTTCGTTTTCAGTGCGGCATCGCATTTTTCGGTTGCCGCATTTCAGGCACGAAAACGCGCTGAAACGCCCCTCGCAAACCAGAAGGCTTCTCCATGGATACTCTATTTACCGAAATGGAAAATGCTCAAAAATCGAAGGTCGCGCCCCTGGCTGTTCGTATGAGACCGGCGTCCCTTGACGATCTTGTGGGGCAGTCCGAAGCGGTGGGGCCGGGCAGTTGGCTTCGCTCCGCCATACAGAACGACACCTTAAGCTCGGTCATCCTGTTCGGGCCGGCGGGAACGGGCAAGACGTCCATCGCTCACATCATTGCCGAGAGCACCGCCGCCACGTTCGTGGAAGTGTCGGCCATTGGCGGAACCGTTTCCGACCTGCGTCGTGAGATCGCCGCTGCCGAGACGCGCTTGCTGCAGGGTAGGCGAACCATCCTGTTCGTTGATGAGATCCATCGTTTCAATCGCGCGCAGCAGGACTCGCTTCTTCATGCCGTCGAGAACCGCACGGTTGTCCTTATCGGCGCCACCACCGAGAACCCTTATTTCGAGGTGAATTCCGCCCTGATCTCACGTTCGCGCATCGTCGAGCTGGGGCATCTTTCCGATTCCGACATCGCCGAGCTTATTTCCCGTGCGCTCATCGACGAGCGCGGCTTGGCGGGGAAGTACGAGCTTGCGCCCGACGCCCTTGACGCGTTGGTTGTCATGGCTGGCGGCGACGCGCGCTCGGCTTTGACGTCGCTTGAGCTTTCCGCTGGTATGGTTTCGCCCGGCATCAAGGATGCCCCTGCTCTGATCGGCGCTAAGGTCGTCGAAACGGCCAACCCCCATCGCGGCTTGCCGTACGACAAGAACAAGGACATGCACTACGACATCATCTCCGCGTTCATCAAGTCGATGCGCGGCAGCGATCCCGATGCGGCCTTGTACTGGCTTGCCCGCATGATCGACGGCGGCGAGGATTCGAAATTCATCGCACGTCGCATCTTCATCTGCGCATCCGAGGATGTGGGCAACGCCGACCCGCAGGCTCTTTTAGTGGCGGAGGCCGCGTTCAAGTCGGCTGAGGTCATCGGCTATCCCGAATGCGCTTTGAACTTGGCTCAGGCTGCAACGTACGTTGCGCTGGCTCCGAAGAGCAACGCCGCTTCGGCTGGTTATTTCGCGGCATTGGCCGAGGTTCGCAAGGGCCCCGTCCGCGAGGTTCCCAGCTATTTGCGCGACCGTCATCGTCCCGGCTCCGAGAATTACGGCACCTACCGCTATCCGCACGACTACCCCGGCGGGTGGGTCGATCAGCGTTATCTTCCCGAGGGCTTGGAGCGCGGTGCGTTCTATCACCCCACCGACCGTGGTTGGGAGGCTTATCGCGTCGATTCGACCGCAGGTGACCGAGCGGGTCGCATCGATTTGGGGTCCAATGCCAAGGATGGCAAGAAGGGTCATCCTCAGCCGAAGAGCACCTGGGAGAAAATCCACGACGATGCGGGAAAGCCCCTTCCGAACAACGGGAAATAGCCTTTCGGTTGGCGCGGTACCGAGGCAACTTGCATGCCGATTCCCCTTCAAGGCTCCCCGCCGGCGACTGCGCGCCACAACGTTTTGCGATGTGTGGCGTGACGCGCTTAGACGGTAGATGAAAAAGGAAACGAAGGCGTAGCACGTGCGAATTGACGCCTTTTCGCATGCTATAGTTGTCCCCGTAGAACAAGGAGGTTTCCCATGGACATCAACATGATCCTAACCGTGGTTTTCATTTGCGTCGGCATCGCGCTGATCATTTTCCTTATCGAGCTCGTTCGCACCGTGCGTAGCGCTCGCACGACCATCGACAACGTGCAGAAGCAGCTTGAGCCTACGCTCGCCCATGTCGAGCAGATCACCAATGAGATCAAGCCGGCCATTGCCAAGGTCGATCCGTTGATGGACCGCGTTTCGCTTACCATCGACGCCGCGAATCTCGAGATGATGCGCGTCGATCAGATCCTCGAAGATGTCACCGCCATCACCGACACCGCCTCAAACGCTATCGAGGCCGTTGACAACGTGGCCAATGCGCCGCTTGAGCTGATGAACAACGTTTCCAGCAAAGTCCGCAAGGTTTTGAAGCCCAAGGCCGCAAGTGACGAGGCGCAGATGCTCGAGCAGCAGCGCGTTGCCGCGGCGAAGGCCCTTGACGAGCTTCGTGCTGCCGAGAAGGAGACGGGCCTTACCGGCGCCGCCTCTGCTCAGGTTGAGGGCGCGGCTCCTGCAGCTGCGGCTCCTGCAGTCGAAGCTACTGACGCGAAGGCCGCGGATGAAAACGCGTACTTCACGTACGAGGCCACTTCGAGCAAATAGCGCGAAGGCGATAGCGCATGTCTTCAAGTTCGGCTGATCAACGGGAAGCAACAGGTTCGTCTCTGCATGAAGCGGTTCGCGAGGATCGCAAGATGCGCGCTGCAAAGCGCCACTTCTTGCAGGTCTGGACGCTGGTGGGAGCCTGCCTGCTCACCGCGGTCGTCGTTTATCTTCTCAATGTCCTTGCCATACCCGTCGGCATCATCATCTGGACCGTCATCATCTGCTTCATCTTGTCCGGCCCGGTGAACTTTTTCGAGCAGCATGGCATAAAGCGTGCATGGGGCACGCTGCTGGCGTACGTCCTTATGTTCACTGTGCTTGCCTTGCTGCTTTTCATCACGTTCTCGCCGACGTTCGGCATCAGCGAGCAGTTCCAGAACATGGTCATGTCGCTTCCCGACTTCGCGCAATCGGTTATGGCGGCCGCGAACGGGTTCTACGATCGCTACGCCGACGTTCTTTCCAACTACAAGGTGCGCGAAGCGCTTGACTCCATTGCGCAATCGTTTGCCAGCTGGGCTTCGGGCGTTGCTGCCAGCAGCGCAAGCGGCGTGGTTTCCGCAGGCGCGGCTATCGGCAACGTCTGCCTGGTGGTGGGCTTTGCGTTCGTTGTGGCCTTCTGGATGCTTATGGAAGCACCGGGGCTAGGGCGTGAGGTTCGTCGCATCGTCGGCGACGACCGCCACGAGGAGCTTGCCATGCTGCATGCCACCGTCACTCGCGTGATGGGCGGCTACATCAAGGGCACGCTCATCCAGTGCGCCATCATCGGCGTGGGATGCGGCGTCCTGTTCGCCATCGTCGGCACGCCCAATGCGGCCGCGTTCGGCGTGATCACTGGCCTTCTGAACATCATCCCCGTCGTCGGCCCGTGGCTGGGCGGTTTCGTGGCGGCCCTCAGCAGCCTGTTCATCAGCCCGTTCACCGCGTTCGTGGCCCTTATCGGCACCATCGCCATTCAGCAGGCCGTCTACACTTTCGTGTCGCCTAAGCTGGTCGGCAACGCCGTTGACATCCATCCGGCGCTCACTTTCATCGCTTTGATGGCCGGCAGTGGTATAGGCGCCGCTATGAGCGGCCTTTCGGGTTCGCTTGTCGGTGCGCTTCTGTCCATTCCCGCTGTTGCGGTGATGAAGTCGGTGTTCGTCTACTACTTCGAGAAACGCACCGGTCGCCGTATCGTTTCGCCTGATGGCGTGTTCTTCTGTGGCAAAGACATCGGCGATGGGCAGATCGATCCCATGGTCGACGCCACCGGCCTTACCCTTGCCGACGCCGAAGCCGAGGCCGAAGCACGCGAGCGTGCGGGGCTTGGCCTGTGATCTCAGGTGGTGAACCTGGGCGTGCGCATCCGCGCGTGCGGGCTTGGGATTGTAAATCTGGCTTGTAGTTATTCGGGGTTGCGCCGATGATCTGCTGCGTTCTGTGCAAATAGGGGTAGAATTATCGGCACCGTTTTCAGGCGCCGCCTGGGAACGCGTTCATGGAATCGAATGCACGGGCAGATCGAGCACGTGAGCAAATAACAGATAGCGAGGATTCAACACATGCAGTACATGACTTCGGCTGAGATCCGCGAGAAGTACCTCAGCTTCTTCGAAAGCAAGGGGTGCAAGCGCCTGCCTTCGTCGTCCCTTATCCCCGACGATCCGTCGTTGCTTCTTACCAGCGCCGGCATGGTGCAGTTCAAGCCGTACTTCCTGCATGTGAAGGAGTTCGACCCCAACTACATCGGCGCCACCACCGTCCAGAAGTGCGTGCGCACCAACGACATCGACATCATCGGCACCGACGGCCGTCACCTGAGCTTCTTCGAGATGCTGGGCAACTTCAGCTTCGGCAAGTACTTCAAGAAGGAGATGTGCGCCTGGGCCATGGAGTTCTCCACCGAGGTTTTGGGCCTTCCGAAGGAGAAGCTCTACTTCACCGTGTTCCTTGACGACGACGAGACCATTGAGATCTGGAAGAGCCTCGGCGTTGACGAAAGCCACATCACCCGTTTGGGCGAGGACGACAACTTCTGGCGCGCCGGCCCCACCGGCCCCTGCGGCCCCTGCTCCGAGCTGTACTACGACCAGGGCTCCGAGTTCGGCTGCGGCAAGGAAGACTGCGGCCCCGGCTGCGAGTGCGACCGCTTCCTTGAGTACTGGAACCTTGTTTTCACTCAGTACGACGGCCAGGAAGACGGCACGCTTGCCCCGCTTCCCACCAAGAACATCGATACCGGCCTGGGCCTCGAGCGCATGGCCGCCATCATGCAGGGCGTTCAGGGCAACTTCGAGACCAACGAGCTGCGCGGCCTTATCTCTTTGGGCGAGCATCTTTCCGGCAAGAACTACGTTGGTTCCGCCAACACCGCTGCCGTCAAGGGCGAGCAGGGCGCCATCAACACCAGCCTGCGCATCATTTCCGACCATGCTCGCAGCGTTTCGTTCATGATCGCCGACGGCATCCTGCCTTCTAACGAGGGTCGCGGATACGTTCTGCGCCGTCTTCTGCGCCGCGCTGTCATGCACGGCCATAAGCTGGGCATCGAGGGTCCGTTCCTGGGCAAGTACCTGGCTCAGATCGTCGACACCATGGGCAGCGTTTATCCCGAGCTGGTTGCTAACCGCGAGCTTATCGAGCGCGTCATCCTTTCCGAGGAAGAGCGCTTCGGCAAGACGCTGCGCACCGGCCAGACCTATCTTGAGGGCGCATTGCGCGACCTTTCCGCAGGCGATGTCCTTTCGGGCGAGCAGGCATTCACTCTGCATGACACTTACGGGTTCCCCATCGAGCTTACCGAGGAGATCTGCGCTGAAAGCGGCATCGGCGTGGATAAGGACGGCTTTGACGTGTGCATGGCCGCTCAGCGTGACCGCGCCCGTGCTGCAACCAAGGACGACGCCGAGGCCGCATGGTCCACGTTCGGCGGCGTTCATGCCGAGCTGCTGAAGCAGGAAGGCGCCACGAACTTCGTGGGCTACGACAAGCTTCAGGCCAACGCCCGCATCATCGCAGTTATCAAGGACGGCAAGCGCGTTGCCTCGCTTTCCGAGGGCGACGAGGGCGAGATCATCCTTGACACTACGCCGTTCTATGCGGAAATGGGCGGCGAGGTTGGCGACACCGGCGTTATCGAGACGCCCGACGCCGCCGCTCAGGTTGTGAACACCAAGGCTCCCGAAAAGGGCCTTACCAGTCACTACGTGAAGGTCACACGCGGCACTTTGGTCGAGGGCGAGTCTGCAACGGCTTCTGTTGACGCGCTTCGTCGTGCTCAGGTTGCCCGCAACCACACCGCAACCCATATCCTGCATGCTTCGCTTCGCAAGGTTCTGGGCGACCACGTGAACCAGGCTGGTTCTTACGTCGGTCCCGATCGCCTGCGTTTCGACTTCACCCACTTCTCACCGGTCACCCGCGAAGAGATCGAGCAGATCGAGCTTATCGCCAACCAGGCAATCATGAGCGCTATGCCCATGAGCATCTACGAAACCTCTCTTGACGAGGCGCGTGCTTCGGGTGTTACCGCTCTGTTCGGCGAGAAGTACGGTGAGAAGGTCCGCGTTGTCGAGGCCGGCGAGTTCTCTCGCGAGTTGTGCGGCGGCTGTCATGTTGCCAACACCGCCGAGATCGGCTTCCTGAAGGTCGTTTCCGAGTCCAACGTCGCTGCCAACACGCGCCGCATCGAGGCCGTCACCAGCTTCGGCGCCCTTGAGTACGTCAACAAGATCGAGACCGAGCTTCGCGCTGCGGCCGACGGCCTGCATGTTGCGATGTTCGAGGTTGCCGACCGTGCTGCCGCTAACGCTCAGGCTCTCAAGGAAGCTCAGCAGAAGGCTAAGGCAGGCCAGCAGGCTGCTGCAGCCGAGGGTTTGGACGCCGTGTTGAAGAACGCTTTCGCAAGCGCTGCCGGCTACCCCGTGGTTGTTGCTCATATCGCCGGCGCCGAGACCAGCGCGCTGCGTAACGCCTGGGACATCATCCGTGCTCGCATGGAGGCTCCCGGCGCCGCTGTTCTTGCAGGCGATAAGGACGGCAAGCCCATCATCATGGCTGCAGGCACCGACGAGGCAGTTGCCGCAGGCTTCAATGCCGGCGCCATCATCAAGGCCGTTGCCCCTGCCGTCAAGGGCGGCGGCGGTGGCAAGCCCACCATGGCCCAGGCTGGCGGCAAGGACGTCGCGGGCATTCCGGCTGCGCTTGAGCAGGCTCGCGAGATCCTGACCAAGTAGCTTTGCTTCAGCTGCATACGTGCTGATAAACCCCATATTGTTCAAAGGCGGGGAGTAACTGGAAACGGTTGCTCCTTGCTTCTTTTTCGGATGCGTTTAGGGCGTCTGCGTTCTGTATAATGACGCAAAGTTCGCAAGGTGGAAGGAGAGTAAGATGGGGAAGAACGCTTCCTTTGAAATCGCGCCCGGTGCTAAAACGGCGTACATCAACGCCAACGTGCTTGACGGAACCGAGAACATGGAAGTTCTTGAAAACTACGCGGTTGTCGTCGAGGGCCAGCATATCGCTGTTGTATCGCCTATGGCCGAGGCTGACCTGGACGGCTGCGAGACGGTAGATCTGAAGGGCGCGTATTTGCTTCCCGGTCTTGTCAACATGCATGTTCACCTTGCCGGCAACGGAAAGCCCCAGAAGAAGCAGCGCGACAACGAAGCGCTGGTCAAGAAGGTCATGGCTAATGGTTTGACGCGTGCCGTTGCTTATCGATTGGTTTCCGAATACGCGCGTTTGGAGTTGCATAGCGGTGTCACGACCATCCGTACGGTGGGCGGCCTGGGCGATTTTGACACGCGCGTGCGCGATGCCGGTCTTGCCGGCCAGCTTGAGGCCCCGCGTATCCTTGCCGCTAACGAGGGTATCTCGGTTCCCGGCGGTCACATGGCGGGCTCAGTCGCCATTGCCGCGCACAGCATTCCCGAGGCGCTTGTGCAGGTGGATATCGCCAAGTCGCAGGGTGCCGACCTTATCAAGCTCATGATCACCGGTGGCGTGCTTGACGCAACCGAGAAGGGTACCCCGGGCGAGATGAAGATGGACCCCGCCATGGTTAGCGCGGTGTGCGACAAGGCTCATGAGCTTGGGTTCCTTGTTGCCGCCCATGTCGAATCGACTGAAGGCGTTCGCGTGGCGCTTGAGGGCGGCGTCGATTCCATCGAGCACGGCGCTGCGCCCACCGACGAGATCATGGATCTCTTCAAGAAGAATCAGTCGTTCCTGTGCACCACGATCTCGCCCGCTTTGCCGTATGCGTTGTTCGACCGCTCGGTTTCCAATGCCAGCGAGGTCGAGCAGTACAACGGCAACATGGTGTTCGAGGGCGTCATCGCCAATTCGAAGGCGGCTTTGGAACAGGGCGTGCCTGTTGCCCTTGGCAATGATGTTGGGTGTCCTTGGATCACGCAGTACGACTTCTGGCGCGAACTTCGCTACTTCGAGAAGTACGTGGGCGTGTCGCGCAAGTTCGCCCTTCATACGGCGACGCTGCGCAACGCCGAGCTTGCGGGAGTGGGCGACATCACCGGTTCCATCGAGGTGGGGAAGTGCGCCGACATGATCGTGGTGGATTCCAACCCGCTCGACGACCTGTGCGCGCTGCGCACGGTGAAGCATGTGGTTCATCGCGGGCATTTCATCGCCCAGCCCAAGGTTAAGCGCAATGCCGTGGTTGACCGCGAGCTGGATAAGTTCCTGTAGGGCGGCGTAACGGCGCGAACCGCCGCAAGCGCGTTTAACGCTCGTGAACGCGCGAAGCGTCGAAGCGGCTGGGTCCCTGGGCGTTCGCTTCGCCGTCAGGGATGCCGCAGGGGGCAAGTGCGAACGGCGTCAGGTCTGAAGGGATGTCGAGCGCGGTGCGTACGCCCTCGATGCGGTCTGGGTAACCCTCGATGGCCATCCAAACGCCGCCAAGACCCTGATTCACGCATTCAAGAAGCAGGTTCTCTATAGCTGCCGACATATCCACCGGAGCGCACTCGGGCAGCGGGACATTTTCGCGCATGCATGGCACGATCACGATGGGTGCGGTTGCGGCGCGCTTGGCGTAAGGCGATGCGGCGGCAAGCTGTGCGCGCACATCGGCGTCGCGCACGACGTAGAATTCCCAGGGCTGCTGGTTGCCGCCCGAAGGCGCGGCCATAGCCGCACGAAGAAGTTCGGTCACTGCTTCGACGCTGACTGGCTCGTCTTTGAAACGGCGTACGCTTGCTCGCTTGGCGATCTGGTCTATCATGGCGATCACGCTTCCTTTTCTTCGGTTCACGACCTTCAGGCACATTCTACTTCGAATCCGTCGTCTTCGTAATCATCGGATATCCCGAATGCAACGAACAGGTTACAGTCGTTTCTATAGCTCATTCTTATATCAACACCGCTAGAACCTGCGGTAATATGCAGAAGTGATCTGCTGTAGTCAGATACGTCATCGGGAATACCGATGAAAGAGAGATTTAGGGTTTGCGGTAACACAGGAGAAAGGTACGTTATGGGACGTCCAACCATCTATCCCACCGGCACCACTGTTTATGATCCCGATAAGTGCCAGAACGGCTACACCGTTTTGTCCATCCCGCCTCTGGGCGTCATCCTACTTGACATGAACGGCAAGGTCGTTCGTCGTTGGAAGGATTTCTACGGCTTCCCGCCCAAGATGCTTCCCGGTGGCCACATGATCGCCTCTAAGGCTACGCGTCCGGCCGAGAATGGCTATCAGGACCAGGAAGACTTGACCATGGTTGACATGGACGGCAACGTCGAATGGACCTTCAATCACAACCAGCTGATCAACGACCCCGACGGCGAGCGTTGGATGGCCCGTCAGCATCACGACTTCCAGGTTTCCGGCAACTCCGTTGGTTATTGGGTTCCGGGCATGGATCCCGATCCCAACTTCGACAAGATGCTGCTCCTCACGCACAACGACGTGAAGAAGCCGAAGATCAGCCCGCAGAACCTGCTTGAGGACCGCCTGATCGAGATCGACCGTGAGGGCAATTTGCTGTGGGAGTGGAAGATGCTCGACCACTTCAACGAGTTCGGTCTGACCGAGGCTCAGAAGAACGTCATCTTCCGCAGCCCCAACGTCCAGCACGCCGGCCCCGAGGGTCAGGGCGACCTGTTCCACGTGAACTGCGCCTCTTACCTGGGCCCCAACCATTGGTACGACGAGGGCGATGAGCGCTTCAACCCCGAGAACATCATTATGGACTCGCGTGAGTGCAACATGATGTGGATCATCTCCCACGAGACCGGCGAGGTTGTCTGGCAGGTCGGCCCCGACTTCACCAAGACGCCCGAGCTGCGTTTGTTCGGCACCATCGTCGGCCCGCACCACACGCATATGATCCCCAAGGGCTTGCCGGGCGAGGGCCACGTCATGGTCTACGACAACGGCGGCTGGGCTGGCTATGGTCTGCCGAACCAGTTTTCCAAGATCGGCGGCAAGGCGGTTCGTCGCGATTACTCGCGCGTCGTCGAGTTCGACCCCACCACGCTCGAGATCGTCTGGGAGTGCAAGGGCGAGAAGGAGGGCATGACCGTCGACGGCGGCTTCAACCCCAAGGCCTCCGACTTCTACAGCCCGCTGACCTCCGACGCCCAGCGCCTGCCCAACGGCAACACGCTGATCTGCGAGGGCGTTTCCTGCATTCTGCGCGAGGTCACGCCCGAGAACCAGATCGTTTGGGAGTACGTCGTTCCTGCCGAGACGTTCCTGTATCGCGCTTACCGCATTCCCTACGAGTGGGTTCCGCAGCTGGAGAAGCCGGTCGAGACCCCGGTCGAGCGTCTGGACCTCTTCAATTTCCAGGTGCCGGGCGCCGCTCCCACCGACTGGGAGAGCGCCGTGGTCGAGGTCGAGGGCGCGCACGCGTTCGACACCCAGATGGCCAAGTGCGTCGAGAGCCTTGACTAACTAATCGGAAAACTCGGCCGAAATAGTTGGTTCAATAAAGGCAGGTTGGAGCTGAATTACGGCCCTGACCTGCCTTTATTATTTGAATAGTTAATATGTCGGCATTACCTCCCGTTTCTAGATCTGATGGGAAAACCGACAGATCGTGTTTGTTTGCAAATCAGAGAAGTAGGCCCTTTAAGCTGTTCTTGTGATCGTTTCTCGCATAATCTATGGACTGTTCGACCGTATCAGGATCGGCGTGGAGTGCGCCGACGTTGCGAGAAAGGAACGACATGGGACGTCCAAATGTTTATCCCACTGGTACCACGGTCTATTACCCTGACGAGGCCTATAGCGGCTACACCATCTACGATGCAGATGGCTACGGAGTCGTTATGGTCGACATGAACGGCAGGGTCGTTCGTTACTTCAAGAACTTCAATGGCTTCCCTCCCAAGGTTCTGCCCGGCGGCCATGTCATCGGCACCAGGGCTTGCCGTCCCCGCGAAAACGGCTATCAGGACATGGAAGATCTGACCATGATCGACATGGACGGCAACGTCGAGTGGACGTTCGATCGCAACCAGCTGATCAACGATCCCGACGGTGAGCGTTGGATGGCTCGTCAGCATCATGACTACCAGGTCTCCGGTAGCCCCACTGGCTACTTCTGCCCTGGTCAGGAGCCTGACCCCAACTTCAACAAGATGCTCATCCTCACGCACAACGACGTGCGCAAGCCCAAGATCTCCCCGCAGCTCCTTCTTGAGGACCGCCTGATCGAGATCGACCGCGAGGGCAACATCCTCTGGGAGTGGAACATGCTCGACCACTTCAACGAGTTCGGCCTTGATGAGACTATCAAGAACGCCATGTTCCGCAACCCCAACACCCAGCACTGCGGCCCCGAGGGTCAGGGCGACATCTTCCACGTGAACTGCGCCTCTTACCTGGGCCCGAACCACTGGTACGACGAGGGCGACGAGCGCTTCCACCCTGAGAACATCATCATGGACTCTCGCGAGGCCAACATCATGTGGATCGTCTCCCATGAGACTGGCGAGGTTGTCTGGCAGGTCGGCCCCGACTTCACCAAGACCTCTGAGTTGCGTCTGTTCGGCACCATCGTCGGCCCGCACTTCACCCACATGATCCCCAAGGGCCTGCCGGGCGAGGGCAACATCATGCTGTACGACAACGGCGGCTGGGCAGGCTACGGCGCACCGAGCCAGACCTCCAAGACCGGTCTGAAGGTTACCCGTCGCGATGGTTCTCGCGTCGTCGAGTTCAACCCGACCAATCTCGAGATCGTTTGGGAGTGCACCGGCGAGCCGCTGCCCGTCGCTGCTGGCTTCAACTACAACACCAACTACTTCTACAGCCCGCTGACCTCTGCTGCTCAGCGTATGCCCAACGGCAACACGGTTATCACCGAGGGCTGCAGCGGTATCGTTCGCGAGTACACCGCTGACAAGAAGCTGGTTTGGGAGTACGTTGCTCCGCGTGGTCTGTTCCTGTATCGCGCCTATCGTATCCCGTACGAGTGGGTTCCTCAGATCGAGAAGCCCGAGGAGATCGAGATTCCTCGCATGAACGTGGACGAGTTCCACATCGGCGACGTCGATCCTAATAACTGGGATGAGGGCGCACGTGACGTCGAGGGCGCTCATGCGTTCGACACCCATGTCGCTGCCTGCGTCACCGGCCTGGATGAGTAGTTCGCGCATAACGCGAACGCGCTCCAACGCGTGATTTTTCGAATGCCGATCGGGTTTTTCCGGTCGGCATTCGTGCGTCTGGGGCCAATCCGGCGTTTTCGCCGGTGTTTCGGGGTCTTTGCGTGAAAAGAAGGCCGGCTCGTAAGAGCCGGCCTTCTGGTTTCCTTGCCGTTTTACCGCGTGCTGAAGTGCTGAGTTACAGTGCCAGGCACTCGCCCGTTGCGGGGTTGCAGAACGACAGGGGCTTCGACTTCACGAAATAGCTGCTGCCGCCATCGACCTTCTCGAAGGTGCCCATGGCAAGCAGATCGTCAACGCAGGCGGCAAGCTGCTCGTCGGTAAGATCGAACAGAACCTGGATCTCGCGAGCCATGACGCTGCCGTAGGTTGAGACGAACTTCACGGCGGCGTCAAGCGAGTACTCGGGCGTTTCAAGGACGATCTCGCCGTCGGTGAGCTCGGCGATGGCGCTCTTGAAGAAGGCGAACTCGCTGTAGCCCGTTGCCGACTTCTCGGCCTTGCCGTACGTGACGTTGTAAGTGGGGTAGGTGCGTACCTGATGCTGGCTGGAGGTGATGAGGTCGGCGGAGTACAGCTCCTCGGCGGTGCCGTCGGTCATGTCCTTCTTGAAGCGCTCGAGGTCGACGGGGAATTCCGCAGCCAGCTGGACAAGGTCGTCAACCGTGACCAAGGTGCGGCCTTCGGCGTAACGGGCCTCGCGCATACGGCGCAGGAACTTTTCGGAAGCCTCGCGGTTCTGGATATGCATGGCCTTGTAGGCAAGGCACATGGGAACGGACGTGATGTCGTTCATGCCCAACTTGTCGACGGCTTCGAAATCGATGGGCACGCCGGTGCGGTTGGCGGCTTTCTTAATGCCCTGCGACATCTGCTCCTTGAACTGGACGAATCGTGCGTCAGCGTGCTCGTCGCGGCCGACGATGTCGCGCACGTCGCCAATGAGCATGCCCATGATGGTGACGATCTCGACCTTGTCGCCAAGCAGGTACTCGATCTTGCGCATGGCAGGTTCCATGCCGTAGCACCACGTGCACAGCGGGTCGGTGTACTGGATGATCTTGATTTTCTGGTCTGCAGCCATGAGTATCCCCTCCGAGTAGTGTTTTACCAGCGAAACGATATCACGAACGGCGGTTCAGCGGCAATGACGCGTTGGCAACATGTCAGGGCATTCGGCATGGTAAAGTGGGGGACATGGATTCTTACCAAACAATAACCGGCTCCTCTCAGGGCGAATACGAAGAGAAGAAAAGCCGCTTCATCGCGTATCTTTCCCACGTGGAAACCGAAGAAGAGGCGCTGGATTTCATTGCCAACGTGAAGGCGCAGCATCCCATGGCGCGCCATCACGTGTACGCGTATGCCCTGCGTGCCGAGAACCGCGTGCGCTACTCCGACGACGGCGAGCCGCAAAAGACGGCCGGCCTGCCCACGCTCTCGGTGCTTCAGCACGCCGAGCTGGTTGACGTTGCGTGCGTGGTGGTGCGCTACTTCGGCGGCACGCTTCTTGGCACGGGCGGGTTGGTTCGCGCCTACACCAAGGCAACGCAGAATGCGGTGGTGCTGGCGCGCACGGCGTCGTTCGCGCCTTGCTGCGATGTGGTTATCTGCGTCGATTACCCGCTGTATGAGAAGCTGTCCTACGTGCTGAAAACCCGCGGCGTTCCCGTTATGGACACGGAGTTCTCGTCGGACGTCACCATTACGGTGCGCGTTCTGGCCGAAACAGTAGACGGCCTTGTCCGCATGGTCCGTGAGTGCTGCCAGGGACGAGAAGAGCTGCTCGTCGGCGACAAGCAGCTCCAATTGATTGAGAATCTGGCGAATCAGTAAGTTCGCTTCGCGTTGCCGTCCGACACGGGCGGCTTCCCGTTAGTCGAACGTCGGCGTTTCGGCGGTCGATTCAACCGTGGGGTTGTCGTCGATCACTTGATGAAGCATATCGATGTAATCCAGCAGAAGCTTGCTGGGCCTGCGGCCGTTGTGCATGATGTAGCCCACGCGCATGGTCTCGTCGACGTCCAGCGGAATGGCCACGATGCCGCTGTGCATCTCGGCGGAAAGAACGCCCGTCGAGATGGTGTAGCCGTTGAAGCTGGTTAGAAGGTTGGTGAGCGTGCCGCGGTCGGAGAACCTGATGTTGCGGTCATGCGGTAGGTAGCCAAGCGGCTCTTCTGAGTAATAGAACGAATTAGTGGTTCCCTGCTCGAACGAGTAGCGGGGGTAGGGCGCCAAGTCCTCGGGCTTCAGCAGCTTCTTCTGCGAAAGCGGGTGATGGTCGCCCACGAAGACGTGCGCCTGTGCGTCGAACAGCGGGTAGAAGGTGACGTCCGCATCGCGAAACGCCTTCGACAGCACGCGCTCGTTGAAGTCGTCCAGGTACAGCACGCCGATCTCGCTGCGGAAGGTGCGCACGTCGTCGATGATCTGGCCGGTTGCGCACTCGCGCAGCACGAAATCGTACACCTCGTGAGCGCACTTTTCGGCGATGTTGATGAACGCCTGCAGGCTGAAGTAGTAGTGCTGCGTCGAGACGGACAGGCGCACCTGAGAGTCCTTACCGGTGGCGTAGCGCGATTCCAACATATCGGCCTGCTCGACAACCTGGCGAGCGTAGCCAAGCAGTTCGGTGCCGTCGTTGGTTAGCGTGACGCCGCGGTTCGAACGTGTGAAAATCGTGATGCCAAGCTCGTGTTCCAGGTCTTTGATCGCGGTCGAGAGGTTCGATTGCGAGACGTACATGTTCTGGGCTGCGGCGTTGATTGACCCCTGCTCGGAGATGGCAATGAGGTATCTGAGCTGCTGTAACGTCATATTCTTGCTTCCTTTTCCGCGTGGTGAAAACCCCGTATTCGATATCGCATATGGTATTAGATTATTAGCTGAATGGGGTTATCTGTTTTCCCGAATACTATATACCAAGATCCTGAATAGCCGTTTATCTTGTTCGAGAAGGCTAATAATGGTTTTATACATATGCGTTATAGGATCCTTCGCTTCCTTTTGAACAGCGAACAAAAAATCGATCAGCGCACGGCAAAGTGCGTGGGGCGGGCCCGCTTGGAGCGACGCTCGCATACGATGCAAGGAGTAAGAATGGCCAAGAAGAACATTCCGTACGATCAGAAGTACTACGATCCCGAGATCGAGACCATGCCGCGTCCCGAACTTGAGGCTATGCAGCTCGAGCGCCTGAAGGCGATGGTCAAGTACGCGTACGAGAACACCGTTTGGTACAAGCGCTCGTTCGACGAGGCTGGCGTGAAGCCCGAGGATATCCAGACCCTGGCCGACATCGCCAAGTTCCCGTTCGTCGACAAGGCCACCGAGCGCCAGACCCAGCACGTGGGCAGTTTCTTCGGCGAGATGTGCTCGGTTCCCGAGGAAGACGTCGTTTTCATGGCCACCTCTTCGGGTTCCACCGGCGTTCCCACCGTCAGCCCCTTCACGCAGGAGGACTTCGACCTGTGGCAGTCCACCGAGGCCCGTCTGTTCTGGCAGGCCGGCATGCGTCCGAACGACCGCTACGTCCACGGCCTGAACTTCGCGCTGTACGTTGGCGGCCCCGACGTCATGGGCGCTCAGGAGCTTGGCGCTTTGGCCATTTGGGTTGGCGCCGTTCCTTCTGACCGCCTGCTGTTCGTTTTGAAGCAGTACCAGCCCACTGTTATTTGGACTTCGCCCTCTTACGCATGGACCCTGGGCGTTAAGGCAAAGGAGAAGGGCTTCGACCCCAAGACCGACTTCAACATTCATACCATCATCGTCGCCGGCGAGCCGGGCGGCTCCATCGCTTCCACGCGTGAGGCCATCGAGAATTTGTGGGACGCTAAGGTCGTCGACTTCTTCGGTCTGTCCGACATCTACGGTGCTTGTGCCGCCATGTGCGAGGCGAAGGACGGCCTGCACATTGTCGAGGACCAGATTCTGGTTGAGACCGTCGATCCTGCCACCGGCGAGGTTCTTGAGCCGGGCAGCGTGGGCGAGCTTACCTACACCACGCTTATGAAGAAGGCCCGCCCGATGATTCGTTTCCGCACGGGCGACATCGGTTACGTTTCCACCGAGAAGTGCAGCTGCGGCCGTACCCATGCCCGTATCCACGTGACCGGCCGCAAGGACGAGATGTTCATCGTCGGCGCCGTGAACGTGTTCCCGTCCGACATCGAGTACGTCGTGCGCGGCTCCGAGGGTCTGACCGGTGAGTACTCCATCCGCGTGTATGATGAGAACTACACCACGCGCTACGAGGTTTCCGTCGAGCGCGCGTTTGGCAGCGACGAGCCCTACGACAAGGTTTCCAAGCGCGTCGAGGCTGCGTTGAAAGCTCACTGCGGCGTTCGTCCCGCCAAGGTCATCGTTTACGATGCCGACGGTTTGGGCGTTTCGGCCGAGCATAAGGCCAAGCGCTTCATCGACGAGCGCGACAGCGCCAAATAGAATCCTGCAACCTTCAGTAGCTAGGAGCTATCATGACCAATCAATTCGCAGTTTCCGGTCAGCATTACCTGTTCAACGTTCAGACGTTCGCAAGCACGGTTCTTTCTGTGGGCGGCGATGCCTATCAGTACGCATTCCGCGACCGCACCACGCAGGGCGTTATCGATGACGTCGCCAATGGCGAGTCCGAGCTGGGCGTTCTTCTTGAGACCACCACGACGGCGGCCGATCTTGAGGCTGCTTTCGACAAGGCAGGCCTTCGCTTCGTCGAGCTTATCCAGTCCACGCCGCGCGTTGCGCTGCCGGCAAGCCACCCCATGGTGAACGCCGACAAGCTCACGCTTGAGCAGCTCGAGGACTATCCCTACATCTATTTCGAGCAGGGTGAGGATGCCCCCGCGTATTTCGCTGAGGAGGCTTTGGCTGACGAAGCGCGCCGTAAGAGCATTGCCACCACCGACCGCGCATCGCTTTCCGAGCTTATCGTTGCGCTAAACGGCTACACGGTGACCAGCGGCATTTTGGTCGGCGTGTCTGACGGCCCAGGTCTGACCACGGTTGCCCTTGACACCGATGTGAAGCTTCATCTTGGCTATATCATTCGCAAGGACGCTGAGCTTTCGCCGATCGGCGCCAAGTTCGTCGACAAGCTTGAGAAGAACCTCGTCAAGTACGCGAAGTTTTAATTAAAGTCGTCGCTCGTTTAAACAGTCGTAACAACCACGCTCCGCTTTCTTTCCCCTCCCGATGCTTTGGCTATACTGTTAGCCACGATATTGAGAGGGGATTTTTCATGACCGAGGTTCTATGGCACGGCCGCGGTGGGCAAGGCGCGTTCACGGCGGCGCGCTTGCTGGGTGCTGCCGCATCGATCGACGATGCTGGATACGCCCTGGCATTCCCGTCGTTCGGTCCCGAACGCCGTGGCGCTCCCATGCGCGCATTTACCAAGATCAGCGAGTCGCCCATTGGCGACCGAAGTGCTATCAAGCAGGCCGATTTCGTCATCTACCTTGACGAGACCCTGATGACCGACGGCTACGACGCCGAACTTGCCCAGGGCGGCATGGTTCTGGTGAACGCTGCAAGCGTTCCCGCATGCGCCAAGGGCGACAGCCGCGTGAGGGCCATCGATGCCAATGCTATCTCGACCGAGATCTTGGGTCGACCCATCCCCAACACGGTGTTTTTGGGCGCCCTTGCTGAATTGGGCGTGCTGCCCGTGCAGAATGTGAAGCGCGCGATCGAGCTGTACATGCCCGCGCAGTTGCACGACGCGACCAAGAAGATCGTCGACGTTGCCGCCGCTTCGTTCGTCGCTTGCCCAAGCGGCGCCGACGCGGCTGATGACGAAGAGGTCGTAAGCGGTGGGGAGGGCGCTTCCCGCGTTGACGACGAGTTCGCGCGTCCTGAGTGCATCATCCCCTCTATTCAGCATGACGAACTTGATCCTGCGCAGTTTGCCCGCAGCACGTGTTTTGCCGGCGGCCACTTGGTTGAGAAGAATGCGGGCTGGCGAAACGATCGCCCCGTGATCGATCGTCGGAAGTGTGTCGGCTGCCTGCAGTGCTATTTGTATTGTCCCGATGGGGCCATCTTCAAGGTGCCCGCTGCCGAAGGTTCGAAGAGCCCGTTCACCGTGGCGGTCGACTACGACTTCTGCAAGGGATGCGGCATGTGCGTCCGCGCATGCAAGTTCGACGCCATCTGCATGGAAGCAGAGGTGCAAGCCTAATGAAACGATTTCTTTCCGGTGACGAAGCCGACGCCGAGCGCGCTTTCGCGAAAGCGCAGCGACAGCGTCTCATGTTCTTGGAAGCGAGGGCTTCGTCCTCTTTCGTTCTTAGCGAGGTGCAAGCCTAATGAAACGATTCCTTTCCGGCGACGAAGCCCTCGCCGAGGGTGTTCGCCTTTCCAGGCCGCAGGTGATTTCGGCGTATCCCATCACGCCTCAGACCGTCGTTGTCGAGCGACTGTCCGAGATGGTTGCCGATGGTTCGCTTGACGCCCAGTACATGCATGTCGAGTCCGAGCACTCGGCTCTTTCGTGCGCCATGGGCGCGTCCGCCACGGGCGCGCGCACGTTCACGGCGACGTCAAGCCAAGGCCTTCTGTACATGGCTGAGGTCCTAACGTATGCCGCGGGCGGCAGGTTCCCCATTGTCATGATGAACGCGAACCGCTCCACGGCGCTTCCGTGGAACATCTACGGTGATCAACGCGATTCGCTGGCGCTTCTTGACCACGGTTGGATTCAAGCATACGCGCTGAACAACCAAGAGGCGCTCGACCTGACGCTGATGGCCTATGCCATTGCCGAGGACTCGCGTGTCAGCACGCCGTTCATGGTGAACCTTGACGGCTTCGCCCTTACCCATACGTACGAGACCGTCGACATCCCTACGCAGGAGCAGGCCGACGCCTTCTTGCCGCCGTACCGTACCGAAAACAAGTTCGATTTCGACAACCCCAAGAACCTGGGTTATTCGGCTGGTCCCGCGTTCAATCGTTACTACAAGTACTACGCGCATCAGGACATGCTTGCCGCCGAAATCGTCATCGACGAGGTGGAAAGCCGCTTCGCCCAGATTTTCGGCCGCACGTATCCCGGCATGGTCGAGGCGTATCGGTGCGACGACGCCGAATTCGTTGTTGTGACGCTGGGGTCTATCGCGGGTTTGGTGCGCAACGTTGTCGACGACCTGCGCGAGCAGGGCAAGAAAGTCGGCCTGTGCCGCATCAGGTACATGCGTCCTTTCCCGTACAAGCAACTGGCTGCCATTTTGGGCGCGCCCTGCGTTCGTGCTGCGGCGGTTCTTGAGAAAGACATCTCGTTCGGTGGCGAGGGAACGGTGTTCACCAATGTGAACTCCGCGCTTCACCGTGCAGGCAAGGTGACGCCCACTAGGAATTTCGTTGGCGGCTTGGGCGGGGACGATATCTCTTATCAGCAGACCGTCGAGGTTTTCGAGGCACTTGAGGAAACGGCTGCGGGCAAGGACGTGCCCCAAGTCAGCTTCCTTGGCGTCGAAGGGGAAGAGGAGGTGCACAATGGCCGTTAATGTGCGTAATATGCCCGATGACGAGCTGTTCTTCGGCCACAAGGCCTGCGCCGGCTGTGGCGGTTCGCTTGCCGTGCGCGCGGCGCTAAAGGTACTTGGCCCCCATGCGGTGTCGGCCCTTCCCGCTGGTTGTATGAGCGCCGTCGGATTCAACTTCCCGCAGCTCTCGTTCTCGAACAACGCGATGATCACGCCGTTCGCGGCAACTGCCAGCGTGCTTTCGGGCATCGAGGCCGGTTTGCGCGCGCAGGGCATCAAGCCCGACGATTGCACCGTTGTTGGTTTCGCGGGCGACGGCGGCACGGCCGACATCGGCATTCAGGCGCTTTCGGGCGCCATCGACCGCAACGACGACGTGCTGTACATCTGCTACGACAACGAGGCGTACATGAACACGGGCATTCAGAAAAGCTCGCTGACGCCCTTCGGCTCGTCGACTACCACCACGCCGGTTGGCAGCCAGGTCAAGGGATGCCTGACCGACAAGAAGAACGTCTTCGAGATCGTTGCCGCGCATGATATCCCGTATGCTGCAACCGCCAGCATCGGCTACTTGCAGGATTTCATCAACAAGGTCGAGCGCGCCAAGAACGTTCGCGGCACGCGTTTCATCCACGTGATGGCCCCGTGCCCCACGGGTTGGGGCCACGCAACCGACGTCACCGCCGATATCGCGAAAGAGGCCGTCGACTGCGGCATGTGGTACCTTGCCGAGTTCGAGGGCTCGCAGGAAAGCGGCGTTCCAGGTGGCGCGTTCAGGCTGAATCGCAACCCGAAAGAGTTCTCGGATATCGAGCACTATCTGCGCAGTCAGAAGCGCTTCAAGCATATGAGCGAAGCCGACGTGCAGCATGCGGTTGCCGGCCGTGACGCCAAGTGGGAGTTCATTCGCTCGCATTGGGTGTAATCGTTTTCAGTCGAAAGGCTCAGTTTGGCCCGCGGCCCGGGCTGGCATTGTCCGGTTAGTTGGGCTGCTTGTTCCAGCTGTACGGCCAATCCGTTCATAAACGCGAAAACGCCCGTCCGGGGTTTCCCGAACGGGCGTTTCTTCGTGCTTGCTACATGCGGTTGCGTATGTGCTAACCAGCTGTAGGCGTGCGGCACGTGGGTTTGCGACGCTTCTTCGTTAGCGAATGAAGTTCGTCTTGATCTTGCGCTCGGCGGCCGGAGCCTTGATACCGGCGGCCTTGCCAGCCTCAATGCATTTCAACAGCCATGCCATGTTGTTGCCCAGAACACGCATGACCTGCATGCCCTCTTCGTCCTTCTCATCCTCGCCGGGGATGGCGCCGAATGCGTCGTTCCAGTAGTTGGACGAGACAATGGGCATCTGGTTGATGGTGAAGTACTTGTTCAGCACGTCGAACGAAGCGACGGTGCCCGCACGGCGGGCGACGGCGATGGAGGCGCCCGGCTTATGCGCGAACACGCCGCTTGCGGCGTAGAAGGCGCGATCGAGCAGGTCGAGGATGCGGCCTGCGGGATGCGCGTAGTACACGGGCGTGGCGAAGATGTAGCCGTCGCACTCGGCAGCGATCTTGATGAAATCGTTCACGATATCGTTGTCGAACGTGCAGGAGTTATCCAGCTTCACGCAGCAGGAGCAGCCGATGCAGTCGCGGATGGGTTGGTTTCCCACCTGGAAGATCTCGGTGTCGATGCCTTGGGCGTTCAGCGCGTCCTCCACCTCTTCGAGTGCGCGGCCGGTGTTGCCGTTCGGCTTCGGGCTGCCGTTGACCAGCAGTACTTTCATGGGACCCCCTTGTTTTTTCGTATATGGCTGCAGCATCATGCGTTTGCCGTGTCAAGGCGGAAGCGCGTTCGTCAAGGCGAATCGCAGCCGTTTTCTCTCGTGAGGCTATTTTAGCAAGCGCGTCAAGCTTAAGAGTGCGCTTTCAGGCAAAGAGAAAGGCGCCTGCAGGTGATTGACCCGCAGGCGCCTCGTTGTTGCCAAGGCTTTTAGCCTAAGCCGTTACGGCCTTGGTTTGCCGCAGTTGCTGCAGAACTTGCCCGAGTTCACCGATCCGCACTCGCAGGTCCAGTCGGTGGAGGGCTTGGGCGTGCCGCACTCGCTGCAGAATTTGCCGGAATTGTTGGCGCCGCACTGCGGGCAGAACCAACCGTCAGCGGCGGCTGCGGGTGCGGGTGCCGGGGCAGGAGCGGGTGCCGGAGCTGCAGCCTGCTGGGCAGCGCCCTGCTGGAACAGCTGAGCGGCGTTCATGCCGCCGATGTTGCCGGCCATGCCCATGCCCATGAAGCCCATGGCCGCACCGGCCTCGTTGCCAGCCGCGGTGCGCATTGCGTCGCTCTGAGCGGCGGCGATGTTCGCAGCGGCCATGTTCGGGTCGCGCATGACAGCGGCTGCCTGCAGGTTCTTGATGCGATCCTGGTCTTCCTCGGACAGCGTGATGGCATTCACGCCGAACGACGCGACGCTGATGCCGCGCAGGTTGACCCACTTCTCAGACAGCTCTTGGTTCAGCAGCTCGACCATGTCGCCTGCGTGAGCCGGGACCTCGCTGTAGCGAACGCCCATGGCCGAGATCTTCGCCAGGGTGGGCTGCATGGCGGTAAGCAGCTCGCTCTTCATCTGGCTGTCAAGCCTGTCGCGCGTGAAGGGCTCGTCGACGTTGCCGCAGACGTTCTTGTAGAACAGCAGCGGGTCGGTAAGCCTGTACGAGTACTCGCCGTTGCAGCGAACCGCGGTGTCAAGGTCAAGACCGATGTTGCGGTCGATGACGCGG
The DNA here is from genome assembly GCA_934668515.1 of uncultured Eggerthellaceae bacterium. GTDB lineage: Bacteria > Actinomycetota > Coriobacteriia > Coriobacteriales > Eggerthellaceae > UMGS1502. The sequence goes on from CAKUNS010000002.1 coordinate 68,695, forward strand.
AAGGGGATGGGCGACGACGTGCCGTACTTGTTGCCGTAGATCTCCTTGGTGTTGAAGTAGTAGACACGCTGGTCCTTGCCCGTGTCGCCGCCGAAGGTGAAGCGGCGTCCAACCTGCGAGAACGTCTTCATGATGTTCTCGCCCAAGTTGCCGTAGAACAGGCTGGGCTCGGTGGAGGTGTCGTAGGTGAACTCGCCGGGTTCGGCGCACATGTCGATGACCTCGCCCTGCTCGACGATGATCATGCACTGGCCGTCGGCAACGGCGATGACCGAGCCGTTGGTGATGATGTTGTCTTCAGCCTTGGTGTTGGAAGAGCGGCCTTTCGAGGAAGTGCGCTTCGATCCCTTCACAGCAAGGGTGTTCTGATCAAGTGCGTCGCAGTAGAAGAATTCACGCCAAGAATCGGCCAATGCGCCGCCGGCTGCTCCAACGGCTGCTTTGATAAGTCCCATGGTTTTGCTCCTAACAATCTTGCCGCTTCATGCGCTGCGGCGGCGCTTGTCAACTGTTTCGGTGCGGCCGCGATTTGGTTGCGGTCGCGTGCGAATCGTTTCGCAGCTGCCTAGATGTCCGACAGCCGCCGGCCGTTCGCGAGACCGTTTAGAACTTGCCTCCCGACGATCCGCCGAAGCCGCTACTGTCAGTGGAGGATCCGCTCGAGGAGGAGGACTCCTTCTTCTTGGGTGTGACTGTGATGGTCGAGGTGACGAACCGGTCGTTCTTGCCGGTAAGCGTGAAGGACGAGCGGTCGACGTAGTCGCCCGCGTGCGAGGCTTCGACGGCCGTCTTCATTTGCTTGTACAGGTAGAAGCAGCGGCCACCCGCGACGCCTGCGGCAATGGCGAATGCGATGGCGAACATGACGAATGCCATGAGCGGGCTGGTAGGCGCGTTGCCGCGGTCAAGCGGCTCGCCATTCTCGGCTCTGAATGCCAGCGTGTACTCAGCCTGTTCCAGGTAAACGTCGGCGGCCGCGTACCATTCGTCGTCCTTGAGCTCGTCGACGATTAGATCTTCCATCTGGGCGATCTGCCAGTCGGTGAAGGCGTTCACGCCGTCGCCGTACGTGATGGTGACGTAATCGCGTGATTTGGCGGCCACCAAGAACAGGATGCCGCTTTTCTGGTTGCCCAGACCCAGCTGGTGGTCTTTGTAGTAGTCGATGGCGTACGTGCGGGCGGTTTTCGACCCGATGGTGTCGGTGACCAGCAGGTAGACGCCCACACCGTACGTGTCGGACGTTTCCTTGGCCTGCGCCTCGAGTGTGCTTTTCTGACTGGACGAGAACAGGCTGTACTCTTCGATGACGAAGGTGTCGTCGGCGGCCAGGGCCGTTTTAGGTGCAAGCGCAAGCGCGAGCGTTGCCGCCATGACCACGACGATTCCGGCAATCAGAAGTTGCAGGCGGCTTAGGCGGTGCGCCTGGTGTTTCCTTGAAGCGATAGCGTTCACGATGCGCACCTCATTTCAGAAGGAACAGGCAGATGATGGCGATGAGGACCGCCAAAACCGGCAGGAATACGATAAGGAACTGGAAGACGACTTTGCCCTTGTCCACAGGCAAGTCGCCGATGAGGCGCCCGGTTTGCCCGTTCATGGCGAACAGCAGGTCCTCGTTGTTGTACTTGGTGTGCAGCATCCACACGGGAAGGAGCGCGTAGGTGGCGTCTTCCCAGGCGGGGTCTACAGAGCTGCTTTTGGGGTAGACCGAGTCGTACCCGGTGACGGTTTCTCTCAGAAGGTCCACCGTGGTTTGCTCGATGCGGCCCTGAGCGCGGTTTTGGCACATCGAGGCGTCCTCGTCGTAGCGGTCGGTCAGGTAGCCGGGCAAGTAGCCCATCGAAAAGGGTTGCAGGTCGGAGTAGTCGAACGGCTCGATGGCGTCCATATGCGCGTCGGGCATCTTGCTGGATGCGTCAACGGGAACTTTCTCGAAATCCATCGTGCCTTCGCGCGTGGCATCGTAGAACTCGGTTTCGACGTAGTCGTTCTCGGAATCCGACCAGTAGGTGGAGTTCGTTGCGGTGAAGGTCGCGCTGCCCTCGGCCGAGGCCGTGTACAGCCAGAACGGCACGTACACGCCCTGAACCTCTTCAAGGTGGTTTCCCTTGGTGAAGTTGTCGGGCAGGAACTTCTTGCCTTTGTAGTATTCCTTAAGGGCGGCGACCGCTTGGTCTTTGTTCTGACGGAAGGGGATGACGAACTCGGGGCGTAAGGTGTCGTTCAGCTGGCCCGGCAGCACGGTAGGATTGCCGCAGTAGGGGCACTGCGTGACGGCCGTGGTGGTGTCGGTAAGCAGTTCGGCGCCGCAGCTGGAGCACGTGAACGAGCGCAGGTTGTCCTGCTCGCCCTCTTCCCACTTCGAGCGGTTCAGGTAGTTCTGAATGGGGTCGAAGTCTTTGTCGGGCGCGGCGTTTTGCGCGGGCTCGTTTGCCGGTTCTTCCGGCGCTGCCTGGGCGTTTCGCTTCGCCTCGGCGGCGGTTGCTGCTGCAGCGGCTGCCTCGTGCTTCTCCTCGGACTGGGCGTAGTACTCCTCAATCTGGGCGGGCGTGAACTTCGACCCGCAGTAATCGCACTCAAGAAGGCCTGATTCGCTTGAGAAGTGAAGCGGGCCGTTGCACGAGATGCACTGGTAGTTCGTTGTCTCGAAAGCCATGTACCCTCCTTTTCGTGTGTGCGGGGGTTTCCGATTCGAATTCTAGCGTATGGCGATAGGTCACTGTTAAAGCGATTGCAAAAATGGGACGCGTGGCTCACGCTATAATCCCGTTCTGTGACATATGACCCCGCTTCGGCGAAACTGCCGTCGGCGGGTTGTTTTCAATACGAGAGCGAAGAGGGTAAAGGGGAAGATCGCATGGCACGTACGTTTTCGGTTTTCGGCGACTCCATCAGCACGTTCGAGGGTTGCACGCACGAGGGCTTCGCGGTTTTCTACAACAAGGCGAATTGCGAGCGAGCGGGCATAACGTCCATCGAGGACACCTGGTGGATGCGCGTTATCCGTGCTTTCGACGGCCAGCTGCTGGCCAACGCGGCGTGGTCGGGCTCGATGCTTGAGGGCGCGGGCTACCCCTGCGGCAACTGCAACGAGCGCGTTGCGGCTTTGGGCGAAGGCGACGCCGTGCCCGACGACATCCTGGTGTATTACGGCATCAATGACTACGGTTGGGGAGGCCCCGATGCCCAGGCTCGCGGCAGGGGAAGCGCCATGCCGCGTTGTCTGATTCAGGCCGGCTTGCCCGACCCGGTCGAGGCGGGTAACGCCCCCGCGAACGCAGCGCAGGGCTTCGGCCGTGCGTACGGTCAGATGATCGACCGCATGAAGAGCCGCTTCCCTAAGGCGCGCATCTGGTGCTTCACCATGTTGCCCGGCCGCGTGAAGTACCACGCGAAGTCCACGTTTCCGTACAACTATCGCGGCGTGGCTTTTTCGGCGTACAACCAGGCCATCATCGACGCGGCCGAGTCGCACGGCGCCATTGCCGTCGACATTGCGTCTATGGGCTACGACTACGACAGCATCGAGGGCACGCATCCCACCAAGCTCGGCATGCGCCAGATGGCCGACATGATGGTTCTGGGCATGAAGAGCGCCTCGTCGGCGTTCCGTAAGCCCAGCGATTCCGAGCTTGCCGCGGCGCACGTTGATCTCAGGGGCTTCGAGTCCAGCGACCCGTGCCCGTATCCGGGCCGCTCGTGCGTTGGGTGCGCGCATGCGCTTTCCACGGGCAACAGTTGGATGCACGTCTGCCAGCTTTCCGAGTAGGAGGGCGCGGGGCATCGGGCCGGCTTGCGAGCGGGCGTTCTGAGCGCGAAGCTGCTGCCTTGCGAACGGGTGCCAGAGATGCGGGACGCTTTCCTCAATCGCCCCAGCAACGCTTCCAAGGTAACAGCCGAAAAACAGTCTTCCGAATGACGCGTGCCTTTGTTGACACGCGTTTTTCACTGCCTAAAATCGGTTATTAGCACTCAGATGGCGAGACTGCTAATCGTGTATCGACTTATGTGGGTGGCGCGGTTCGCGCCAATCCTGTGCATGCGGCGCGACGCAGGCGGCCTTGCAAAACGAAAGGACATTCGCACATGCGCAAGTTCAAAACAGAAAGCAAGAAACTGCTTGATCTGATGATCAACTCCATTTACACGAACAAGGAGATCTTCCTGCGCGAGCTGATCTCGAACGCTTCGGATGCCGTTGACAAGCTGTACTTCAAAAGCCTGACCGACAGCTCCATTCAAATCGGTAAGGACGACCTGTTCATCAGCGTCGCGTTCGATCCCGAGGCCCGTACCATCACCGTTTCCGACACGGGCATCGGCATGACTGCCGACGAGCTCGAGAAGAACCTGGGCACCATTGCCCATTCGGGCAGCCAGGAGTTCAAGGCCGAGAACGATCTTGCCGAAACCGACGCTGCAGGCGTCATCGGCCAGTTCGGCGTTGGCTTCTATTCCTCGTTCATGGTTGCCAAGCGCGTGCGCGTGATTTCCAAGGCGTACGGTTCCGACGAGGCGAACGCCTGGGAGTCCAACGGTATTGACGGTTACACCATCGAGCCTGCCGAAAAGGTCGAGCACGGCACCGAGATCACGCTGTTCATGAAGGACGATACCGACGAGGACAGCTACACCGCCTACCTGAACGAGTACGAGCTGCGCCACCTTATTCAGCAGTACAGCAATTACGTGCGTTACCCCATCAAGATGGAAGTCACCAAGTCGCGCGAGAAGGCCAAGCCCGAGGACGCCGGCGACGATTACACGCCCGAGTACGAGGACTACACCGAGGTCGCTACCATCAATTCGATGATCCCTATCTGGAAGCGCCGCAAGTCCGAGGTTTCCGACGAGGATTACAACGAGTTCTACAAGTCAAACTTCCATGACTTCGAGGATCCGCTGCGCAGTATCTCGGTTCATGCCGAAGGCGCCCTTACTTATGACGCGCTGCTGTTCATCCCAGGTCGCGCCCCGTTCGATATGTACAGCCGCGATTTCGAGAAGGGCCTGGCCCTGTACAGCTCGAACGTGCTGATCATGGACAAATGCGCCGATCTTCTGCCCGATTACTACAACTTCGTGCGCGGCATCGTCGACTCCGCCGACCTTACGCTGAACATCTCGCGCGAGACCCTTCAGCGCAACAGCCAGCTGCATGCCATCGCCAACAAGGTAGAGAAGAAGATCACTTCCGAGCTGGAGAAGATGCGCGATAACGAGCGCGAGGGCTACGAGAAGTTCTTCCAGGCGTTCGGCCGCTCGCTCAAGTTCGGCGTGTACCAGACGTACGGCTCGAAGACCGACGAGCTTGCCCCGATGTTCCTGTTCTGGTCCGCCAAGGATCAGAAGCTGGTCACCCTTGACGAGTACATCGAGGCCATGGATCCCGAGCAGAAGGATAAGAAGGAGATCTATTACGCTGCAGGCGAGTCGCGCGACACGCTGATGACGCTTCCTGCAGTTAAGTCGGCTCTGAAAAAGGGCTACGACGTGCTTCTGTGCACCGAGGACGTGGACGAGTTCACCATCCAGTCCATGCGTGCTTACAAAGAGTTCAACATGAAGAACGTGACTTCTGCCGACCTCGACCTTGCTACCGAGGACGAGAAGAAGCAGGCCGCCGATGCCACGAAGGAAAACGAGGAGCTGTTCGCCGCCATGAAGGAGCTTCTTGGCGACAAGGTGTCCGACGTGGTCGTGTCTCCCACGCTCGAGGACGCGCCGTCCGCTATCGCTGCGAAGGGCATGCTGTCGCTCGAGATGGAGCGCGTGCTGGCTCAGGGCCCCGACGCCGAGCGCGCGAAGGCCCAGCGTGTGCTGCAGCTGAATGCCAAGCATCCGGTGTTCGAGAAGCTGAAGGCTGCCAAAGCCGCCGACGACAGCGAGAAGCTGGGTCTATACACCGAGCTTCTGTACGATCAGGCGCTGTTAGTTGAGCGCATGCCCATCGAGGATCCGGTCGCGTTTGCCGAGGCTATCTGCAAGCTGATGTAACAGCGCGATTCGCTTTCGGCTGGGTTGATGCAACGCCGTTGGCTGTAGGTGCAGCTCACGGCGTTTTCTTGCTCGCGCGGCGGTCCTTGCGGCGTTGGGCTTCGCGTGCGACCGCGCTGCCGTCTCGGCGGCGTTACCGTTTCGTAGGGGATACTCACCACGCGTGGCGCAACGTTGCGGTAGAATCTGAAGAAAAGGTTCGCGTTGTCTGGCCGCGCGGTTCATTCGCAGGGCATGCGCGCGTTCCGTCACCCGTTCATAACCCGTACCAGATAAGGAACGTCATGGATTCCGTCGATTTGTCAGCCGCGCTCACGCGCATCCCCGATTATCCCGAACCCGGCATCATCTTCGTTGACCTCACGTCGCTCATGATGGACGCCGATGCCCTGCGGGCAGCGGTCGACCGCATTGCCGACCGGTTCGCAGGCAAGGGCATCACCAAGGTGGTAGGCGCCGAAGCCCGCGGTTTCATCATCGGCACCCCGGTAGCTTACAAGCTGCACGCAGGGTTCGTTCCTGCACGCAAGCCCGGCAAGCTTCCGCGCGAGGTTATCTCGCAAAGCTACGAGCTTGAATACGGCACCGATTCGCTGCAAATCCATGCCGACGCCATCAAGCCCGGCGACATCGTCCTTATCGTTGACGACCTGGTTGCCACCGGCGGCACCGCCATCGCCCAGAAGAAGCTGGTCGAAGCCGCAGGCGGCACCGTTGCCGGCTTCGCGTTCATCACCGAGCTTGAGTACCTGAACCCGCGTGAGCTTATCGCCAAGGAGTCCGATGCTCCGGTGTTCTCGCTGGTTCAGGAAACGAAGTAAGTAGGCAGTCACGGGCGCTGCAAGGCGGCGCGGCTGCATGTGCGTCCTGCGGGGCGCTTCAAGGAAAAGAGGTAGTCATGGCACTTTCGAAGATCTTGGTTCCCATTGATGGTTCCGACGGCGCCAATCGCGCCCTTGAGATGGCGAAAACCTTGGCCGAAACCAATCCCGAGATGCAGATCGACGTCTTGTACGTGGCGCCTATCCCCGCGTTGAGCGAGGAGGCTAACGCCGAGCTGGGCCACATCATCACCCTTATGAAGGAAGACGGCAACGCCATCCTTCAGACGGCTCTTGATTTCTTGGGCGACACCGCCGAACAGGCCGACGTCATGTGCCTGGCGGGCGTGAACCCCTCTGCCGAGATCGTGAAGCTGCTTGAGAAGGGCGGTTACGACCTGGTGGTTATGGGCAACCGCGGTCTTTCCGGCCGCAAGGAGTACACAGGCTCGGTCAGCTACAAGGTGCTGCACGCTTCGCCCGTCGCGGTCCTTATCGCGAAATAGCGCTTGCGCAAGGCTGCGTTCGCGCAACAGCGGAAACCTAAAGGGAGGTTGGCAACCAGGTTGCCAACCTCCCTTGTTTTTCAACCGCTGGAACTGCGCATTCGATGTTTTGCGGGGTTTTCAATCGATGTTTTGCAGCAACCCGAACGGTGCTTTTGCAGGAAGCCCAGTCGGTGTTTTGCAGGTAGCCTTTGCGGGCGCCCTATGAAAGCTCTTACAGCAGGCAGACCGAAGATCCTTCGTCCAGCGCGTACGCCAAGAACTGCATGCGCTTCTCGACGCCCTCGATGATTTGCGAGCATTCTTTCAGCTCGGCCGAGGAATCGATGCCGCTGACCTCGCCGATGGCCTTGTATTTCAGGTCGTGCTCGAGGCTTGCCCAGAAGTCCATGGCGATGGTGCGGATCTGTACTTCAACGGGGATCATCTGCTTGGAGTCCATGAAGAACACGGGGATGCGCACGATGACGTGGAGGCTTCGGTAGCCATTGGGCTTGGGGTTGGCGATGTAATCTTTGATTTCGACGATCTCAAGGTCGTCTTGGCGCTTCAGCATTTCAACCATGCGGTAGACGTCCTGGATGTACGAGGTGATGATGCGGATTCCCGCCACGTCCATCAGGTGCGCCTCGACGTTCTCGACCGTGGGGTTGTAGCCGTAGCGGACGATTTTCTCGTACATGCTGCGCGGCGACTTGGTGCGCGACTCGATGTGGTGGATGGGGTTGCGGTGGCTGCGCACCTGCAGGTCCTTGTCGATGATCTCGAAGCGAACCTTCAGCTCGCTCATGGCCGCGTCGTACTTGCGGATATGTGGCAGGATCTTCGACGCGAAGGCCTCGTACGGATATGCCATCTCGATTTCGGGAGGAACGGAACGGGGCTTAGAGCCGGTGACGTGCTCGACGTTTTTGGCGACCGACTTCACAGACATTAGGCGCATCTCCTGTTCGCGCGCGTTGCACGCGATAATGGTTTCGATTTATGGCGGCGCCCGCAAAGCAAGTCGCTTGCGGGCCGCGGGTTCCCATTATACTGGGAAACTGGATGCGTTAGGCAGCGTCTTGTCCACGGTTTGGGAACGACTCTGCCAAAACGGCACCCTATCAGGGACGATAAGGGGAATACCCCACAGAAAGGCAAAGCATGGGCATCCAGAAAGTAACGGCATTCGAAGACGAACGGCTTGACGTGTACGCCCGCCTGACCGACTTGCAACTTCGAAGCAGGATCGAGCCCAGCAAGGCCATCTTCATCGCCGAGACCGTCGAGGTTATCGGTCGCGCGCTTGATGGCGGCAACATGCCGTTGTCTCTTCTAACAGAAGAGAAGTACCTGCCGCAGCTTGAGTCGTTGATGGATCGCTTCCATTCGGCGAACCCCGACGCGCCTATTTTCGTTTTGCCCGAGGATGAACTGAAGAAGCTCACCGGTTTCGAGCTGACGCGCGGCGCGTTGGCGGCGTTTCGCCGTCCGCGCGAGCGCAGCGTTGAGGAGGTCGTGCGCGATGCCCATTTGGTCGCGGTGCTCGAGAATATCCGCAACCACACGAACGTGGGCGCGATCTTCCGTTCGGCGGCCGCTCTTGGCGCCAATGCCGTGCTGGTTTCGCCTGCGTGCTACGACCCGTTGTACCGTCGCGCCGTACGTGTCTCCATGGGAACGGTTTTCCAGGTGCCTTGGGCCCGCATCGGGACGAACCCGCACGATTGGGCGCGCGATGGCGTGCCTCTTCTTCACGACTTGGGGTTCACTACGGCGGCTATGGCTCTTGAGGACGACTCCATTTCGCTTCGCGACCCGCGTTTGGCCGAGTGCGACCGTCTTGCATTGGTATTCGGCACCGAAGGCGACGGCCTTGCGCCCGCAACCATCAGCCGCTGCGACTACACCGTGCGCATTCCCATGCGTCACGGCGTCGACTCGTTGAACGTGGCCGCGTCAAGCGCCGTCGCGTTCTGGCAGCTGGCCCGTTAACTAGGTCGATTGGCCGATTTCCCGACTATCATCGCAATTTGCCGTATTCGTGTTAAAGAATCGTAATAACCGCCGTTCATGCGCTATTCTGTCTGGAGCACAGGGCATCGCGTGCGTGCGGTGCGTTTTGCAAGGAACGTTTCAAACAGAAATGAGGGATTATGTCTAAGAAGAAATGGCTCGCGCTTGTCGCCGCCGGCGCTCTTGCCGCCGCTCTGGCGCTTGTCGGCTGCGCTTCGGGCAATTCGGGCTCGGGCAGCGCAAGCGGCTCTGCTTCGGCTAGCGCTTCTGGTTCTGCCAGCGCTTCCACCGAGATGAAGCTTGTGAAGGAAGGTAAGCTGCTCATCGCTACGTCGCCCGACTTCCCGCCGTTCGAGAACCTCGAGAATGGCGAGATGGTCGGTCTTGACATCGAGATCGGCAAGGCTGTTGCTGAGAAGCTGGGCCTCGAGCCCGAGTTCGTTAGCCTGCAGTTCGACAGCATCCTTACCGCTGTTGCCGCTGGCACTCAGGCTGACGTCGGAATTTCCGGCCTCACCGTCGACCCCGAGCGCGCCAAGACCGTCGATTTCTCTGACAGCTACTACGTTGACGACCTGTCCGTTGCCGCTATGAAGAACAACGCCGACATCACCGCCGACAATGCTGACGAGGCTCTGAACAAGGAAGGCGTTGTCATCGCCGTTCAGTCCGGTTCTTCGGGCGAGACCTATGTCAAGGAGAACTACCCCAAGGCCACCGTTCAGCCTTACGGCAACTCCACCGACGCATTCGCTGCTCTGCAGTCTGGCCAGGCTAACGCCGTGTGCACCAACAAGGCCGTCGTCGAGCGCATGCTCGCCAACGCTTACACCGATGCTCAGGTTGTTAAGTCCATCGCCACCGGCGAGGAGTACGCTGTTGCCATCGCTCAGGAGAACAAGGCTCTGACCGCCGCCATCAACAAGGCTCTCGAGGAGCTTCAGGCTGACGGCACCATCGATGCTCTGGTTGCCAAGTACATGTAACACCGCAACCCGATAGCTTCGGATTGACTTGGGTGGGGCAGGCCGTGAAAGCGGCTTGCCCCACCTTTTTTATGCCCCCGGGCAGGAAGTGCCTAAAACATGCCTTTGACGTGGTAAAATCCACAACGTAAATGGCACAGATGGTTGCGTCGGGCACGGCGCGGGCGCGATTGCGCTTGAGAGAATGCGGGTGAAAGTCCTGCGCTCTACCAGGAACCGTAAATGCTGATGGGCAGGGTTGCCGCGGGCGCGCGGTCTGTCCAGACGAGGCGAAGTCGGATCGCTCATCCATCGCACTAAGCCCTGGGAAAGAGAGGAACCGATGAGCATCGGCCCCAAATTCGTGCGCACTAACGCGCCCGACGATTCTGCTGCGCAGAACAAGACAGCGCAGAAATCCGAAACATTGAAGACGTCTTTGCGGCAGCGTGCGCTTGCCAGCTTCATGGCGGTTGTCATGGCGACGGCCATGACGCCGAGCTTGGCGTTTGCCGATTCCGGCGCGAGGGCTGCGGAAGGCGAGGCCGAGGCTTCGCATTCTGTTGCCAAGGTTGCTGCTGCTTCTGACGGCGAATCCGCTGCAGCCAAGGATGCTGTGGATGCGCCGAAGGCTGAGGCCAGCAGTGCGGACGCCGACAGCGCCGCCGCGCCTGTCGCTGCTGATGCTGGCGTCGTCGTCCAGCCTGTTGACGAAGGCTCGTCCGAGCAAGGTGTTCAGCTGGCTTCTGATGATGCTGATGCCAATAGCGCCGATGCGGCTGCCTACGACGGTGAGGATGGCATCGCGCTTGCTTCCGACGTCTACATAGGGGACGTTTCGATTCAGAACGAGTCCGGGAAAAACGTTACCTCGGACTATGCTCCGGCAGTCAAGGTAGGCGACACCGTCAAGTTTGTCGCCACGTATTACGATGAATACGAGTGGGACGACGTCGAGCTTACCGACTCCGAGTATGCCCAGCTCACTTATCAGTGGTATATCGGTCCGAGCAAAGCATCCGCTCATTCTGCCACCGGCTACTCCGCCGTCGAGGGGGCTAACTCCCGCGAGCTGGTTATCACGTCCGACATGGTTGGCAAATACGTTCTGTGTTACGTGACCTATGGCAAGCGGGGAACCAAAGACACCGACAGCTTGGCAAAGCCCGTCGAGGCGGGCGAGGTTATTCCTTCGAACCCCGACGCTGCGAAGCTTGCCGAGGTTGTCAAGAAGCTTTCCACCTGGAAGCCCGCTCCCAAGTTTGGCGCCGATTCCAATATCGTCGACATGCTTGCCGCCAAGCTTCAAGTGTTGGGCTATTCCGACGTCACGCCGTCTTTGAAGTCACTCTGGTCCGGAAGTTCCGACCCAGCTCATCAGGGCGGCATTGCCGACGATGGATCTATCGCTTACTTCTTCCTTTCTCCTGCTGACAAAACCGTTTCGTATGACTGGTCGATCCTTTGCCAATTCAAGCCCACGTACACGCTGACGCTGGGTGAAGAGTCGGTCGAGTTCACCCCCAGCTCGAACTCCATGTTGCCGTGGGACGACGCCAAGGTCGAAACATATCTTTCGAGTTTGCTTGATTCCGTCGAACTTACTGCGTCCGTGAAATCGGGCGTTGCGGAATCGTCCGTCAAGGAAGAGGTGCTCCCCAGTTTCCTTTACGTTGACGGCAAGAAGGTCGCGTCGCTCAAGTGGACTTCGTCCGATGAGTCTGTGGCGAAAGTCACTTCCAGCTACGATTCCGACTACAACACCGTTTACAAGGTTGCCTACACGCACGGCAACGGCGATGCCGACGTCCAGCTGAGCGCTTCGGCTCAGCTGCTTGTTCCTGGCTACGGAAATGCCCCCGGCGTATCCGCCAATCGCGCATATGAAATGAAGGTTGCCTCCAAGTCGGCCGAGGACATCGCCGCCGAGAAGGCCGAGCTTGAGGCTGCGCTTGCCCAGATCGACGGCAAGATCGTCGATTATGCCGACAAGAATAAAGCGGTTGACCTGTCGGCTGTCGAGTCTGATTTCGTTCTGCCCACCGCCAGGAAGCTCATCAAGGGCAATGTCAAGCTTTCGTATTCGTCGAGCGACGACTCCGTCCTGAAGATCAACGGCTACCGCGCCGTGGTCACTCGCGATATTGCCGGCGGAACCAATCAGGTGACCATCACGGCAACCCTCACGCGCGACGGCGTCGTCGCAACTCGCGATATCGTTGTGAATATCAAGCCCATTGACGAGGCCGAGATCGATGCCGCCGGTGCCTTCATGCAAAAGGTGAAGGACGGTTATGCCGCATCGCTTCTGGGAAACAACGCTTCCGTTGACAGCGTCAGCCAGGACCTGAACCCCTGGAGCACCGCTGTGCTTCAGGACGACGGCACGGTTTCATATTCGAAGAAGTACGAGGCGGGTGGTCTTCATACTGCCGACCTACCTGGTTACGACTCTATGGCCGGCACGAACTGGCGCACGTTCAAATCTGACAACAGTTCTGTTGTTGCCGATGAGACCCTGCGTGTCACTCAGCCTGTCGCCGATACGCTCGTTATGGTGCAGAGCTCTCTTACGTACGAGAAGTACGCGGCTTTGGCCGAAGCTCATCCCGAGAACGCCAAGCTGCAGAGTTTGGTGAACCAGCCTGTTAGCGCGACGTATCGCATCGTTGGCACGACCGATCATTCCGATCCGCAGATCTCGGTGAACTTCCAGCTGGTTGGTGTTGATGCCAAGGGCAACGACCAGGTTTGGTCGGACGGCGCCCAGGGCATCGCCTTCGGTTCGACCGCCGATGCGCTTATTGAACGGGTGCTGAACGCGTGCGACCTCAAGCATACCTCCTCGACGAGCGAATACGGTTACTACCTTTCCGACATCACGTCTGCTGATGGCAGGACGCTTGGGTATGACGCGGCAACCGGGAAGTACTGGCAGCTGTTCGTGAACGGTAAGGCGTCTGAGGTTGGCGCCAGTAGCGTTACTCTGAACCCGGGCGACTCCATCGTTCTGTATTACTCTGCGTTCGGCGACACGCTTGACGACATCGGCAAAGCCACGTTCGTTTCGACGGTCAAAATCGTCGGCCCCGACACCTCTGGCAAGGACGTCGTTTGGGCCCCTGAAACCGAAGTGAAGATCGCCGCCGAAGAGGGTATGACCGCAGCGGCTCTTACCAAGAAGGTTCTTGAGCGCTATGGCATGACCTGTAACGACGGCATGTGGATCATTTCCGCTAAGGACGGCGGCAGGCTCCCGAACGGCGAAACAAGCCTGGGCAGCAAAAAGGTCGCCCCAGGCCAATTTCTATGGTGGGCTTTCTATATCAATGGAAAGCTAAGCACCGAGCTTGCCTCGACCTAGAAGGTTCAGCCTGGCGACAAGATTTCGTGGTACTACGCGGGTGAGGGTGCCGAGCTTCCCAAGGCCGATGTGGAGACCAACCCCAAGGCCGATCATCCCTCCGTTGACGTGCAGTTCAACGGCTTTGTCAATGGCGGCACCGGAGCAATCACCAGCGGCAACACGCCTGTGACCAAGGCTGACGCCGCATGGAGCAGCAGCTTGCTTACCGATAAGGAGCGCGAGCTTGGCGCATCTTCTTCGGCCTCCACGCCGCTTGTCGTCGACGGCAAGTTGTATGTTGTCTCCTCTTCGTCCTATTTCGATCCGACCACTCAGGTGTACACCTCGAGCCTTGCTCGCCTTCAGCTGATCGACCCGGCAACGGGTGCGGTTGCTAAGCAGATCACGCTTGGCTCGACGATGGATTCCACTTGCCGGCCGATTTACGCTGACGGCATCATTGTCATTCCCTTGACGGGCGGTTATCTGCAGGCCGTTTCAGCAACCACCCTTGAAACTCTTTGGGTGAGTGACGCGTTTGCGAATCAAAATGTGTCCACGTTGATGGTTTCCGATGGCTACGTGTACTTGGCGACCGTCGATTCGTTCGATAAGAGCTGGTCTGCTTCGGCCGGCACGCTGCGCCGTGTGAACCTGCTTACGGGTGCCGTTGCTGGCTCGTTCACCAACAGCGACGCGGGCTATTATTGGGCCGGCGGCGTGATGGCGGGCGACTATTATGTTGTCGCTGATGACATGGGCGGCGTGTCGGTGTTCTCGGCTGATCTGTCGAGCAAGGTTTCTTCCCTGGATGCGTCTTCGGCCGGGTTCCGCAGCACGCTTGTTGTTGACGGCGACAACATCTATGCCGTTTCGAAGGACGGCGTCTTGCATCGATTCGCCGTTGACGTGGCGGGCAATCTGTCCGAGACGGGCAAAGTCCAGTTCGCGGGCTATTCCACGTCCACGCCCACCATCAGCGGTGGTTATGCATTTGTTGGTGGCTCCGACGATTACAAGGGTGTGCTTGCATGCATCAAGCTGTCCGATCTCAGCGTGACCAAGGTCACCAAGGCCGATGGCGAGCTGCTTCCGTTCGAAAGCAAGAGCACGCCGCTTGTTTCGACGCGCAATGGAAAGACGTACGTGTATTTCACGCTGAACGGCGCCCAGGGCGATTGGCCCAACTACACGTCGGGCGGCGGTGTGTACGCGTACTGCTTGGGCGACGAGCAGGCGAAGCTGATCTTCGCTCCGGGTGTTGGTTTCGCGCAGTACTGTATGGCCTCGATCGTTTCCGATGGTGCGGGCAACTTGTATTACACGAACGACTCGGGCTACTTGTTCAAGATCGCGGCGCAGGAAGGCGAGGCTATCGGGCCCGTCACGCCGGCGGATCCGAAGCCCGTGCCAGGTGGACAGCCTAGCGGCGGCAACGGCGGGGCGTCTGGCAATGACGGTGACAACAACGGTTCGCAGCTTGGCGGTTACGTCGCACCTGCGGCAACTCCGATCGACGATGCCGATGCTGACAAGGCAGATGCCGCTAAGGCGGAAGAATCTGACGACGCGGCGACTACCCGATCTGCCGCTGATGGCGAAGAGGACATCATGCTGATCTCGATGGACGATGGTGCTGACCAGCCCGTCAAGGGCGGAACGCCTCTGCCGTTCGTTCTACTTAGTGTCGGCGGCCTTGGTCTTGCTGGTGCTGCTGCCTGGATGATCGGCGCCAGGCGTCGCAATTTCGGAAGGTAAGGTTGCGAAGTGACCGACAACGACGTCGAAAACAAGTTCAGCCATAGTGAGTCCGAACCGCCTCGCGATTCGGCTCGCGCGGCCGCTCTGACGGTGGGAGGCCCCTCCGTCCTTGACGAAGGTTCCCAACAGTCGATCCCCACGCGCACGCGCGTGGGGATCGCGGCGCTTGTGCTGGCTTCCGTCTTGCTTATCGCCGTCGGCGTTTTCTTGATGTTCGGCGGCGCGTCTGGCGGTGCCAGCTTGTCTGCTGGATCCTCCTCCGCTGTCGCTTCGGCATCCGCAGACGATGGTGGCAGCGCGGCCGAATCGGGTTCGTTCGCATCCTCCGAGGGAGACTCCTCGGCATCCGCTGACAGTAAAACCGTTGCCGCCAACGACGGATCCGCTTCCTCTACAACCGACTCTGCTTCGCGTGACGAGGGGTCGTCGACAACCGGTGGCAGCACCCCGTCTTCGTCGGGGCAGGACGCCTCGCCTGCACCTTCTCCCGAGCCGGTCGAGCAGCCAAGCCAGACGCCGTCCAACCGCATCGCTGTTTCGGTTTCTGTCAGCAGCTCCGCCGTGGGCGGATCTGTTTCGGGCGGCGGTTCTTTCACTTTCAACCAAGGCGCCACGGCTTATGACGCGCTTTGCGCTTGCGGGCTGTCGGTGAACGCGCGCGGCAGCCAGTACGGCCTGTACGTAAGCTCCATCGGCGGTTTGGCCGAGAAAGAGCACGGCGGCAAAAGCGGGTGGGTGTACTCCGTGAATGGGGTTTCGCCTATGACGTCGTGCGCCAATTACGTTCTTTCTGACGGCGATGTGGTTAGCTGGTTCTATGTCACGGGCAACTAAGCTGCCATCGTCGTACAGCTGATGCCGATTTGACGCCATATAGAAATGCAGAGTGTTTTCCATACATATCACCCCGCTGTGGCATTCCTGTTCCTTGCCTGCGCGCTTGGCTTGTCTATGTGCTGCATGCACCCCGTGTATGCAGCGCTTTCCCTTGCCGGTGCGCTTGCGTGCTCGTGCGTGTGCCGCGGTGGACGCGCCACGTTGCTGTCGCTTCGGTGGGTTGTGCCCTTGTGCTTGATCGTGGCTGCGGCCAACCCGCTGTTCGTCGCGTCGGGTTCCACCGAGCTGTTCCGCGTGGGTTTGCGCGCCGTTTATCTTGAAGCGCTTATCTACGGCTTGTGCTCGGGCGCGGTGTTCGCGTCGGTGTTCCTGTGGTTCGCTTCGTATTCGGCCTGCATGGATTCCGAAAGCTCACTTGCCTTGTTCGGCAACGTCTTACCCGTCGTGACGCTTATGGTCTCGCAGGTGCTGCGCCTCGTTCCCCAATTCGTTTCGCGGGGGAAGTCCGTCGCCTGCGTTCAAGATGCCGTGAGTGCTGCGGCTCCCAGTGGCAAGCGCGACGCGGCGCGTGGGCGCATGCGCATCGTCAGCGTTTTGATGGGGTGGGGAATGGAGGATGCCCTTGAGCGCAGCGACGCCATGCGGGCGCGCGGTTACGAATGCGGGGCGAAGCGCACAACATATAAGCGGTTGCGTGTTCATGTGCGCGATGCCGTCGCTGTGGGATTCGTTTTGGTGCTGGCGGCGGCTAGCGCCGTTACCGCATGGGCGGTTTGCTCGCGCTATTCGTTTTATCCCGTGGCCGATCCGGTTGCGTTTTGGTGGGGGTATATCCCGTATGCCCTGTTCATGATGGTGCCCGTGGTTCTGTGGGTGATGGATTGGTGGCAATGGAGGTCGTGCGAATGATGACGGGAGAAAAGGTCGCTGGCACCGTTGCCCCTGCGGTGGTTGTTCAGGATTTCGGGTTTCAGTATCCCAGGCAGGGTTCGGCCGATGCGCGCGAGGCAGTGCGTGGCGTTTCCTTTCAGGTTGAGCAGGGGGCGTTTTGCGTGATGACCGGCTCAACCGGTTCGGGCAAGACCACGCTTCTGCGCTGCATGAAGCCCGAGCTTGCTCCGGTGGGTACGCGAACCGGTTCGTTAAGCGTGCTTGGGTATGAGCTTTTCGGGGCGAGCGGGGACGGTGCGCACGGCATGGGCGCGGGTGCCGCCGCCGAGCGCGCTGCTGGTGGCGACCTGCCCGTCATGTCGCCGCTCGAGTCGGCGCAGTCTATCGCCTTCGTGATGCAGGATCCGTCGGCGCAGATCGTGTGCGACACGGTTTGGCACGAGCTTGCTTTCGGGCTTGAGAACATCGGCATGCCGCAGGACCAGATGCGTCGTCGTGTGGCCGAGGTCGCTCATTTCTTCGGGATCGAGCCTTGGATTCGCTCTTCGACGGAATCGCTTTCGGGCGGTCAAAAGCAGCTGGTGAATCTTGCTGCCGTTCTGGCGCTTCGTCCGCGCTTGCTCCTTCTTGACGAGCCAACGGCGCAGCTTGACCCCAACGCCGTCAAGCAGTTCGTTTTCCTTTTGTCCCGTGTGAACCGCGAGCTGGGCATCACCGTGGTCATGGCGACGCATTCGCCCGAAGACGTCGAAGCTCATGCAACCCAGTTCGTTCGCCTTGACAACGCGGTTGCCGCCGCGCCGCGCGAGCAGGCGGCGCGCGTTCTGGCCCCACGTCGTGCTGATCGAGCGGCCAGGCTTGCGGGTGGCGAAACAGCCATCGGCGTGCGCGGCCTGCATTACCGGTTCGAGAGAAAGTTGCCGTGGGTTCCGCGCGGTGTCGATCTTGATATCGTACAGGGCAGCGTTCATGCCATCGTGGGCGGCAACGGGTGCGGCAAGACCACGTTGCTGCGCTGCATCGCGGGGGTGCTCAAGCCGCAGCGCGGTAACATGAAGAACAGGCTGGCAGGTTCGCAGGCTCTACTCCCGCAGGATCCCAAGGCACTTCTGGTGTGCGACAGCGTGATGGAAGAGCTGATGGAGTGGTCGGGCCGCTGCGGCTACGATCATGCCCAAGCGGTGGAAGCTGCGCATCGGTTTGGGCTTGACGAGCTTCTTGATTCGCATCCGTATGACCTGTCAGGCGGTCAGCAGCAGAAGCTTGCCTTGGCGAAACTGTTACTTGCGAAACCGCGCTTGCTGCTGCTTGACGAGCCAACCAAGGGCCTTGACCCGTATTCCAGCGCGGGGCTGTCCCGTATCGTTCGTGATTTGGCGGACCAGGGGACGACGATCGTCTTGGTGACGCACGACCTTGATTTCGCGTTCGTAGTTGCCGACCAGATCTCGATGCTCTTCGACGGTGAAGTTGCTTGCAGCGAACCAGCCGAGGAGTTCCTGGCGAACAACTTGGTGTATTGCCCCAATGCGAAAAGCCACTTGTTCGGCGCGATTGCTGCTGAAGCGGTGGACGCTGGCGGCGACGGTGGGGCCGTCACCGCTGCGAAGGACATACTTCATGAATAGGTTCGCTCGCGTGGCCGTCGAGGCGGTTGCTTTGGTGGCAACCCCGGTGGTGCTGGTGGCATGCGCGGTTGCCAACGTCGAGCAGACGGCGGCGCTGTCGTTTGTCGTGGTGCTTGCTTCGATTGGCGTTTTCTTTGCAACATACGAGGCCTCGCGCCCGCGCTTGCGCGACATCATGCCCACGGTGGTGTTGGCGGCTTTGGCTGCGGCGGGCCGCATCTTGTTCGCTCCTATTCCCGACTTCAAGCCCGTTAGCGCAATTGCGATCATCGCGGGCGTCGTCTTCGGGCGCCGAAGCGGGTTCATGGTTGGTGCACTGGCGGCGCTTGCGTCTAACTTTTTCTTCGGCCAGGGCCCCTGGACGCCGTGGCAGATGTACGCCTGGGGCCTTGTGGGTTACGGCGCCGGCCTTCTTGCAAGTGCGGGCGCGGGCGACAAGCGTCTGGTGGATGCGCATCCTTCGGTGGTATACGTCTATGGATTCGTGGCCTGCTTGGGATACGGCATCATATTGAATGCATGGAGCATTTTGGCGTTCTTCCATGCGCAGGCAAGCGGCTGGGCGGGCGTTCTTGCGGTGTATGCCGCGGCGCTGCCGTTCGACATCACGCATGGCGTGGCTACGGTTGCATTCCTTTTGGTGTTGTATGCCCCGTGGGTGAAGAAGCTTCGCCGTGTGCGTGTGAAGTTCGGTTTGGCGGGGTAGTAGGGTTGCCTTCGCGTTTGCTTGACCTTCACGCCTCTATCTCGTCGTGTCTCCCAACTTCATGAGCCGTGTGTGGCAATTACACGCTTCGTTGCGCCGCCGACTGTTTACGAACTGAAACCGTGGCTATAATGAAAGTTCCTGCGTTCATTGCGGGTTTTCGTTGTTGTCGACCTATTTAGACGGGTTTCTATGATGTTCAAAACAAACCGTGCGGTTTGCAAAAAGTCGGTTTCGCTGCTGTTCGTCGTGGCTCTGGTTGCCTCGCTGGTGCTTCCGTTCGCTGCTTCGTTCGTTTCCCCTGCTTCGGCATACGCGCTTGACGTGCAAAAGTGCACGGCGCGCCCCAACTCCGATTCCAGCAGCGATGTTCTGGGCGGCGTGGAAACGCGCATCACCTGGGAAGCTCAGGCAGATGCCGACGAGTCGCTGGCTTCCATCTCGCTTACCCTTCCCGAAGGAACCACGTGTTCGATCAACAACGCCAAGGCCACGCTCCTTACCGGCGATGACCTTATGACCCGTGTGAACCTGAAGGCAACATTCGCTCAGGACGGCCAGACCGTCATCGCATCGTTCGGCGAGCCGGGCCAGGCTGGCGGTTATTACCGCATCGAGCTTTACGGCGTCATGTTCCCACAGAACGGCGGCAATCAGCAGCTTGCGGGCACCTACACGCTTACCGACGGTACGGTCAAGAAGATCACCTCCATTCCAACCATTGCGGTTAAAAGCACTACTTTCGTTCAAACCCTTTCCGACTCGCTTGCTCAACAGGAATGGGTGAAGGCCTGGAACTCCAACACGTTCCTGCGCCTGTTCCTGAACCCGCCCATCTTCGTTTCCAGCCTCCCCATTGTGCTGCAGGGCTTCTTCATGGCCGTGGGCATCGTTTTGGTGGCGTTCCCCATTGCCATTCCGCTGGGCCTGTTACTTTCGTTCATGCGCATGTCCAAGTTCGCCATCCTCCGCGGCTTGGGTTCGCTCTACGTTAACGTGGTTCGCGGCACTCCGGTCTTCCTGCAGGTGTACATCGCGTTTTTCGGCCTACCGCTGGCTGGCATCAACATCCCGTCGTTCCCGCTTGGCGTCATCGTTTTGGCTATGAACTCGGCTGCGTACCAGTGCGAGATCTTCCGCGCGGGCATCCAGTCCATCAGCAAGGGCCAGTTCGAGGCTGCTCGCTCGCTTGGCATGAATGCCGCGCAAACCATGGCGTACGTCATCATCCCGCAGACCGTCCGTCGCGTGCTGCCCACCATGACCAACGAGTTCATCCTGCTGTACAAGGACACTTCCATGCTGGCCGCCGTTGGCGTTATGGAGCTGGTCATGTACGCCAAGACCATCGTCGCTTCCACGGGCTCCATCACCCCGTACATCGTCGCGGCGCTGTTCTACCTGGTGCTTACTCTGCCGCTTGCCAAGGTTGTCGGCAACCTCGAGCGTCGTCTTGCTGGTAACGAGACCGGCGGTAAGAAGAAACGCGACAAGAAGGGCGGCAAGCGCAAGGATTCCGGCTTCGTCGACGCCAAGATCGGGGGCAAGGACGAGTCTGGTTCCGGTCTTGAGGTTTCGCCCGAGCGCTTCTCGAGCATGTAAAGACTAGCTCCCATATCGGCTTCGAACGCCCCGCCTGTGTGACAGGTGGGGCGTTTTGTTTATCTGAGCTGGTGAAACGCGGTTTCTTCCTGGACATTTGAGCCGTGAGGCTAAATACTCAAAAAAGAAGGTGACGTTTTGCTGAGGTGCGTTAAAATGAGCTTAAGCAAGCACCCGAAAGCGGTGCGCAAACGTTTCACTAGGAGGCCCATCATGGCTCGCTACACTCGCATCTTCGCTGCTCTCGACGGCGGCTCTACGCAAGAAGCCGTTCTCGAGCGCGCTATCAACTTGGCCGAAGACAATGGCGCCGAACTGCTGCTCGGTCATGTCATCGACTCTGTTCCGTATGAGGCCAACGGCATCGACTTCGTTGCCTTGTGCGACGATGGCCGTGCCCGCATTGAGGAAGATCTGAAGGACCTCCTGGACAAGGCTCGCAACTCCGAGAAAATCCCTTCCGTCAAGCTCGAGGTTCGTGCCGGTCGCATTAACGACACTCTAGCCGAGCGTCTGGTTCAGCCCTTCAAGCCCGACCTGGTTATCTGCGGCGCCCGCGGTCTGTCCAACATCAAGTACGCGTTTGTCGGCAGTGTTTCCACGTTCCTTATCCGTAACATGGAGTGCGACGTCCTGGTCGTTAAGCCCGAGGTCAAGTAATCGTCTCTGCGCTACTGTGCAATGCTGCGTTTATTAAATCTTATGCACCCCGTCGAACGAATTCCCTTCGGCGGGGTGCTTTGGTTATAGTTTCAGGTATTCGAAAATTCACGAACGATTGGATGAACGATGATCAATCCTAGGATGCTGGCGCTTGGCCAAGAGCCCTCTGCCATTCGCAAGCTGTACGCTCATGGTCTGCGCCGCGCTGCAGAAATCGGTGCCGAGAACGTGTTCGATTACTCTATCGGCAATCCGTCTGTTCCAGCCCCCGCAGGTATTTCCGACAAGATCAAGGAACTTGCCGACGCCGATCCGGTCGAAGTGCATGCATACTCCATGTCCGCCGGTTTGTACAGCACCCGCAAGGCCGTTGCCGACAATCTGAAGCAGCGCTTCGGCATCCCCGCTACGCCCGAGCGCATCTACATGACCGCCGGCGCCACGGCTGCTTTGGATATCACCATCTCGGCCCTCACCAATCCGGGCGACGAGGTTATCGTTAACGTGCCGTACTTCCCCGAGTACCGCGTGATGATCGAAACCGCCAAGTGCACCTGCGTCGAGGTTATGATGACCGCGCCTGAGTTCCAGCTTGATATCGACGGTCTGCGCGCCGCTATCAACGAGAAGACGTCCATGATCATCATCAACTCGCCCAACAATCCCGTTGGCTGCGTGTACTCCGAGGACAACATCAAAGCCCTTGCCGCCCTTATGGAGGAAAAGCAGGCTGAGTACGGTCATCCCATCTACCTGCTTTCCGATGAGCCGTACCGCGAGGTCGTCTACGACCTGGACGTACCGTTTGCCGCGAACTACTATCAGAACACCATCGTGTGCTATTCCTGGGCAAAGAGCCTGTCCCTGCCGGGCGAGCGCATCGGCTACGTTTACGTTTCCGACCGCATTGACAACGCCGACGAGGTGTTTGCTGCGGTGTCCGGCGCCGGTCGTGCGCTGGGCTTCATCTGCGCTCCGGTTTTGTTCCAGCAGGTTATCCAGGATTGCATCGACCTGCCCACCGACGTCGAGGCATATCGTCAGAACCGTCAGCTGCTCACCGACATGCTGTCCGAGCTTGGCTTTGAGTTCGTGAACCCTGACGGCGCGTTCTATCTGTGGGTGAAGGCACTCGAGGACGACGCTCAGGCATTTTCCGATCAGGCTAAGACGCACGAACTGTTGCTGGTGCCGTCTGACAGCTTCGGTATGAAAGGTTGGGTGCGCTGCAGCTACTGCATCTCGCCCGAGACCATCAAGAACTCCCGTGCTGCATGGGAGGCGCTGAAGCAGGACTACGCTAAGTAAGCCAGGTTTCTTGCCGGCAAGGTCATAGGCGCCAAGAGGCGCTAGCGAAAAGAAAAAAAGGGGGGTGTCGCTCGACGAGTGAACTGCGCCCCAAAACTGCAAAGGACCCCGTTTCCTGAACATCAAAAGAAGTGAATTAGGCAGCCCGGCCGAGTCTGTACTCGACTGGGCTGCTTCCGTCTAGGCGTTTCTTGATGCGCACGTTGTTGTACCAGTCGATGTACTTCTCCAAATCCCTCTCGAAGATATCGGGGTCGTCTCCCTCCCAATCGTAGTAAAGCTCGGTCTTGACCATCGAGAAGAAGTTTTCGGCCTTCGCGTTGTCGAGGCAGTTTCCTTTGCGGGACATGGACTGGGCGATCCCCATCCGCTCGAGCGCGAGCCTGTAGGCGGGCATCTGGTACTGCCAGCCCATGTCCGAATGCAGCAACGGGGCGTCTTCGCCATCGAGCCTGCCCTCGAGGCCCGCCAGCATCTCGAGGACCATCTTCATGTTCGGGGACCTGGATATCGAGTAGGCGACGACCTCGTCGTTGTAGAGGTCCACCACGGGCGAAAGGTAGAGCTTAGTGCCGCCCACCTTGAATTCGGTGACATCGGTCACCAGCTTGGTCATCGGGTCCTCCGCCTTGAAGTCGCGGGCCAGCAGGTTCGGGGAGGACTTGCCGACCTGGCCCATGTAGGATCGGTACTTCCTACGTCTGCGGGTCCGGCACAGCAGCCCCTCCTCGCGCATGACCTTGAGCACCGTCTTGTCGGCGATACGGATGCCGGCCGCTTTGCGCAACGCGGCGGCAACGCGTCGGTATCCGTATCTGAACCGAGATTTCTCGCATATCTCCACTATGACCGGCCGCTCGGTTGCCTGCCTGTCGGAGGGAGGGTTCGCCTCGTGGTAGTAGTAGGTGGAACGCGACATCCCCATGAGCCTCAGGAGCGTGGAGAGTGGGTATTCCCGCCTCAGCGACTTCACTATCTCGTGCTTCCGCCTGTTGCCGAGAGGTCCGTCGCCGAGGCGGCCATTCGTTTTAAGATCTCCACCTCCATCTCGAGGCGGGCGCACCGCTGTTCGAGGGTCTCCTCGCTCGCGGGCTCCTTCCTCCTTCGCCCCGATGGATGGACGACGAGGGCGTCCTCGCCTCCCTCTCGGTACCGCTTCACCCAGTCTCGTATCTGCACGCTGTTGCGCACGCCATGCTCGAGAGCGAGGGCTTTGTAGTCGCCCTCGCCATGGAGATAGGCTTCTACGACGCGAAGCTTGAACTCCTGGGGGTAGCGGTTGTTCTTCCTCGGCCTGTCTATAGCCCCGACGCCGCCTTGGTCGATCCTCTCCCTCCAAAGCTTCACGGTTGACTTCGTAAGACCGAACTCGTGTTGCAGCATGGTGATGGTCGCGCCATCGGCGTAGCTGTCCGCAAAGCGCTGTTTAAACTCAGCGGAGTAATCCTTGCTCAGCAAATCAACCCCCTAACGCAGAAGACCCCTATAGGAGAAGCAGAACATTGTCTGTCCAACTATAGGGGTTCACTGCA
>CAKUNS010000003.1 GCA_934668515.1 uncultured Eggerthellaceae bacterium
AGCTGCAACGTTCCAACAAATCAAAAGGTCTTAGAATCTACGGTTTAGCCCTTGACTTCATATAGCTGGTCTCCTTCTCTAAGCGTTTTCAACGCTGATTGCTTTAGTTCTTGACGCTCTCGGACGCTTTAACCTTGGACGCTGTCGGCGACTTCCGAGGAAACGTCCCTTTAACCTTGGACGCTCTCGGACGCTTCCGAGGAAGCGTCCTCGGCGTCCCCAGAGCCGGCTCGGCCCCTTTAGCCCTGGACGCTGTCGCTCGACTCTTTCAGAGTCGGCTCGGCGTCCGAGGAAGCGCCCTCGGCGTCGGCGTCGTCCGGCAAATCGACCTCAATCGATTCAATGTCAAGCTCGCGGCCGCGGGTCATGCTGGTTGAGTAACTTCCGCACTCGGGGCACGTACGATGGAATCGATCGTGGTCGAATTCATGCCCGCAGTCAAGGCAAATGCTGTGCGGGGTCACCGTTTTGATGACAAGCTCGGCCCCTTCCGACAGGGTTCCTTCGCTCATAACCTGAAAAGCGAACTCCAGCGAATCTTGGATGATCTCGGTCATCTCGCCGATGTTCAAGATGATCTTGGTCACACGCTCTGCCTGTGCGTTCTGGGCAGCGGCGTTGACGGAATCGAGAACGCCCGACATGATTCCCATCTCGTGCACGACGGCCTCCTTAAAACAAAGGGCTGCCCGAAGCAGCCCTTCCCGATTGCTCAATCGAGAGATTACGATTGTTCTTGAGTGAACGCCAGTCAAAATCGACTGACGGTTTAATCGTCGTCCTCGGCGATCTCCTCATTCTGCCGCTTAATGCGTTTCGCAAGCACAATGCGCGAAAGAAGCAAGCTTGCCTCGTACAAGGCAACCAAAGCCGCGAACATCAGGCCCATGGTGACCGGGCTGGCATCGGGGGTGACCATAGCGGCGAACACCAGCAGGCCAACGTAGATGCCGCGCCAGCTGCCACGCAGCTTCTTGTACGGCACGACGTCGAAGATAACCAAGTAGAAAATGACGATGGGCAGCTGGAAGGCGATGCCGAAGCCCAGCTCGAACTTGATGATGATGTCGATGTAACTATCGGCGCGCGGGGTGACCACGCCAAGGCCCATGGCCTGATCGGTAAGCCACTGGAACGCCGGGTTCAAAATGATGGCGTAGCAGAAAACCGTGCCCAAAATGAACAGCGCGACCATGGCAGAGAACGTAGGGACGAACCACTTGCGCTCGTTCGGCTTAAGCGCAGGCAGGAAAAACGCGATGAGCTGCCACAGGATCACGGGCGACGTGGCAACGATCGACACCCAGAACGCAACCTTGAAGCGAACAGTGAACGCCTCGAACGGATCAAGGAACGTGAGGTTCGAGAATCCGTCGACACCCTGAGGAAGGAACTCTGCGATAGGCAGAAGCAGGAACTGACCGACGGTGGGCGTCGCCATGTAGAACACGCAGACAGCAACGAGCAGGACGACGACGATGCGAACCAGGCGCATGCGCAGCTCGCCAAGATGCTCCATAAGGGGCATACGGGCAGGACCGATAGGCATTACTGCTCACCCCCTTCCGCAGGTTTCTCTTCAGTGATGGAGTCCTCAACTTTCTTACTGCTGTCGAGCACTTCCGAGGAAGCGCTCTCGGCAGCCT
Source organism: uncultured Eggerthellaceae bacterium (assembly GCA_934668515.1). Classification (GTDB taxonomy): domain Bacteria; phylum Actinomycetota; class Coriobacteriia; order Coriobacteriales; family Eggerthellaceae; genus UMGS1502. The sequence continues at coordinate 1,647 of CAKUNS010000003.1, forward strand.
CGGCGGCTGCGGCCAACTTCGCGGCGCGTTCGCGCTCGTAGCGCGCCTTGCGCTCGGTAAAACTCTCGTTCTTCACAGAAGCGGAAGCCGAGGCTGCGGGCTTAGGCGCAGCAGGCTTGGCCGCAGGCTTCGCTGGCGAAGAACCGTCGATACCCTCGTGGGTCTTGCTTTTCACCGCAGACGATGCCTCGGAGGCGGCAGAGCGCATGTGTTTCTCGGCCGTCGACGCAAGCTTATCGATGGTCTCGGTGGGATCGCCAAACGGATCCTCGGCATTGGGATCGAAAGCCTTGCTTTCCTTCAGGACCTCGTTCATGTCTTCCTGAGCTGCACGGAACTTCGCAATGCCCTTGCCAACCGTACGGGCGATTTCCGGCAGCTTGTCGGGACCGAAGATCAAGAACGCGAACAGCAAGATGAGTACAAACTCGAATCCGCCAATTCCAAACACGTGATTACCTTTCGAAATGAGGGCGCTAGCCCCCGAAAACAACTTCTACAGCGACCAAACGACGGACGGCTTAGCGCCCACCAAGAAGAGCCAAGGCCATGGCGGGGATGCACAGCGCCAGAACAAGGATGACGCAGACCACGACCGTGAAGATCTTCTTCGTGCGGGCCTTGCGCTCCTTTGCCTCTTGCGCGCGACGCGCACGCTCTTCGGCAGCCTGGATCTTTGAGGCCTTCTGCTTGGCGGTCATTTTGTTGTTTGCCATCTTGGTTTACCTACTTTGTTATTTCTTGAGTTTGCCGCGGATCTCGATCACGCGGGCGATGTCCTTCGCCACATCGGCGCCCAAATGCCACTTGCCCTTCTCGTAACGGATCTTGCCGTCGATCATAGTCATGAGCACGTCGGAGCCGGAAGTCGTGTTGACAACGGCGGAGGCGGGGTCGTCGGTGGGGCTTTGATACGAACCGGAAAGGTCGACGGCGACGATGTCGGCGCGCTTTCCGATTTCCAGTGAGCCGATCTGGTCGTCCATCTTAACGGCGCGAGCAGCGTCGATGGTGGCCATACGGAGCATGGTGTGGGCGTCCAGGAACTTGCCAGGGTTGACGGCACGCTGCAGCAACATGCCGAAACGCATCTCGGAGATCAGGTCGGTGGAGTCGATTGCCACCGAGTAACCCGTACCCAAACCGACGGTTAGGCCGGCGCGCATAAGATCGAAGATAGGTGCCACGCCCATGGACAGCTGAGCGTTGGTGCGCGGGCACACGGCAACGGAAACGCCCTGGTTCTTCAGCATGTTCACGTCGTCCTTGCTGACATGGACGCAGTGGACGGCCAAAACATTGTCAGCCTCGAAACCGCCCCATTCGGCAACGTAGCTGACTGGCGAAACACCAGCAGGAAGCCATGGCGGGATCTCGATGAATCCACGTTTCTCGCGCATTGCCTCGACGGACAGGCGCGAACCACCGAATGCCAGGAAGTCGCATTCCTCGCTGCTGGAAGCAACGCTTACCGACAGGGGGATGTTCTCGCTGCGGGCAAGTTCTGCCGCGCGGGTGAAGACCAGAGGATGGCACTCGTACGTGGGGCGAGGCGCGATGCCGATGGAAATACGCGATTCGTCTGCGCCTTCGGCCCAGGTGAAAATGTCGTTGTGCGCACTGCGCATGGCGTACTCGACGCGAGGCTTGTCAACAGCGCCCACCTCGCGGTAGACGATGCCGCGCATACCGAGCTTTTGAAGCGCGGTGACGGCGGCACCCGTGGTGGACTTATCGGCAACAAAGGTGATTCCGCAAGTGAGAGCCTCAAGGCCGCCCAGAATAGCGGAAGAGCGCCAATCGCGCGCGTCAAGCTTCTCGCCGGTGATGGCAAGGCTGCGGCGCCAATCGGCGTAGGGTTCGTCGGGAACGATGCCGCGCATGACGGTGTCCTCGAGATGCATGTGGAGGTTCACCATGCCTGGCATGAGAGCGGACTCCTTGAAGTCCATGACTTCTTCGTCGGGGTAAATGCGCTTGAGCAGGGACGCCTGACCTATCTCGACGATCTGCCCGTCGCGCACCAAAATCGCACCATCAAGGATGGGATCTGAGGTTACCGGGAGGATGTAATGCGCACATAGGAGCATGGTTGACCTGCTTTCTTTTACGCTATTCACGCAAGCTTGAATGATACCATTGCGCCCCTTACGAAATAGAAAGTTCATACGGTATCCGTCCGAGACGTTTGTGAGCGGCGGCGTTCGTAGTACATTGAGAAAAACGACTGTAAGGAACGATCATGCTCAAACACGACCGCGAATACATTGATTACGACGCTCTCGGTCAAAAGGCTTCCGAGGAAACCGTCGACGGCGGCCAAAAGCCGCCGACCTCCATCGACACCGCCACTGGCGAGGAAGCCGAGCCCGAGCTTTCCTCCGAGCGCGTGAAGGAGATCTTCTCGACCATCTCGAAGAAATACGAGCGCTTCAACGCCGTCTCGAGCTTCGGCGCCTACAAGCTGTGGCTGGCCGACGTCGTGAAGAAGGCCCCCATCACCCCCGAAAGCGATGTCCTTGACATCGCCGGCGGAACGGGCGACGTCGCCTTCGCCATCGCCCGCGGCAAGCACCCGAGGCACATCCAGTGCACCGACCTGGTGAACGACATGCTCGACGTGGCACGCGCGCATTACGCCGAAGGCGCTGCCGACGGCGTTCCCGTTGACTTCGAAGTTGTCGACGCGCAGGACATCCCTTATGCCGACAACAGCTACGACGTGATCACCGTCGCATACGGCCTGCGCAACATGCCCCAACGCGAGAAGGCCCTTTCCGAGATGTACCGTGTGCTGAAGCCGGGCGGCACGCTTGTGTGCCTGGAATTCTCACAGCCCGCGAACCCCGCCTGGCACGCGATGTACGACTTCTACCTCACGCACATGATCCCCTTCTGGGGCGGCCTTATCACGGGCGACCGCGACGGCTTCGTGTACCTGCAAAGCTCCATCAAGGCCTTCCCCGATCAGCGCGCATTCGCGAAAATGTTCGAAGACGCAGGCTTCAACGACGTCTCGTGGACCAACCACACGGGCGGCATCGCCGCTGTTCACGTTGCGCACAAATAGCGTCCATCTAATTGAAACAACGATCGTCTAGCATGTCCGTTCGAACACCTCGAGAAACTAGTTCGGACGGACATCATGAAAAAGCACTACGAGAAAGTCATCACGCTATGCTGCTTTCTCTTCCTCTTCACTAACGTGGGCCTGACCAGCACGTCGTTCAACGTCTACCAGCCCTACATCATTGCAACCGACGACGTGGGCGACGTCGGCGGCTCGCTTATCCTTTCCACCCGCACGCTCACATCGCTTTTAACCATCATCTTCGTCGACCGCTACTACCACGCGCTTGACGTTCGCCTTGGCGTCTTCCTCGCAAGTCTTATGACCACCGCAGGTTTCGTCATTTACGGTTTTGCCGACAGCCTTGGCGGATTCGTTGCGGGAGCGGTTTTCGCAGGCGCAGGATATGGCCTTGGCGGCATGGTAGGAATGACGCTTCTAATCAGCCGCTGGTTCGACCACGGACTGGGCGGAGCGGTGGGCTTCGCCACCCTTGGCAGCGGCTTCGCCTCCATTCTTGTGCCCTTGGCCGCAGTGCGCATCATCGAAGGGCAGTCTCTTCAGCTTTCCTTCCGCCTAGAGGCGCTGCTTGCCCTGACTTTGGGACTGCTGGTGTTCGCGCTTCTCAGGAACCGTCCCTCAGGCGTCAACGCCGAAGTGAAACAAAGGAACGCCGCGAAAGGCGAACCCGTCAACAAGAGCAATCGAGAAAACGAGCGCACAGGCGACCCCGAGATTCCACCGAGGCACAGGAAGATCCTTCTTGCCGCGATGATGTGCGTGGGATGCATGAGTGTCGGCGGCGACACGTACTACTCCGTCTTGCTGACCACGAACGGCTTCGACCCTCACTTCGCCGCATTCACCCTTTCGCTTCTGGGTCTTGCCCTTACCGCCTCGAAGATGATCACAGGCAAGATGTTCGACCGATTCGGCGTCGAGCGCAGCAGCAGTTTGGTATTCCTTACGCTGATCATCGGATTCGCTTGCGGCTGTTTCACCCCTTGCGGCTCGCCTGCGCTTGGCTTGTTCGCCGCCCTCTTGATTGGCTGGGGAACCGCTCTTGGAACCGTGGGGCTTTCGGTTTGGTCGCTTCAACTTTCCGATCCGGCGAACCGCGAGAAGTCCATCAAGAACGCCCAGGTTGCCTACTCTCTTGGCGGCTTCCTCATCAACGCCATCCCCGGTCCGCTTCGGGTTGCAACCGGGACATACGTGAGCACGTACCTCATCCTGTTCGCCATGGCTGTTTTCGCATCAGTCACTGTGATCAGCATTTACAAGCGCTACCGGCCAGGTCGGTAAGACATGCCCCTGATCGCCCATGTTGAACGCGAAAAGACACGCTACCCAAAAGAAAACGCCGCTTGATGCGGCGTTTTCCTGTTAGTACGGCTTGTCCAGATCGGCACGGGCGAACGCATCGGCGTCAAGCCCGAAGAACTTACCCTGACGATAACGATCAAGCGCGACAAGGGCGATCATTCCCGCGTTGTCGCCGCACGAGCGCAGCGGCGGCATGATCAGGCGCACCCCCTGTTTGCGGCACATTTCCTGATAGGCATTGCGCAGCGCCGGGTTCGCGGCGACGCCGCCGCCCAAGCAGAAGACCTCCGCATCTGTTTCCTCAAGCGCATGGCGGGCCTTTGACACCTGGACATCCACAACCGCCTGCTGGAAGCTGGCGGCGATATCGGGGATGTTCAAAGAACGACCCGCCTGCTTCTCGTTGTTGATGTGCGTGATGACAGCGGTTTTCAAGCCCGACAGCGAGAAACGAAGGTCGCCCGAATGCATCATCGCACGCGGGAAGGCGATGGCCTTGGGATCACCCATAGCGGCGTACTTCGAGATGACGGGGCCACCGGGATACCCCAGCCCCAACGCCTTGGCAACCTTGTCGAACGCCTCGCCCACCGCATCGTCGATGGTTGTGCCAAGCGTTTCGTAGTCGCCCCAATCCTTCACATGAACAAGCATAGTGTTGCCACCCGAAACAAGGGACGCAACCATCGGCGGTTCAAGGTCGGGCGCGCCGATCTTGTTTGCGTACAGATGGCCTTCAAGATGGTTGACCCCGATAAAAGGCTTGTCAGCAGCCCATGCGGCGCCCTTGGCGAACGCAACGCCAACCACCAGTGCGCCAACCAAACCAGGCGTGAAGGTGACGGACACCGCATCGAGGTCGGTCCACGTAAGCGAATCGACGCCCAGATGCGCGGCAGCAACGTCGAAGCACTCGTCGCACACCCCGCAAATGGCCTCGATATGTTTTCGACTGGCGATCTCGGGAACGACGCCGCCGAAACGCGAGTGGAAGTCGATCTGCGACGCGACGATATCGGCAAGAAGGTTGCCATCACCGTCGACGATAGACGCCGCCGTCTCGTCGCACGAACTTTCGATGGCGATGATCAGCGGGCGCGTGACCCTCAGGGGCGCCGCCTCATTTTCCCTATGATCCTGCATCTCCATGCCGCCGACGTCGTGGGAAGCCACAGGGAGCGGGCCGTTCATGATGACGGCATCGACGGCGTTGTCGTAGTACCTCGTACGCACGCCCACATGCTCAAGCCCGATGGACTCGTAAAGCGCCTGTGCGGGCTTGTTGTCTGCGCGAACCTCGAGCATGCACGACTGCGCGCCCAAATCGCGCGCGTCGGATGCCAGACGAGCGATAAGCTCGCGGGCGATACCGCGTCGGCGCCATTCGGGATCGGTGCCCACGCGAAGCACCTCTAGCACGTCGCCGGCAACCAAACCGCCAACGTATGCGACAAGCCTTGCTTCCCCGGCTTCATCGCGCGAAAAAGCAGCCCACCACAGGTAGCCTGCCGCCGAAAGCTCATCGGAAATGGTTTTCTCGGTCCACGGAGCACCCTCCATGACCTGAGCCTCGAGCTTCGCGACGTCGGCGACATGGGCCGCGTCAAGCGGGCGGTACAGCACCTGGTCAGATTCGATATCCTGAACACCAGTCACCAGATTGCGCGGATCGTTCTTCGAAAGGCGAACGCGCTCGTTTTCCTCTGCGTCGGAAAGACGCGTGTACACCGGCAACGCGAATGCCGGGTCGTGCCTTTTTACGTCAAATGGATCGCACTCGCCCGCGCGCCACGACTCCTGCAGCGCAAGAAGCAGGCCGCAGCCCGTAACCGACCAAAGCGCCTCATCAAGAATGACACCGCACGGCTGGAAGACGTCAGCGTACTTCGAAAGGGCGTCGCCCATGATCTGAAGCTGCGCGCCGTCAGCGGTTTCGGCAACATCATCCAAAAGCGACTCCGCAGCCACAGCGGCCTTCACCACCGAGTCGGGCTCGGTTCGGTGAGCGCCCGCATCGTCAACGAGATAGCGCACGGGATACACCTCATGGCGCATGGCGTCGGCCACAACCAGCGCACGACCGCGAATGCCCGAACCCCAGGCATTCCAAGCAATGGCGTCCAGCGTGGAAACGCCGACAAGACCCACCTTCAAAGCGGAAGCCACACCCTTTGCCGTGGCCATAGCGATGCGCACGCCCGTGAAGGAGCCAGGTCCGCGACCAACGGCCACGCATGCGATGCGATAGCGCGCGATGCCGTGCTCTTTAAGGAGAGCATCGATCTCGGGCAGCAAACGCGTGTTGGACGCGCGACGCGCCTGCACCTCGAACGTGGCCACGGTTTCGACCGAGCGTCCGTCGGGAACAAGACGGCCCACGCCGATTGCCACCACTTCATTCGCGGTATCGAAGGCGAGAACCAGATCGCGATCGGCTGATTGGTTGTTCGACATATCGACGCTAGAATCCATCGAAAGCTCTTTCTGTTTATGCGTGATTGCACGACGGCGACCCAACAGGATCGCCGTGAACGTTGTTTGCGCCGATGATTATAACGCGCCTTGGCCCGCAAACCGGCCTTTGCGCAAGAAGGCTATTCGCCAGCCGAAAACGCTTTACCCCAGCATCGGGCCACGTCGGCCGAACGAGGACCCGTCGACTCCACCGAAACGATGCGTTTCCCCTCTTCAGGGGCGATGATGAAAACATGCAGGCAATCATCGGGAAAGGCATCGGGGAATCGCTCGCCCCATTCGACAAGAGATACGCCGTCGCCTTCGATAAGGTCATAGAACGCGATGTCATCAAGCTGATCTTCGGTATCGAGGCGATACAGGTCGAAGTGGCACAAAGGCACGCGGCCCTGGGGGTACGTCAGCACGATGTTGAACGTCGGGCTGACGATTGGCTCGTCGATGCCCAAAGCCTCGCCGAAACCCTGAGCGAAATGGGTTTTCCCCGCACCAAGGTCGCCGGTAAGCATGATGACGTCGCCCGGCTGCACGCACTGCGCCAAAGCAGCCGCGATGCGCTTAGTATCTTCCACGGAATTCGACTCGAACCTCATGATGCCCTTTCGCATTTGAAACTAACGTCGCTCGGCCGCGATAACGACATTGCGCAGCATGGCAACGGTCGTGACCGATCCAACGCCGCGCGGAACAGGGGTGATTGCGGAAACGATAGGCTCAACCGCATCGAAATCGGCATCGCCGCACAGGTTGCCCTGTTCGTCGAAATTGATTCCCACGTCAAGGACGATTTGGCCGGGAGCGAACAGGTCGGCGCCGTATGCGCGGGCACGGCCCGTGGCGCACACGACGATGTCGGCATCGCTCACAGCACCGGGCAAATCCTGCGTACGCGAATGGCAAACCGTGACCGTCGCGTTGCACGCAAGCAACATGAGCGAAACCGGCTTGCCGATAACCAAGCTGCGGCCCAGAACAACGGCCTTCTTACCCTCTAGATCGATGCCGTAATGATCAAGGATGTCCATGCATGCTGCAGCCGTGCAGGGCGCGAAGCCCTCGCCAGAACCCGCGAGCAAGGTTGCAAGGGATCCGCGCGTGATGCCGTCGATATCTTTAGCAGGATCAAGCGCGTTGCAAACAGCCTGCTCATCGATACCTTCAGGGAGAGGACGGAACAGCAAGCAACCATGAATGGAATCGTCGGCGTTCACTTCCGCCACAGCCGCAAGCACGTCTTCGGTCGTTGCGGTTTCGGGGAGCAGGAACTGCTTGACGGCGATCCCGCATGCATCGGCGCGCTTCATGGCCGAGCGCTCGTACGTAAGATCATCGGGACGCTCGCCTACGCGGACGATGGCCAACGTCGGCTGCTTGCCCGATGCGGCTAACGCCTTGGCGCGCGCGGTGATGTCTGCAGCCATCGCATCGGCAACCGGCTTTCCCAGCAAAAGATCTGCCACAGGACCCCTCCTATTTGATTAGCTTGATCAGCTTAGATAGTCAAGCACGTAACTCTCAACGAATTCAGATTGCTGATCGATATCGGCAATCAGCGAGTCCATGCGCTGCTTGTAGATGCGCGCACGCTGCTCGTCCTTCATGGACGAGATGTTGGCAACGACGGTCATGCGAACGCCATGGGCGGCCGCACGCGCAAACGTGGCCGCAGCGCCGATATCGGAAAGCGCACTGCGGTTGCCATTGTAGGCGAAGAACTTAGCAACCCCAAGTGCTTCGAGGATGGTCTCCATGACTTCCAGGGGAACCTCGCTGGCGCCGTAAAGCGCCTCTTGGACGGCCGCCTCACGTAAAGCGCGCTCCTCGTCGGTGCCGCGCGGCATGCGATAGGCCGCCGCCAAAGGCGCGAACGCCTCTTCATCGGCGCGCACCAGGTTAGCAAGGCGCTCGCGGATTCTCTCAAGCTGCACAAGCTTCTGACGCGCTTCTTCTTCAACGTTCCTGTAGCGTTCTTTGCCCACGGTGAGGTTTCCCACCATTGAGGTGAGGCACGTTGCAAGAACCCCCACGTATGCGCAAGCAGCGCCGCCACCCGGAGTGGGCGCGGCGCTTGCAAGCTCTTCTATGAACTGTTTGTCCATTTTTCTTAGAACAACCCCGAAATCTTTCCCGTTTCGTCAACGTCAATGCGCATGGCAGCAGGCGACTTGCCCAAGCCCGGCATGGTCATGATGGAGCCGGTCAGAGCAACGATGAAGCCCGCGCCGGCGCTGACCTTGATGTCGCGCACGGTGATGCGGAAGCCCTTCGGCGCACCCAGTTTGGAGCCATCATCCGAGAAGCTGTACTGGGTCTTCGCCATGCAAACAGGGAGATTGCCGAAACCAAGATCCTCGAGGTGCTTCATTTCCTTTGCGACCTTCGGGTCGAAGTCGACGCCGTCAGCATGGTAGATGCGCGTGGCAATGTCCTCGATCTTCTTGGCGATGGGCTGGTCGACATCATAGGCGAACTCGAAATCGTTGGGCTGCTCGCACAGACGAACGACCTCGTCAGCAAGCTCCTGGCCGCCCTCGCCACCGCGTGCCCACACCTCGGAAAGCGCGACGTTCACGCCGAGCTCCTTGCACTTGGCCTCGACCAGGTCGAGCTCGGCCTGCGTGTCGGTGGGGAAACGATTGATAGCGACGACGCAGGGAAGCTTGTAAACCTGCGTGATGTTCTGAACATGCTGCAGAAGGTTGGGAAGACCGGCTTCAAGAGCCTCAAGATTCTCGGTGTTGAGATCTTCCTTGGCAACGCCACCATGGTTCTTAAGGGCGCGAACGGTTGCAACTACGACAACGGCGTCCGGTTTGATGCCGGCGTAGCGGCACTTGATGTCCAAGAACTTCTCGGCACCCAGATCGGCACCGAAGCCGGCCTCAGTGATGGCGTAGTCGCCCAGAGCCATAGCCATACGCGTTGCGGTAACCGAGTTGCAGCCATGGGCGATGTTGGCGAAGGGGCCGCCGTGAATGAACGCAGGCGTGCCCTCGAGGGTCTGAACCAGATTCGGCTTCAGCGCATCCTTCAGAAGCGCGGCCATAGCGCCTTCAGCATGCAAGTCGCCGGCGGTAACGGGCCTATCGTCGCGGGTGTATGCGACAACCATGCGGGCCAAACGGGCCTTAAGGTCGTTGATGTCGGAAGCAAGGCAGAAAACGGCCATGACTTCGCTGGCAACGGTGATGTCGAAGCCGTCCTCACGGGGAACGCCGTTTGCCTTGCCGCCCAAGCCGATGACGATCTCGCGCAGAGCGCGGTCGTTCATGTCGACGACGCGCTTCCACGTGACGCGGCGGACGTCGATGTTCAGCTCGTTGCCATTGTGAATATGGGCATCAAGCATGGCGGCCAGCAGGTTGTTCGCTGCGCTGATGGCATGGAAGTCGCCCGTGAAGTGCAGGTTGATGTCCTCCATGGGGACGACCTGAGCGTAGCCGCCGCCAGCAGCGCCGCCCTTGATGCCGAAAACAGGACCGAGCGAAGGCTCGCGCAAAGCGATGACGGTCTTCTTGCCCTGCTTGGCAAGAGCGTCGCCCAAACCGACGGTGGTCGTGGTCTTACCCTCGCCTGCGGCAGTGGGGTTGATGGCCGTGACCAAAACCAGCTTGCCGGGCTTGGATTCCTGATCGCGAAGGTAGTTGTAGTCGACCTTTGCCTTGTACTTGCCATACATCTCGAGGTAGGAATCGGGGATACCGATCTTCTCGGCGATTTCGTCGATTCGCTTCGGGGTTGCCGCTTGGGCGATCTCGATATCAGTCAGCACGTCTGGCTCCTTTGTCCTGTTGGATCGGTGGGATGATCGTACCGATCCATTCTACCCGCCTCCAAAGTTCGCGCGAGCCTCTTCCTGGCGAAAGAAGTCGATCTCACGCCAACGGCATATGCCCGAAAACAAAGAGCTGCCGCGCCAACCAACGCAGCAGCTCAAACGTTCAAATCATTAGCCCGAAACCCCAGTTAGAAAGCTCGGAATCGCTCAGATCAAGATTACACGTTGAACTTGAAGTGCATGACATCGCCGTCCTGCACGACGTATTCCTTGCCTTCCTGGCGAAGCTTGCCCGCATCGCGGCAGCCCTTCTCGCCACCCAAAGAAACGTAATCCTCAAACGACGCCGTCTCGGCCTTGATGAAGCCGCGCTCGAAGTCGGAATGGATGACGCCGGCGGCCTGCGGGGCCTTCGCGCCGATGGGGATGGTCCACGCCTTCGTTTCTTTCTCGCCCGACGTGAAGTAGGACTGCAGGCCAAGCAGGTGGTACGCCTCGCGCGCAAGGCGAGCCAAGCCGCTTTCCTTCAAGCCAAGCTCCTCGAGGAACATCTGGGCCTCTTCCTCGTCAAGCTCGGCCAGGTCGGCCTCGACCTTGGCGCTGATGGGCACGGGGGTGCACCCGTCGATCTCGGCGAAATCAGCATTCACCTGGTCTTCGTCGACGTTGGCCACGTACAGGATGGGCTTCACGGTGAGCAGGTGCAAATCGTACAGAGCGTCCAGCTCGTCCTGCGAAAGGCCGAGCGTGCGAACGCGATGACCCTCGTTCAAGCCGTCGTATGCCTTTTTAGCGGCCTCGAACTTGGCTGCGGCAGCCTTGTCGCGACGGGCGTCCTTCTCAAGGCGGGGCAGCGCCTTCTCGATGGTGCCCATGTCGGCAAGAATCAGCTCGGTCTTGATGGTCTCGACGTCGCTGGACGGGTTCACGCGACCATCAACATGCACGACGTCGGGGTCGTTGAAGTAGCGGACGACCTCGCAGATGGCGTCGGTCTCACGGATGTTGGCCAAAAACTGGTTGCCCAGGCCTTCGCCCTTGGATGCACCGGCAACCAAGCCGGCGATGTCGACGAACTCGACCGTGGCGGGCACGATCTGCTGCGGATGATCGATCTTCGCAAGCTCGTCAAGACGCTTGTCGGGAACGGGAACGACGCCCACATTGGGCTCGATGGTTGCGAACGGGTAGTTCGCCGCAAGAGCGTTGTTGTTCGTCAGCGCGTTGAACAGAGTGGACTTACCGACGTTCGGAAGGCCGACGATGCCTATCGAAAGGGCCATGATGCTCCTCTTCGTTGTTTCATTAAAATTCAGTCGCGCCCTATCCTACCACTTCATGCAGATGGGACAGGACGCGCAAGCGTGCTGGTTAGCGGGCGACGGGTTTCTGGGGAACCTCGCAGTCGATGAAGTAAATGCGGTACCACATCAGGAACATGTAGATGATCCAGATCTTGCGGCTGTTGTCCTTCGCGCCCGATTTGTGCTGGTCAAGAAGAGCCAGCAACTCTTTCACATCGAAGAACTCCATTGCCTCGGTGCTGGTGAAGGCACGTTTGACCTGCGTATAGTACTTGTCCTCGCGAAGCCATGCCACTACCGGCGTGGGGAAGCCCAGCTTCTCCTTCTGCGCCCAATCGCGCGGGATCGCGCGCTCGGAGGCCTGACGGAGCGTCAGCTTGGTTTGCTCTTCGCTGACTTTCTGAGACGTGGGGATGGTGGCCGAAAGCTCGAACACCTTCTTATCCAAGAAGGGCACGCGGCTTTCCAGCGAATGAGCCATCGACATCTTGTCGGTTTTCAGCAGGATATCGCCCACCAGCCAGAACCACAGGTCGACGTACTGCATGCGCGTGGTTTCGTCCAGGTCGGCGACCTCGGCGTACACAGGCGCGCACAGCTCCTGCGGCGTGGGCGTGTTTTGAGGAACATCGCGCATGATGCGGTCGCGCTCAGCCGGCGAGAACGCCACGCCATTGGCATTGGTATAGTACCAGTCCTCGACGCGCTGGCTTGCACGCTCCAGGTAGTTGGCGCCGCGCACGCCCAGTTTGCGGGCAACTTTCGATGCGCCTTTCAGCAGGCCCTTCGGTGCCCAACCGAGCTTTGCATTGGCAAACGGCGTCTGGTAGATCTTATAGCCGCCGAAAAATTCGTCAGCGCCTTCACCGGAAAGAACGGCCTTGACCTTCTTCGCGGCGATCTGATCGACGAAGTACAACGAAACGGCGCTGGGGTCGGCGGAGGGCTCGTCCATATGCCACTGGACGCGCTTCAGGCTCTCCCAGTACTCGTCTTCCTGAATATGCTTGTAATCGTTCTGGATGCCCAGCTGATCGGCAAGTTCACGCGCCCACGAGATCTCATCGCGCTCGCCTTCGTACAGCGAGAAACCAACCGTGAACGTGTGGATGTCAGGGTTCTCGCGGGCAAGGCAGGCAGCCATGTAGCTGGAGTCGATGCCGCTGGACAGGAAACTACCAACCTCGACGTCGGCCACGTTGTGATAGCGAACCGAATCGCGCATGGCGGCGTCGATGGCGTTGGCGGTCTCGCTTTCGGTGCGTTCCTTGTCGAAGTGATAAGTGGGCTGCCAGTAGCGGCGCTTCTCGATGCTGCCGTCGGCGTGGACGCGCATGCAGAAGCCCTGCTGCAACTTGAAGATGCCCTTGAAGAACGTTTCCTCGAGCGCCGAGAACTGAAAGCACAGGTACTGAGCCAGCGCCTCCCTGTTCAACTCGCGCTGATACGCGGGATGCTCGAGAATGCTCTTGATCTCGGAAGCGAAGATGAACTGTCCGTTGATCTGCGTGTAATAGAACGGTTTGATGCCGAAGAAGTCGCGCGCGCAGAACAGCTCGCGCTTGGCGCGATCCCAGATGGCGAACGCGAACATGCCGCGCAACTTGTCAAGCATGTCCTCGCCCCATGCAAGGTACGCGACAAGCAGAACCTCAGTGTCGGAGTTCTTTTTGAACGTCCAGCCTTCAGCCTCGAGCTGAGCGCGAAGGTCGCGGTAGTTGTAAATCTCGCCGTTGAAGACGATGACGTAGTCGCCCTTCGCATCCATCTCGGCAGGCGAGCCGCAGGGGTTGCCCTGAGCATCGCGCGAAGGGGATGTGATCTGAGCGTCATGCTGGCCGGTGGAGCGAACCATCGGCTGGCTTCCGCCTTCAAGGTCGATAAGGGACAGACGGCGATGACCTAATGCGATGCCATCGTCGATGTACTGGCCTTCGCCGTCGGGGCCGCGGTGCGCAATGATGTCGCACATGGCCTTCAGCGTGGGCATGTCCTGTTCAGTTGCCTGAGTGAATCCGCAGATGCCGCACATGCGCTTCTCCTTGGAACGATTTGGGTCAATTCTTCGATTACATCGAATAATTCATCGGATTCTGAAAATGATATCCCACGACACGTCGTGGCGGCGCCCCTCTAAGCCAAATGCGCAGCATTCACAGCATTAAGATGAGCGTCTTCGGTCTCGAACAAACAGAAACGCGTGTCTTCGCTTTCATGGAGCAGGCGAAACGTCGCCGCCGCACGCTGAAGCCGATCGCCACATGCGCCCCTGTCCTGAAGCACAGGGTCTGAGTAGCCGATCTCGCCGCGCAGCCGAGCGCTTTCGGCAGATATCCGGCAACGGCGCTCGCGATACCTATCGCTGCGATTCATCGTTGCTCCCGGTCCAAAGCCTTTCGCCGTCGTAGTCGACGTTCCAGAACACCAAGCCGCATGCCGGCGCGCACTCCCCCGCCGCACGCCTGTCACAGGCTGCAAGCGCCGAGGAGATCCACGCCGCATCACGCTGCCCACGGCCGACCATGACCAGCGATCCCATGATCGAGCGAACCATCGAATGCAGGAAGGCGTTGCCGATAATACGCATGACCAGCAGGTCTTCGCCGAATGCACGGTCGGTTGAAAACGAGATCTCGCTGACGAAACGATGCGTCGGCTTCCCCTCGGCCGAAACGGCCTTGCAGAAGCTTTTGAAATCATGCTCGCCGATAAGGTGCTGCGCCGCCTCGTTCATGGCATCCACGTCAAGCTCGCCGGGAACGTACCAAACGAAATCGCGCGAGAACACCGGCGGCATGTCGCCCTGTGCGATGAAGTAGCGGTACTCGCGGGAAACGGCATCGAAACGCGCGGAAAAACCTTGCGGACGTTCCTGTGCGTCACACACGACCACGTCATCGTGCGTGAGCGCGTTCAGTGAACGGCGCACGCGCCGAAGCTCGCGACCTTCAAGATCGGACGCAGGAACGACGAAACTGACCACCTGGCCACGCGCGTGAACGCCGGCATCAGTACGGCCGGCGCACGTGGTTTCGATCGGGTGACGGAATACCAGTTCAAGAGCGTGTTCGAGCTCGCCCTGAACGGTAAGCTGCCCTGGTTGCTTGGCATACCCCGAAAACGACGCGCCGCGATACCCCACGGTAAGAGACAGGGTGCAAAGCTCATCACCTGCCATGGGCGCTATTCCATGGACATCGCCCACAGCAGGTGTGTTCCCCTGCGCGGCGGTATCGATCATGTTGTCTTTCGTGTTCATGACTACCACACCGGATGCCCGAACAGGTCTTGAATCTCGGAGCGCATGATGGAATTGCGCGAGTCGACGCTCACGGGCAACTCGGCACGGAACTTGCGTCCGTCGCTTTGCTGCACGAACAGCACCACGCAATCGCGCCCGGGGTACGATTGAAGGATGCGGTTCAGCTGCTGAATGCGCGTCTGGCTGAACTCGCATGCAGGCACGCGAAGCTCAAGGTTCGACGGGCGTGCGTCCTCTTCGGTTAGCTCAACGCGCTCGATTTCGTACGCGATGATCTGGTTGCCGCGCTCGCCATGCTCGAACTTGCCCTTCACCTTGACCACTTCGTCCTCGGCGATGCACTCGCTGAAGTCGTCGTATTTGAAGGTGATGCACTCCACCGAGCCCGTCGTGTCCTCAAGCGTGAACGTGGCCATACGCGTGCCGCGCTTGGTGGGCTTGGTGACGACGCCCGAGATCATGCCCACGAACGTGGCGCTCTTGATGTCACGGTCGCGGTCGGCCAAGTCACCGATCGAGTACTTGGTCAAGCCCGCGATGAATCCTTCATACGGGCGAAGCGGATGGTCCGAGACGTAGATCTTCATGATCTCCTTCTCGAAGGCAAGAAGCTGACGCTTGGGCCATTCGACCCCGTCAGGTGCCGGAACCTCCTCCTCGAAACCCGAATCGTCATCGTCGGCGAACATGTCGAACATGCTGACCTGGCCCTTGTCGCGGTCGCGCTGACGCTTCGCGGCCCCTTCAAGAAGCGGGGTCTCGTCCACGAAGTACATCAGCTGCTTGCGCGTGTACCCCGTCGAATCGAACGCACCGCCCTTGATAAGCGCTTCAAGCGTCTTGCGGTTATAGCACTTGGCATCCAGACGGTTCACGAAGTCGTGCAGCGACGTGTACGGGCCGTTGGCCTCGCGCTCGGCAATGATGGCGTCGGCAACCGCCTGGCCAACGCCGCGCACGCCAACCAGACCGAAGCGGATGTCGCCGTTGATAGGCGTGAACTCGGCCTTCGACGAATTGACGTCGGGCGGCAAGACCTTGATGCCCGACTTCGTGCAGCTTGCGATATAGCGGACCAGTTTGTCGGTTGCGCCCATGTAGCTGGAAAGAACCGCCGACATGTATTCCGCCGGATAATGCGCTTTCAGGTATGCCGTGCGCATGACCAACAGGGCATACGCAGCAGAATGCGACTTATTGAATGCGTACTTTGCGAATTTCTCGGCGTCGTTCCAGATCTCTTTGGCAATTTCAAGCGAGTAGCCGTTCTCGACCGCGCCGTTGTTCCAGTCATCCTGAAGCAGGCGCATGATGTCAAGTTTCTTCTTACCCATTGCCTTACGTAGCTTGTCTGCCTTGCCGGCCGAAAAGCCGCTCATGACCATGGACACCTGCATGATCTGCTCTTGGTAGACCATGGTGCCGTACGTTTCCTCAAGAACGGGGCGAAGACGCTCGTCGTAATAGTGAACAGGCGTTTTACCTTGAACAACCTTGACGTAATCCTCGACCATGCCGGACTCCAACGGGCCCGGGCGATTAAGCGCGATCGAAGCGACGACGTCCGAGAATCGCTGCGGCGGGATCTGAACGAACAGACTGACGTACAGGCCGCCCTCAACCTGGAACAAGCCGTCCATGTTCATGACCTGACCGCGGTTGCGAAGCTCGCCGCGCATCAACGCGAAAGCGCGATCGTCTTCAATGGGGATTTCCTCGGGCACGATATGCGCGCCCGTGGTCTCCTCGATGTTCAAGCATGCGCGCGAAAGCACGCCCAACGTACGTAGACCAAGGAAGTCCATCTTCAGAAGGCCCAGCGTAGGCGTGTAGTGGCCGTCGTACTGCGTGATGATGCCGCCGCCCTTGGTATCGCGCTTCATGGCAACGTGGTCGCTCATCGGGTCGCGGCAGATGATGGTGGCACATGCATGAACGCCTTCGCCGCGCAGGTGGCCCTCGATGCCCAATGCGGCGTCGATGACGCGCTTGACGTCTTCCTCGGTGTCGTATGCCTTCTTCAGGTCGATATTCTCGGAGAGCGCCTTGTCGATGGTGATGCCCAGCTCGTCGCCGACCATCTTGCAGATACGGTCGCCCACGCCGTAGGGATAGTCAAGCACGCGCGCGGCGTCGCGGATGGCGTTCTTCGCCTGCAGCTTGCCGAAGGTGATAACACCCGCAACATGGTCTTCGCCATAGAACTCGCGAATGTGCTCGATGACGTCCTGACGATGTTGGTCGTCGAAGTCGACATCGATATCGGGCATCTCCACGCGTTCGGGGTTCAAGAAGCGTTCGAACATCAGGCCGTTCTTGATGGGGTCGAGGTCGGTGATGCCCATGGCATACGTGCACAACGAACCAGCAGCCGAACCTCGGCCCGGGCCGACGCCGATGCCATGCTCGCGCGCCCAGCGGATGTATTCCTGAACGATCAGGAAGTATGCCGGGAAGCCCTGTTGGACGATGATGTCCGCTTCGTATTCGTACTGCTCTTTGACGGACTTCTCTTTGCCGGTGTTGTCGGCGATGGTGACGTTGCGCCAATCGGGGCCATAACGATGCTCGAGGCCCTTCTCGCATTCCTCACGGAACAGCATCTCCTCGGTATAACCCTCGGGTAACGGGAATCGCGGCAAGATCTCGTCGCGTTCAAGTTCGACGTTGCACTTCTCTGCCAGCTCGACGGTGTTGTCGCACGCCTCGGGGAAGTCCCTGAAGGCCTCGCGCATCTCGTCCTCGGTCTTCATATAGAACTCGTCGTTCGGGAAACGCATACGCTTCTCTTCGTTCACCTTCGAACCGGTGCCGATGCACAGCAGAACGTCGTGCGCCTGAGCGTCCTCGCGAACAAGGTAATGGAAGTCGTTGGTGGCGATGGTTTTCGCGCCGATAGCCTGGGCCACGCGATTGAGTTCGTGATTGAGCTGGGTCTGCGTAAGACCACCGTCGGTCATGATGCTCTGGTTCTGAAGTTCGATGTAAAAGTCGCCGTCGTCAAAGCAGGCCGCAAGTTTGCGCGCCCATTCAACTGCGCCGTCGAAATCTCGGTTGTCCAGGTACTTCGGGATGATGCCCGCGATGCAAGCCGACGAGCCGATGATGCCCTTGCCGTACTTCTGCAGCATCGCATACGTGGTACGGGGCTTGTAGTAGAAGTTGTCCACGTGCGATTCACTGACCAACTTCAGCAAATTATGGTAGCCCTCGTTGGTCTTCGCCAGAAGAAGCAAGTGGTAGAGCTTTGGTTTTCCGTCGCGACGAAGCTCGTCGTCGGTGGTGAAATAAACCTCACAGCCATAGATGGGCTTGACGTGCTTGCCCGTTTCCTTTTCGACCTGCTCGCACGCCTCGCACAACTCGGGCACACCCGACATGACGCCGTGATCGGTGATGGCAACGGCGGGCATGTCCAGCTCAGCCGCTCGTTTCACCATGTCTTTGACGTGCGTCATGCCGTCAAGCAGGGAGTACTCCGTGTGATTATGCAGATGAACGAATGCCATGCTGTTCCGCCTTAGTACCGAGTCGAATCTTGCTTATCTTTAACGTATTGAACCCATCAATCTTACCAGCGTCCAACAGATTGCGACACGAACATACAGTGGAGTTTTTAAACATGTGGTAGCCTTCCCTATAACGAAAGAGAGGACGACCATGGCAGAGTTCAGGATCTCGCTTGACAAATGTGTTGACGACGAAGACGAATGCGTGGTGGTGCCCGAAGGCATAAGCGTCATTGGCGAAGAGGCATTCGTGAACAAGCGTCGACTAAAGGAAGTCATCCTTCCCGAAGGCGTCACCGAGATTCGCGCGCGTGCGTTTTCGGGCTGCACGAACCTGGTTCGCGTCAGCATTCCTTCCACCGTGCGCGTCGTCGAAAAGGAAGTGTTCCGCGGCTGTTGGCGCCTTGAAGAAGCGATCATTCCCGAAGGCGTGACCGAGCTTCCCGAACGTGTTTTCATCCGGTGCAGGCGCCTTGCGCATGTTGAGCTTCCAAGCACGCTGCAGTCCATCGGCATGCAGTGCTTTAGGCACTGCGTCGATCTGAAGGACGTCAAGCTCCCCGCAGGAATCACAACAATCGAAGATGGCGTCTTCCAGGACTGCTTGAGCATCGATACGTTGAATTTGCCCGAAAGCGTTACCGAGATCGGCAACGACGCCTTTGGGAACTGTCCCGAGCTTACGCGAATGGAGCTGCCGAGTGACCTGATGTGGATCGGGCAGCGCGCATTCAAGGACTGCGCGAAACTTTCCGAGATCACCCTGCCCGAAGCTGTTCGCTCAATTGAAGAAGAAACCTTCATGGGCTGCAAATCGCTTCAAGCGGTTAATCTTACCGACAACGTCGAATTTGTCGACGTGCGCGCCTTTCGCAACTGCCCCGGTATCGACGCCGATATTGTCACCAACCCTGACGCCGAGATCGCACCTGACGCTTTCGACCCGAAGCCAGAACCGAGTCTTGAAGAGGATGCGGCTTACACTGAATCCGAAGCGCCTGAAACGAGCGATCCATCCGACGACCCCAACGTTGGAGAAAAGGGCGCTTCAATCCCGACAGAAACCGAACCTTTCTCCCCTGCGCACGAATACATCTAAGCGCACTCGAGCACTCAACGTTTTCACGTAGCGCAAACCAAGCCCTCGACCCGCCACCATGGGACGAGGGTTTCCTTTTGCCCCATAAGCCCCTATAACCCTAGGCCGGAAGAGGAATTGAGCTGTGTCAGCGCCCATTTTCAGGACATACTGTTTGTCCTAGAAGCACCAAATCCAAGCCGAACTCAAACGAGGCATAAAAAACGAGGCACAGCTTGCGCTGCGCCTCGTAATGAATTGCGGTATCCCCGTAGAAGCTATTGGATAACGCCCTCGGTCTTGGCCTTGACCTTAGTCTCGTACCAACCAAGGCAAAGCTTCATGGTCTGCAGGGAGGTCTCGAAGAAAGGGTCTTCGAGCTCGCCGCTTTCCTTAGCTTCAGCCTCTGCGATGTCGGCCTTGAGGGCCTCGATCTTGGCCTGAACCTCGTCGACGTCGATGCTATCCAACGAGCAACCGAAACGCGGAAGAACGGACAGGTGGTTGTTGAGCACCTGCGTGAAGCCGCCGGAAATGAGGAATTCCTTACGCTCATTTCCATCCGGATCGAGCCAAAGCGTCAACTTCCCCGTGCGGTTCATGCCCACGAAATTCTCATGGTTGCTGAGAACGCCCATGTAGCCGATAGAACCGGGAATGTTGGCGTAATCGATCTCGCCGGAAAACAGCTCCCGCGTTGGAATAGCCACTACGCAACGATACTTAGGCATTGGCTTCGTCCTTCTTCATGGCCTCGTATGCGGCGTACACATCGTCGATGGAGCCGGTCATACGGAAGCACTGCTCGGGAATCTCGTCGCACTCGCCGTCGATGATGGCAGCGAAGGAACGGACGGTGTCCTCCATCTTCACGTACGCGCCAGGCAGACCGGTAAACTGCGTGGCAACGTGGAAGTTCTGGCCCAGGAACTGCTGCGCCTTACGCGCACGGTTAACCGTGAGTTTCTGGTCCTCGGTCAGCTCGTCCATACCAAGAATGGCGATGATGTCCTGCAGGTCCTTGTAGTTCTGCAGCAACTCCTGGACGCCAACGGCAACGCGGTAATGCTCTTCGCCGACGATTGCCGGGTCGAGTGCGCGGGAGGAGGACTCCAGCGGGTCGACAGCCGGGTAAATGCCAAGCTCGGAGATGGAACGCGAAAGAACCGTGCGAGCATCCAAGTGGGTGAAGGTGGTCGCCGGAGCCGGGTCGGTAAGGTCGTCAGCAGGAACGTAAACGGCCTGAACAGACGTGATCGAACCGGTCTTCGTGGACGTAATGCGCTCCTGGAGGTCGCCCATCTCGGTAGCGAGGGTGGGCTGATAGCCTACTGCGGAAGGCATGCGGCCGAGAAGTGCGGAAACCTCGGAACCAGCCTGGGTGAAGCGGAAGATGTTGTCGATGAACAGCAGAACGTCCTGACCCTGATCACGGAAGTACTCAGCCTCGGTCAGACCAGCCAGACCGACACGCAGACGCGCTCCCGGCGGCTCGTTCATCTGACCGTAAACCAAGCAGGTCTTGTTGATAACACCGGACTCGCTCATCTCCAGGAACAGGTCGGTACCCTCACGAGTACGCTCGCCTACGCCGGTGAACACGGACGTGCCGCCGTGCTCCTGAGCGAGGTTGTTGATGAGTTCCTGAATCAGAACGGTCTTGCCAACGCCAGCGCCACCGAACAGACCGGTCTTGCCGCCGCGGACATAGGGCTCGAGAAGGTCGATGGACTTGATGCCCGTCTCGAAGATCTCGGTGCTCGTGGCCAGCTCGTCGTACTCCGGTGCGGGACGATGGATAGGCATGTAGCCTGCAACATCCTCGGGAACCGGCTTCTCGTCGACGGGCTCGCCCATGACGTTCCAAATACGGCCGAGCGTAGCAGGGCCGACGGGCATCACAATAGGATGACCCGTATCCTGAGCCTCGAGGCCGCGGACCATGCCGTCGGTCGAGCTCATTGCAACGGAGCGTACCAGGTTGCCAGGAAGGTGGGTTTCAACCTCGAGGACGACATGAATATCGCCTGCGAGCGTCTTTGCGTCTACGGTAAGTGCGTTGTAGATCGCAGGCAGCTGCTCGGGCGGGAATTCGACGTCGACGACAGGGCCGACGATACGAACGATGCGTCCGACAGCACCCTTGCTGGCCTCCAGCTCCTCTCTAGAAAACAGTGTCTGGCTCATTTATTCCTCCAAAGCCGCTGCGCCGCCGACGATCTCGGTAATCTCGGTCGTGATGGCGCCTTGACGTTCACGGTTGTACAACCTGGTCAAAGTCTTGACCATTTCGTTTGCGTTATCGGTTGCCGCCTTCATAGCAGTACGGCGTGCGCCCTGCTCGCCAGCAGCCGAATCGATGAGCGCGAGGTAGACGGTGGACTGGAGGTACGCCTTCATAAGGTCAGTCAGCGTACGCTCGGGGCTCGGCTCGATATCGACGTCGCCATCGTAATGGTCGTCGATATGCTCGCGGAAGCCGAAGTACATATCCTGCTCCTTCGTCTTCAAGCCCAGAATCTCATCGAGACGCTTTTCCGGAATGGGGAGGAGGCTCTCGGAGATCAACGTCTGCTCGGCGTTGTTCTTCGCATGGTTGAAAACCATGATGACCTCGTCATACCTTCCGTTAACGTACCCGTCGCTCACGAACGAGGCGATACGAGCCGCCTGGTCGTAAGTCGGGTCGGCGGAAAGATCGCGGAACTCGAGCATGGGCTTGATGCCCTGATACTCGAAATAGCCGCAACCCTTCTTGCCGCACGAGATAACCTCTACCTCGATGCCCTGCCGCTCCTTCTCCTTGATGATCTTGTCGGCTTCGCGCAAAACATTGCTGTTGAAGCCACCGGCAAGACCACGGTCGGATGTGACAACCATAACAACGCTACGCTTGACTTCGCTGTGCTCGACGAGCAGAGGAACGGCGTCGGTGACTGCATACAGAGCGGTGCTCTGCATAGCGTTCATCAACGACGTGGACCACGGCAGAGAGTTCTCTACACGAACGGATGCGCGGCGAATCTTGGCCGCAGCAACCATTTCCATGGTGCGCGTGATCTGCTTCGTCGAGGAGACGGAGTTGATGCGTCTTTCTATGTCGTGAAGGTTAGGCATGCTTTACCTACCTTACACCGATGCCGCGAACTGACCCTTGAACGCCTCAATAGCAGCGTTAAGGTTGGCCTTGGTCTCATCGGTGAACTTCTTCTCCTTCTGGAGACTCTCGACGATCTCAGGCTTGTTGGCGCTGATGTACTGGCGGAGCTCGTCACGGAAGCGAACGGTGTCGGCAACCGGAATGTCATCCAGGTAGCCGTTGCCGCCGGCGTAGACCGCGATGGCCTCGTCCATGAAGGTCATCGGCACATAACGACCCTGCTTCAGAAGCTCGGTCATATGAGCACCGCGGTTCAGCTGATCCTGCGTGGCCTTGTCCAGGTCGGAACCGAACTGCGTGAAGGCCTGAAGCTCGCGATAAGCAGCAAGGTCAAGACGCAGGGTACCGGAAACGGACTTGACTGCCTTGGTCTGAGCGGAGCCACCAACGCGGGAAACGGAAATACCAACGTTAACGGCGGGACGCTGACCCTGGAAGAACAGGTCGGTGGACAGGAAGATCTGACCGTCGGTAATGGAAATGACGTTCGTCGGGATGTAAGCAGAAACGTCGCCTGCCTGCGTCTCGATGATGGGCAGTGCGGTCATGGAACCAAGGCCGTACTCCTCGTTCATCTTGACTGCGCGCTCCAAGAGGCGCGAATGCAGGTAGAAAATGTCGCCAGGGTAAGCCTCGCGTCCCGGCGGACGACGCAGGGTAAGCGACATCTGACGGTAAGCAACGGCCTGCTTGGACAGGTCATCGTAGATGATCAGTACGTGGCGACCATGATTCTCGGGACCAGCAGGCTTGCCGTCTTCGCCGGTGTAGACGAAGTACTCGCCCATTGCAGCACCGGCCATAGGGGCGATGTACTGCAGCGGTGCAGAGTCGGAAGCGGTAGCGGACACGATGATGGTGTAATCCATCGCGCCGTGCTTGTCGAGGGTCTCGGCAACGTTCGCAACCGTAGAGGCCTTCTGGCCGATTGCGACGTAGATGCAGATCATGTCCTGACCCTTTTGATTGATGATAGCGTCGATCGCGATAGCGGTCTTGCCGGTCTGGCGGTCACCGATGATGAGCTCGCGCTGGCCACGGCCAACGGGGATCATCGAGTCAATTGCCAGGATGCCCGTCTGCATAGGCTCGTTAACCGGGGTACGCGTGATAACGCCCGGAGCCTTGAACTCGACGGGACGGGTGCCCTCAGCTTCGATAGCGCCCTTGCCGTCGATAGGCATGCCCAGGGGGTTAACGACGCGGCCCAGAAGACCCTTGCCCGACGGAACCTCCATAATACGACCGGTTGTACGGACCTGGTCGTTCTCCTTGATTGCGGTGACGTCACCCAAAAGTACGGCGCCGATCTCGTCCTCTTCGAGGTTCTGAGCCAAGCCGTAAACGGTCTTGCCGCTCTCGCTGATGAACTCCAGAAGCTCGCCAGCCATGGCGTTCTTCAGGCCGTCCACGCGTGCGATACCGTCGCCAACCTGGATGACGGTTCCAGCTTCGCGGGAATCAACGCCAACTTCCAAGGCCTCGAGCTGCTTGCGCAGCGCTTCGTCGATGGACTGTGCGGTGATTTCAGTCACTAACATTCACCTCCGTCTTTACGATTGTTTGAGCGTTTCACGGGCGTTCTCGATTTGAGTGAGAACACTCGCATCGATGCGCTGACCGTTGGCGCTCATGATGATGCCGCCAAGAATGGACTTGTCGACGCGCTCTTCGAGCACGACGTTCTTGCCCAGCTCCTGATCGGCTTTCTTCTTAATTACCTCGCGCAGGTGGTCGTCAAGCTCTACAGCGGTGACGACTTCGACTACGCACAAGTTCAGCTTGTCTGCCAAAAGCCCTTCGTAAGCATCCGCTACGCGAGACAACATGTCGGCCTCGCCGCGCTCGGCCATAACAGCCAGAACGCCAACCAAAGCCTCGTTGCACTCCCCGAACATGCCGCGTGCGATCTGCGCGCGCTGCTCGGACGTGTAAGCAGGATCCTTCAGCGCTTCACGAAGTTCGGCGCTGGTACGCATGGCGCGCAGGGTCTGCTTCAGTTGCTCGCGCACTGCAAGCACGGCATCCTGACCGCCGAGCTGTTGTGCGGAATCGAACAAAACGTTTGCATACGTGGCGATTTGCTCTTTAACGATAAGGCGATTATTCGGCATGGAAACTACCTGCCTCGTTCACGTAGCGCTCGATAACCTTGCGGTGCTCGTCGGTGGTAAGATCCTCACCGATGAGACGGGCGCAAACCTGCGTCGAGATGTCGGCGATAGAGCCCTGAAGCTCAGCCAAAGCTGCGTTCTTCTCGGCCTCGATAGCGCCACGTGCCTTCTCGATCATGGCAGCGGACTCGTCCTGCGCCTGCTTGGCAAGTTGTGCACGCGTGTTTTCGCCGGTCTGCTTTGCCTCAGCAATGATCTGAGCAGCCTGAGACTTGGCGTCGGCCAGCTGCTGCTTGTACTCTTCGAGTACGCGCTCGCTTTCCTGACGGGCCTTCTCGGATTGCTCAAGTGCATCGGCGATCGTCTTCTCGCGCTTCTCCAGCATACCCTCGAATTTGGGCCAGCCGAATTTGCCGAGGACGATTGCAAGAATGAGGAACGCGATGAGCATCGGGATGAACTCGATGGGATCGGGCAGGATAACTGCGATACCCGTCTTATCCTCTGCTGCAAACGCGGACACGGGGAAAGCAAACGCCATGCTGGCAGCAGATGCACCAGCAGCAGTCAACCAAGCAGTTGCCTTGTTCGCTTTTACTTTCACTGTGTAACCTCCTTCAGGCCTTATTGCATGTGTTATGCGATTGACCCAGGGTTACAGGATGAATGCAAGAACGAAGCCCAGCAGTGCAAGTGCCTCAGCAAGA
The DNA here is from genome assembly GCA_934668515.1 of uncultured Eggerthellaceae bacterium. Lineage (GTDB taxonomy): Bacteria > Actinomycetota > Coriobacteriia > Coriobacteriales > Eggerthellaceae > UMGS1502. Next base: position 27,430 of record CAKUNS010000003.1, read on the forward strand.
GCAGCACCAATGATGAAGTTGGTGAACAGACGGCCTGCGAGCTCGGGCTGACGGGCGGTGCCGACGCAAGCGCCATAGCAAGCAATGCCGATGCCGATGCCAGGGCCGACTGCCGCGAGGCCGTAGCCCACGAGTTTCAGGGCAGCAAGGGTGATTACGGTGGTTCCCACGATTTCCTCCTTTTGTCGTCTTCGGAAAACGCACGTCCGAAGACACCGGTTTTACTATGTTCAAACGGCCGTGGTTGAGCCGCATAAACCAAATTCAAGTGCCTGGGCTTTCACCAGGCTGCGTTTGATCTTAGTGCTCGGACGTTGCCAGCGAGATGTAGGACGCCGACAGAATGGTGAACACGTATGCCTGGATGAAAGCAACCAGGGTTTCGAGGCAGTACATGAAGACCAGGAACAGGATCCAGACGACCGAAACACCGCCGAGCCATGCGCCTGCGCCCTGGATGCACTGCCAGAAGAATGCATAGGCAAGAATGGAGAAGATGCCAAGTGCCATGTGGCCGGCGAACATGTTGCCGTAAAGACGAACGGCCAGCGTGAGGGCACGAAGAAGAAGCGAGATGAACTCGAAGAACCAGATGACGGGCACCATGGGCTTCGGAAGTCCGGAAGGAGCGATGCTCTTGATGTAGCCCCAACCGCCATGAGCCTTAATGCCCCAGTAGTTGAAGTACACGAACGAGATAAGTGCGAGGCACCAGGTAACGCTGATGGTGCCGGTAGGCGTCTTGCAGCCAGGGATCAGGCCAACGAAGTTGGACAGAAGGATGAAGAAGAACAGCGTGGCCAAGAAGGGGATGTGCTTCTTGTAGCCATGGCCGATAACGCTTTCACCCATGTCCTTACGGACGAACTGGTAGCCGTACTCGACCATGTTCACGAACTTGTTGTTCGGAACGACGGTGAGCTTCTTGGAAGCAGAGAGCACGACAATAAGGGTGAGGGCGAACAGAATGAGCATCCAGAAGATGTACTGCGTCAGGCCAATGCCCGTGTCGCCGAACTCGAAAACCCAATCGGGGTTCATGAGCGAATGCTGAAGCTCGGGGACGAGCTCATTCACCATTTCCAAAGCAGTTTCCACGAATTAATCCTTCCCACTTACCTTTTAACGAGGCGCATGACGCCGTACGCCGCAGCGGTGACGACGAGGGTTGCAGCCTCGGCCAAGACCATAGGTACCGTCATGTCACGAGCAACGACGATGCAGATGATGGCAGGGACGGCGATGACCGCGAACGATCCGAACACGCCCAGCAGCAACCCGCCGGCTTCGCCGAGGTTGCTGGTTGCGGTTGCCTTCCTGGCAAGGTTGAGACCGGCGATGAGAGGCATGAAGCCCAAGAAGCCGACAACCACACCGACGATCACTGCTGCAACCATAACCTGCTTTCCACCCGTATTGCCTTGTTGCGTTTCATGACAAGCCTTTCGTATCATAAACGAAAAACAACAGGCACGTAACGTTTACAGAGCAAATGCAATCGATTTCTTCACGAGCGGTACCCATATTCGCCCGACGGTCGATTGCACAATGCTCGCGATATTAGTTCGATTATAGCGCAACCCAATGATTGAGCAGGGGTTACTCTTCTTCTCCCAGGTTGAACACGCGGTATTTCATTCCCGCTTCGTCAAGCATCGACATCGAAAGTTCGTCGGGGTACGGATTTTTGAAGATGATCTCGGCGATTCCCGCATTGATGAGCATCTTCGCACACGTCACGCACGGCTGCGTGGTGATGTAGATAGACGCACCGCGGATATCGACGCCGTAACGGGCTGCCTGGATAATGGCGTTTTGCTCGGCATGAAGGCCTCGGCAGATCTCCTGCCGCTGCCCCGAGGGGACGCCGAGCTGCTCACGCAGGCAGCCCACTTCGATGCAATGATGCATCCCCGTGGGCACGCCGTTGTAGCCCGTGCATAGGATGCGGTGATCCTTAACGATAACGGCGCCGACGGCGCGACGTGTGCACGTGGTTCGCGTGCACACCTCGTCCGCCAGCGTCATGAAGTACTCGTCCCACGAAGGGCGCCTGTCGATTATCTCAGTCATAGCCCCTCCCCCTGTCGCGATCGTTTCTTAGTAATCGTAGCCGGGATACAGCGGATGCGCGTCGATGATGGCCTGAACCGTCGCCTTGACCTCGGCAAGGGCGGCCTCGTCATCAACCGAGAACACGGTCTTGGCGATGCATTGGCCAACGGTGTAGAACTCGTCCTTGGTAAGGCCGCGCGTGGTGCCGGCAGCAGTGCCGACACGAATACCGCTGGTGACGAACGGGGAACGCTGCTCGTTGGGGATGGTGTTCTTGTTCACCGTCAAGCCGACGCTTTCAAGAAGCTTCTCGGCGTCCTTGCCCGTGACGTCGGCGGGAGTGAGGTCGACCAAGCACAGGTGATTGTCAGTGCCGCCGGTAACCAGGCGAAGGCCACCGTCGATCATGCCGGCGCCCATAGCCGCGCAGTTCTCGACGACGTTGTCGATGTAGGTCTTGAACTCGGGTTTCAGAGCCTCGCCGAAAGCCACGGCCTTGGCAGCGATGACGTGCATGAGCGGGCCGCCCTGCGTACCAGGGAACACAGCGGAGTTCACCTTCTTGGCCAAAGCCTCGTCGTTGGTGAGAATCAGGCCGCCGCGCGGGCCGCGAAGGGTTTTGTGCGTGGTCGTGGTGGTGATGTCGGCGTAAGGAACGGGGCTGGGATGAGCACCCGTTGCAACAAGACCGGCGATGTGAGCCATATCGACGACGAGATAAGCGCCGTTGTCGTGCGCGATCTTGGCGATGCGCTCGAAATCGATGACGCGAGGATAGGCAGATGCGCCCGCAACGACGAGCTTAGGCTGATATTCCTTGCACTTGGCCTCGATGTCGGCGTAGTCGATGCGCTCGTCTTCACCCAAGCCGTAAGAAACCACGTTGTACAGCTTGCCCGAGAAGTTGGCGGGCGAACCATGCGTAAGGTGGCCGCCGTTATCCAGGCTCATGCCCAAAATGGTGTCACCGGGCTTGATGAGCGCAGCGTAGGCCGCATAGTTCGCCTGTGCGCCGGAGTGGGGCTGAACATTGGCGAACTTGGCGCCGAACAGCTCCTTGGCGCGCTCGATGGCCAGGTTCTCGACGATGTCGACCTTCTCGCAACCGCCGTAATAGCGCTTGCCGGGATAACCCTCGGCATACTTGTTGGTAAGAACGCTGCCCATAGCTTCCATCACTGCCGGAGAAACGATGTTCTCGGAAGCGATGAGCTCGATGGTGCCACGCTGGCGGTCGAGCTCTTGACGAAGAGCGTCTGCCACCTCGGGATCGGTTTGGGGTACGTACTGCAGTGCCATGCGAATGACTCCTTTGACGATTGCCACTTCCAACGCAGTGGCCGCGTTGTCAACGAATGATCGAAACGGGAAACCTGCGCGACCTACGCTTCAAGAGCGGAGATCTTGTTCACGCGGCCCTCGTGACGGCCACCCTCGAACTCGGTCTCGAGAAAGGTCTTCACGATCTTCTTGTTGTCCTCGTCGGAGACGAAGCGGCCGGAGATGCAGATGACGTTCGCGTCGTTGTGCTGACGGCACAGAGCGGCAAGCTCGGGCATGGTGACGTTGGCGGCGCGGATGCCCTTGCACTTGTTGGCAGCAAGAGACATGCCGATGCCGGTGCCGCAGATGAGAACGCCGCGCTCGGCTTCGTCATCCTCGATGTCCTTCGCCACAAGAGCGGCGTAATCGGGATAGTCGACGCGATCGGCGGATTCGGGGCCGCGGTCGATAACCTCGTAGCCAAGTTCCTGAAGGTACGGGATCAGCAGCTGCTTCTCGTCGAAACCAGCGTGATCGCTTGCGATGCTGACTTTCATGTCATGCTCCTTTTTGGCGAAGTGCACGCGCGCGTGCATTGACGATCGTGAACAACGAAAGAATAACCCATCGTCGGGCGGCTTTGCCGCAGGCGCGAGAAAAACCCGCGCACCCGCTACATCGCGGCCGCCAAGCCAGCCTTATAAGGGTTAAGCGGCAGCGCTCGTTCGCGAAAAAATCGCCGTGGCCATCCCCTGACGGGATAAGCGCACGGCGCAAGAGAAGCTAACGAGAAGAACGGGTGCGGCCGACGGCGTCGTGCCATCCGGCAACCAACTGAGCGCGAGCATCCTGATCCATGTTCGGGTCGTAAACCGTGTCGCCCGTGCGCAGGCCGCGTAACTGGTCAAGCGACTGCCAAAAACCCGTATACAAACCAGCAAGATACGCGGCGCCAAGCGCGGTGGTCTCGGGATTGACCGGGCGGCGCAGCGACGTGGACAAGATGTCGCTTTGGAACTGCATCAGGAAGTCGTTCGCCGCAGCACCGCCGTCAACGTTGAGCACAGACAGGGGCACGCCGGCATCAGCCTTCATGGCCTCGGCGAGATCGTGAATCTGGTAAGCCAGCGACTCCAAACCCGCACGCACGATATGGGCGCGGGTCGTTCCACGCGTCAAGCCGTAGATCGCGCCACGTGCTTCGGCGTCCCAGTACGGTGCGCCAAGACCCGTAAATGCGGGAACCAGGTAAACGCCCGCCGTGTCGGGAACGGACTGCGCCACCGACTCGGACTCGGCGCTGTTGGAGATAAGCCCCAACTCGTCGCGCATCCACTGAAGAACGGCGCCGCCCATGAACACGCTGCCCTCGAGCGCGTACTCGGGATGGCGCGTGGAAGGCGCGCTGGCAGCGACGGTGGTGACCAAGCCATGGGAAGAAACAGGCGCGACCTCGCCCGTGTGCATGAGAAGGAAACAACCCGTTCCGTAGGTGTTCTTGGCTTGACCCGCCTCGAAGCAGCACTGGCCGAACAAAGCCGACTGCTGGTCGCCCGCAACACCGCAGATAGGCACGCCGGAAACGATGCCAGCATGAGATGTTCTGCCGAAATCGGCGGACGAATGGCGAACCTCGGGCAGCATGTTCATGGGCACGCCGAACAGCTCGCACAGCCACGGGTCCCAACACATATCGTGGATGTTGAACAACATGGTGCGGCTGGCATTCGTGACGTCGGTTGCATGCACGCGACCGCCCGTGAGCGTCCAAATCAACCAGGAGTCGATGGTGCCGAATGCGAGCTTTCCCTGCTCAGCAAGCTCGCGCGCGCCCTCGACGTTGTCTAGGATCCACTTCACCTTGCTGGCCGAGAAGTACGGGTCAAGAACGAGACCCGTCTTCTGTTTGACCGCCTGGGCGATCTTGGGATCGGCGGCGATCTCCTCGACGATGGGCGCCGTGCGGCGGCATTGCCACACGATGGCGTTGTAAACGGGCTCTCCCGTCTCGCGGTTCCACACGACCGTGGTCTCGCGTTGGTTCGCGATGCCGATGCTATCGATATCAGGCGTTTCCAGATTGTAGGTGATCAGAAGCTCGGTCAGGGCGCCAAGCTGGGCGGACAGGATCTCGCGAGGATTGTGCTCGACCCAACCCGGACGCGGGTAGTACTGCGGGAACGGATTCTGCACGATGCCCACGATCTTGCCCGACGCGTCAATGAGAACGGCGCGTGCCGAAGTAGTGCCCTCGTCAAGAGCGACGATGTACTTGCTGCGTTTCACAGAAGCGCCTCCATCCATTGAGATACAAAGGTGAACACATTCATGCGATCGGTCTCGTTCAGGATCTCGTGGCGCATGTTCGCGAAAATGCGCTCGTCAACGCGCTCGACACCGGCGCTGCGCAAAAGCTCGGCTGCCTGGTGAACCCCCTGGCCGCAGTCACCGACGGGGTCTTGATCGCCTGCGATGAACAAAACGGGCAGGTCTTTCGGGACGCGCGACGCGCATTCTTGAGAAACAACCCAACGCGTGAGATCGGTGAGCGTGGAGTACGCGCCCACCGAGAACATGGCGCCGCAGTACTCGTCGGCTAGGTAGGCGTCCACGTTGTCGCTGTTCACCGAGAGCCAATCAAGGGGCGTGCGGGCATCGGAGATCTGCTTGCCGAAGCCGCCTGCCGCCAGGTTGTCAACCAGAGAGCTGCGATAACGCTCGCCGCGTACGCGAGCGATGGCGCGGGAGAGGAAATTCCCCGCCGCAGAGGCAATGGGAGCCGGACTGCCCGTACCGCAAAGAACCGCAGCAGCAAGACCGGCACCGTGTTCGGCAATGTAAGCGCGTGTGATGAAGCTGCCCATGGAATGGCCGAAGACAAGATAAGGGGTGTCAACCGGGTAACGCGCCGAAACGATCTCGCGCAGCGACTGAACGTCGGCAACCAAGGCATTGCGCCCCGCACGAACCGGGATATGCCCCAGATCCTCTTTCGAAGCCGCGCTTTCGCCATGGCCGATCATGTCGCTTCCGCAGACGACGAACCCGTGTCCAACAAGGTAGCGAGCAAAATCGTCGTAACGGCGAACATATTCCGCCATGCCATGAACGATATGAACGACACCTCTGGGCTTGACGCCCGAATCGGGAGCGCAGGCCGGGGGGAACCACAGACGTGCGGAAATAGTCGAAAGTCCGTCCGCCGAAGCAAAGGAAACATCCTCGGTTTCGCACACCGAATCATCGGTAAGAAGAAGCCGCTCGATGTCGGCAGACGTGATAGCCCCTTCCCTTACCACGACGGGGTAAGCGCCCGTGCAGTCGACGACAGTGGAAGCAACGCCGCTTTCGGCTGCGGAATCGTCGCCCACAACGGCATCGACTTTATCGCGGATAACTGCCGAAACGTCCGCGATGCAACGCGGGGAAGGCTCACCGGACAGGTTCGCCGACGTTGTTGCCAGCGGGGATCCCGCCCTGACGATCAGGTCGAGCGTTTTTTCGCAATCGGGCATGCGCAGGCCGATAGTTCCCTCTTTCGAGCAGAAAGCGCGCGGCACCGCAGGCGACGCATGAACGATGAGCGTCAGGCCGCCCGGCCACCACTTCTGCGCCATACGACGCGCGTACCCAGGAACAGCGGCACCGTAGGCGTCCAGGGCAACGGGGCCTCCCACCAGCCAAGCAATGGGCTTGTCGGAGGGGCGGCCTTTCAGATCGGCCAAAGCCTTCGGCGAATCACTGGAACCGACGGCGACGCCCACGCCGGCAACCGTGTCAGTCGGAAACAACGCGACGCCGCCGCGCCTGAGAGCACGCGCCGCGCGCCTGACGTCGTCGGCGCGGCCGTTCAATTCGTTCATATTGGTTTCCATGTTAATCCACCGGGCAATTCGTCCAGAAGGAATCCCACTCGTCAGCGGGTTCCTCGCCTTCTTCTTCGGGGAGTACTTCGGCCAAGCGATCGACGAGAGCCATAGCGCAGCGCAGGCCGTCTACCGCGGCGCTCATGATGCCGCCTGCATACCCGGCACCTTCGCCGCACGGGTAAACGTTCGTCGAGAACGACTCGTCCTCGTCCGTCTTGGAAAGATGGGCGGTAAGGTCTGCGCCGTCGCGCACGATGCGCACAGGGGACGAGCTGCGCGTCTCGACACCGGTCATGACCGCGTCGGGGTCGTCGAAGCCGCGAAGCTTGCGTCCTAACGGGGCAAGCGCCTGCTCGATCGTCTTGGAAACGAACTTGGGAAGGCAATCATGCAGGTCGCACCACGCAACGCCGCGAGCATACGAAGGCTCGACAGTGGCGGAGGGGTTTCCCGACGTGCCAGCAAGGAAGTCGCCGACGGTTTGAGCCGGAGCCTGGAACTTGGAACCGCCCGCCTTGGCGACGATCCGCTGCGCGGCGCGCTCAACCTGGCGCTGAAGCTCGACGCCGGCCAAGGGGTCGTCGCTGGGGAAATCGTCAGGGGAAACGCCAACGAGCAGCGCGGAATTCGCGTTCTTGCCGTCGCGCGCGAAACGGCTCATGCCGTTCACGACGACACCGTCCTCTTCGCTGGCTGCGCACACGACCGTTCCGCCCGGGCACATGCAGAACGTGTAGGCGCTGCGACCGTTCTTCAAATGCTCGACCAGCTTATAGTCGGCAACCGGGAGCGTCGGGTTCTTCGCCGCGGGGCCGTATTGGGCCTTGTTCACGACAGACTGAAGATGCTCGATGCGCACACCCATCGAGAAGGGCTTTTGCTCGAGGTTGAAGCCGGTGTCCCTCAGCATGGCGAACGTGTCGCGCGCCGAATGACCGCACGCGAGGATCAGATAACGCGTGGGGATGCGCATGCCGCGCGAGCCGTTATAGCCGGGAACGCGATGTTCCTCGGGGATCTCAGGCACGGGGACCGGGTTGGGCTTGGTGGTTTCAACCAAAGCGGACGAGAGGACGCCGCCTTCCACCGAAAGCCCGGTCAGTTTGGTATGGAAGCGAACCTCGCCGCCCAGTTCCTCGATGCGCATGCGAATGGCGCGAACCACATCGACGAGCTTGTCGGTGCCGATATGGGGCTTTGCCTCCCACAAGATCTCGGACGGAGCGCCCGCATCGACGAACGTCTGCAAAACATGGCGCACGAGCGGGCTTTTCGTTCCCGTAGTGAGTTTGCCGTCCGAGAACGTCCCCGCACCGCCTTCGCCGAATTGGATGTTGGTGGTCGTGTCAAGCGGGCCGCCGTTGTCAAATCGCTTGACAGCCTCCATGCGCTCTTCGATGGAGCCGCCGCGCTCGATCACGACCGGACGAAGACCAGCCTCTGCCAGATACAGCGCAGCGAACATGCCCGCCGGACCGAAGCCGACGACCACCGGGCGCGTGTTCGCCAGGCGATACGATGCCGGGTAGCTCTCGGAAAGGTCCGGGGCCTGAAGGGGCTCGATGGGCACATGCTCCTTCACCTTCGTGCCGAACGGATAGCGAGCCTCACCTGTTAGGATCTTCTGTTCGAGAGACGCATCGTCAAACGCAATGCCAAGAGTCACCACGAAGTGGATGTCCTTGCGCTTGCGGGCGTCAACGCTGCGCTTGAGCAGCACAACCTCGCTGATGTCATCGGGCTCGACGCTTAGGGCACGAGCCGCCGCGGCCACCAAGCCATCGCGGTTACCAGGCGCGCCTTCCTCCAAAGCCATGCTGATGTTCGATGCTTCTATCATGTTCTGATCCTGTTCTTGATCGAGGGAATCGACGGATTTCAGCGTCGCCCGAAATCGGGATTGAATGGGTGTTACAAAAGCGAATCAGCGGCGGAAACCCCCGCAAGTATGCCGCTTGCCCACGCCCAATGAAGGTTGTAGCCACCGCACGGGCCGTCGACGTCCAGTGCCTCGCCCGCAAAATACAGCTGCGGAAAACGACTTGACTCCATGGTTCGTGGGTCGACTGACAACACATCGAAGCCGCCACGGCGAACTTGGCAGTTCGACTCGTCACCGATTCCCGAAACGGCAAGCGTGAACCCGGAAAGCGCGTCGACGAGGGATCGCAGGCCGGCCTTCGTGACGGGAGCATCCCCGCGGAGGTCGCATGCACGCAAAAGCACATGTCCCACCTGGGGAAGAACGAGCCCGTTCAGGAAATCGCCGTAGGTATCGGCACCCGCTTCGTGCAACCGGCGTGCACGCCCGAAGCAAAACTCCCGCGCCTTCGCGGCATTCGCGTTCAGATCGAACATCGACTGATCCGCCATGGCAACCGCTGATGCATCCTGCGCAGGCTCGCTTGGCGTCAGGCCGCCGAAAACCTCGGACAGAAAGTCAATCGAAAGCACATCGCCGGGTTCTGCGTAACGGGACAAATTGAAAACGGCGATGCCCGATACACCGTACTTGCGGAACATCACTTCCCCGCGCTCGACCGCGACAACCTTCGGATTCCCCTTAGTGCTGGGGCGCACCAGCGAAACTGCAGCGCGCACGCGGATGTTGTTCAGTTCTTTGACCAGGCGCGTCTCGGTGACAAGGGGGCCAAGCACAGGACGGGTTCGCGGGCGGCTCCAGCCGGCAGCATCGAAGTCGACGGCAACGCCGCCCCCGCACGCAACGACCAAAGCCGATGCGCGCTCGAAGGACCCATCGGCCATACGCAGCGTGTAAGGCGAGCCGTCTTTTCGGGGTGGGTCGATTAGGAAAACCGCGCTATCGCAACGCTCGACTACGCCCAATCGCGCGGCAGCCGCCCTTAAGACATCAAGAACGGAGCTGGCCTTGTTTGCCAATGGGTACTGGCGACCATCCTGCTCCTCGCGCCATACCAAGCCCAGGTCGCCGAAGAAGCGGTGCACCGCATCGTCGTTCGGGCTGACCCCGCCGAACGGACATGCCTCCTCAACTTGTCGCAAAACGCCCTCAACGAACGCGCCGTTATGGTAAAGGCCCGTATCGATCTGCGAATTCGAGAAGTTGCAGCGCCCGTTGCCCGTGGCAAGGATCGTGCGGCCCACACGGTCATCCCGCTCGAAAACTTCGACTGATGCAACCTGCCCCTGCGCACGAAGACGCGTCGCGGCCGCGATCGCGCACGCAAGCCCGGCAGCCCCGCCGCCTATGATGATGATCTTTTCCATAGCGAACATTATATTACGGGGCACAGCGGGGCACCCAGCCCATTGCCTAACGAATCGGGAACGACGCAGAAGCCAGACACCGCGTTCGAGATCGCCGCCAATCCGCCTTCAACTGTTACAATTGGCTTCGCTTTGATTCTTTCGGCCAACAAGGCCGCTTGCATCGTAAGACCGTTTGTACCGGCCCACCCAATCAGATTGGAAGCTATATGGACTCACGCGACATGCTCACCGGCGCCCTTATCGCCCTCTCGACCACGGCAGGACGCGCCACGCAGCAACTCACCGACGAAACCGACGACATCGTGATCGGCGGTGTTGCCGCTTGCTGCGGTGACGCCCCCAACGACGCCGCGCTTAACGCCTTCGCAGAACGCGCCCACGAAGAAAACCTGCGTCTGGCAAAGGAATCCGAAGGAGTTGCCAATGCCGACTTCGACATGGAAAACCTTGAAGAGCAGGACGAAAACGTCAAGGCGCTGAAGAAGGTGATCCTTGCGGGTCTTCGCGACGTCGCCAGCCCCACCCTGCGCGCTCGCAACAAAGAGCTCTCGAATCCTGAGGTCAACGCATTCTTCCGCGCCGTTCTGTACACGATCGGCGGTCAAGAAGCCGCCACGGGGTCGCTCATCGAACTTTCAACAAAGGTGGGCGAGGTGAACTGGTACGTCTGCGAGGCGCTTGGCCAGGCGACGAACGCCGACGACGAAGTGAAAAAGGTCGCAGACGGCCTGATCGCGGGCTTGAAGGACCAAACCATCGGCCACGTGTTCTTCATTGGCGGCGGCAATGCCGACGAAGAGGCTTACGATTACTACACCGAGTTCGCGCAGAGCGCGCCAAAGAACAGCGTTTTCGTAAGCTATGGCAGCATCGGCGACCGTCTCGCGAAGCTCGATCTGGGAACGGCGGGAGCCCAGCCCCGTTTCGTGAACCTGGGTTCGCGTGCCGATATCTACGCAGCCGTCCAGACGTCCATCGCCCTTGCGAACGAGTTCAACAAAAGCGTCAACGATCTGCCGATGAGCTTCTTGGTGTCGCAGCACTGCGAAGAGGGCGTTGCCGCCCTTCTCACGCTTCTGTGGATCGGCATCAAGAACGTGTCGTTCGGCCCCGCCCTTCCCGAGTATCTTCCCGAGAAGGCGCTCAACTTCTTCAAGCAGGCATATGCCCTGAAGATCGCCGGCAACGCACAGGACGACCTGAACGGTTTTCTGAGCTAACGAATCGGGCTCATGCGCATGCCTTGGCATGCGCATGAGCAATTGCCTGAGCGAGGCTGTCTTTATCGTGCGACTCGAAACGATACCGCACGATTTGAGGCTGGCCATCCAACGAGCGTTGCTCGACCCTAACGAACGTCGCCTCCACCGCATCGAAGCCCGCACGTAACAGGGCATACGCATAGCACGACGCCTGAAGCACGTGCTTTTCCCTTACTTCCCCATCGGTCTCGGACAGATTGCCACCCGTCTTGTAGTCAACCACATGTGCGAGGCCTTTCGAGTTTGAGGGGCTTGTGGCAAGCAAGTCAATCTCACCCTCAAGGTAAACACTGCCGCCACGCTCATCTGGCACGTCCACGAAGAACGGCACCTCGGCGGACAAGTTTGCATCATCGGCCGCGACATCATGCGCAAGATCGCTCTCGAACCAAGCGGCGAGCGCCTGGGCTAGACGGAATCGCGACGCGTATCCAACCCCGCACTGACGACAGACGGCGTCAATCCGCGACTCGGGCGGCATGCACAACGCCTCCCCGGGCCCTCGTGCGATAACAGCGTATTGAGCCAGCAGGTGAAACGCCGTTCCAAAGTCGGTCGCCCTATCGTCTGCAGGTTGTTTTTCATCCAACCACGCATCGTCGCGGAGCGGATCGCCCTCAACCGGCACTCCAAAGCCACTCACGTCGGAAAGACTGGTCTCGACGGCGTGCTTGGAAGCAAGGTCTGCCAACAAACTGCCCGAATGAGACGCATCCGAAACGGCCGAGTAGCTGAAAATGCCCCCGCGATCGTGAAAGAACACGCGATCGCTTAAGCTTGAAAGAGACTCGTCGACAGGCACAGCGAACTTATCGTCGCTGGAGCCCTGCGAAGATGATCCACTATCACCCACATCATCTTTCTCCAAGGCCACATGCTGGACACGCGCTAACGTCGTGCCGCCGAACTCATGCATGGTCACGCCCGGGGCGAACCAGTCATTGGTGCCAGTGAGCGCGGGTCCGATCGACGAAAACGCGTTCTTGGGCGCCCCGTTGGCATTGTCCTTCGTGCGGTTGCCGAACGTTGCCACGATCAGGGCCTCTTTCGCGCGCGTCAAAGCCACATAGAGCAGACGCTTGGCCTCTTCTGTTTCGCCAAGCATCTCGCGCCTGCGCATAAGGGCACGCAATTCCAGAATGTCGCCGCAAGAGGCCATCTTTGACGGGATTTCATCTTCCAGCAGCTCTTCATCCAAGGCGTCATCAAGAGCCTTGCCGATATTTGCCACGGGCCCCTTTATGCCTGACACCGATTTACCCAAATCAAGCGATACGAAAACGCGTCCGTCGACGGAATCAAGCAGCAACGCCGACGAGTCCGACCCCGACGACTTCATCTCGGCCACGGCAACAATGGGGAACTCCAAGCCCTTTGCGGCATGGATGGTCATGATGCGCACGAAGTTGCCACCCGAAACAGACAAGGCGCCCGGCGCCTGAACCATGCCGGCAACTTGGCTTGCGAACTGCTCCGCAAGCGTTGCCGAGCCCCGCGGGCAGGCTTCCTCGGCCTCGCCCACCAGCCGCACGAGCTTGTACATGTTCGCAACGCTTGCGCGACCTTCCTCACCTTGATGCTGCATGCGCGCAATCCAACCTGATTCAACAAGCAGGTCGTTAACAATGCTGCGCGCAGAGCTGACGCCAACGCGTTGACGAGCACGTCGAAGCACCGTTACCGCTTGAGCCAAGCGCGATGACAACGGCGCGCCGTCTATGCCCTGAGCCCCGAAGTCGGAAACAACCGCTTTACCCAGGACGCGAACGCCTTCGTGAAGGTCGCGTCTTCTTACGGAACCGTTCTGACGCCTAGTTGTGGCAACTTCAATGAGCTCGTCGGCAGTCAACCCGAACAAGGGGCTTGAGAGAACGCCGAAGAGCCCATCTTCGCATGCGGGGTTCGCAAGCCAGTTAAGCAAAGAGACGACGAGCGCCGTTTCGGGGGCGTTCTTCAAAACCGATCCGCCCGCGATGACGCACGAAAGCCCCACGTCGCGAACGGCTGCGGCGTAGACATCGGCATGCGACATCGTTCCAAGAAGAATGACCATGTCCCCCGCCGAATGGCCCGCTTTCGACAAGTTCGAGAACTCTTCGGCTATCGCGCGAGCGGACGAAAGGCGCATGAGTTCGGTGCCACCGCGTGAGGGATACGAAACATGACGGACGACAATGCGCGCGCCGTCACCCAAAAACGGCTTCTTAACCTCTTTCTCGTCACGCGAAGGCGCTAGAGACATGAATTCCTTGCCGAACATATCATCGCGCTCGAAAATGCGGTCAACGAAGGACAGCACATCGCGATGGCTTCGAAAGTTGTCGGGCAGATAGATAATGTCGTCGGCGTTGCGCACCTGCACATCGGAAAGGTGCCGGCGGTACACGGACACGTCCGCCCCGCGGAAACGATAGATGCTCTGCTGCGCGTCGCCCACAACGCACAGACGGAAGGCATCGGGACCAGCCAAGCGCTTGATCATATCGACCTGGGATTGATCGGTGTCCTGAAACTCGTCGATCATGATGAGCTTGAACTTGTCTTCGAGCGAAGCTGCGATATCGGGGTGGTTGGCGATCGCCTGGGAGGCAAGTAGCAGCAAGTCATCGTTGCTAAGAACGCCTGCGCGATGCTTCAGCTTGTCCAATATCTCGGCTGCACGATTGGATATCTCAAGGATGGTTTCAAAAAGCGGCTGAGCCGCAGAGAGGCGCAGTGAAACCGCTTCAGCCGTGATCTCGCCCAGAAGGCTTTTCGCCGTCTCTTTGAAATCGGCCTTGCCGAAATTGCAGCTTGTCGGTAGCAACCCCATGACGCTCAGGGCATCCGCGGCGTCGAGCCTGCCCTCGTTGACCAAACGCGCGATCTCTTCCGAAGCCAACTGAGCTTGCGCGACGAACTTGGCCTTGCTGGCCGAATCGCTTTGGCCCTCCGCCAAGCCTATCATCAAGCCCAGAGCCGAAGCTACTTTGTCTAAAACCGCCACAGGAGAGACAGGATCGCCCAACTGCATAAGCATGATGCCGTCTTCCTGCGCAGGGATCTTCTCGACAAGTCGAAGCACCATATCCTCTACCGACGCCGACCCGAACGCAGAACCGAAAGAAGATGCCTGATATTCCGAGAACAGCACCTTGCACTCGTCCGCAGACGAGTCGCGCATTTCCTCGAGCGCGACTTCAACCGCAGACCTGCGCATTTCCTGCAACATGACATCGTCGGCGACGGAAAACGACGGATCGATGCCCAGCTGAACGGCGTTCGACCGAAGGATTCGCGAGCACATTCCGTGGATGGTCGAGATCCACGCCTCGTCGACTTTCAAGGCCTGATCGATCATGCCGGCATCGCGCAGCGATGTCTTGACGCGAGACTTCAGCTCGCCAGCCGCCTTCTTGGTGAAGGTGATGGCAAGAACCTGATCGATATCGTCCACATAGCCGCTGGTCAGAGCGTTCACGATGCGTTTAGTAAGCGTGAAGGTCTTTCCCGAGCCTGCGCCGGCAGCTACGACCAAAGGCTCATCGAGCGTGTTGATGCATTTCAATTGACCGGGTTTGAGAGCCATAACTATGCACCCCGTTTCGCGCAAGAGAAATCGGGACAAAAACGGCAGGCGTCCTTAGTTGACGGATTAGCCTGGACACAGCCGTTTCTCATGCCCTCAACGGCCACCTTGACCAACTCCTCAGTCGCATCAAGCATGCTCGAGAACGTCAAAGCGGACAAACTCATTTGGTCTTCTTCCTTAAGTTGAGCGTCCGCCAACCCCGTAGCATACGCCTCCCTCGACCATCCTTCGGGATCGCTTAGGGAACACGCGCACTTGTCGGAGCTGATATGCGGAAGGTGAACCGCATCGATGACGCGCGGGTCGTACGATCCAGCGATGTCGTGGCTTTTACCGTAGCTGACATAAAACGCCCCCACGACATTAAGTCCCAGCGCCTGCTTAACCACCTGCGCATAAATACGCGTCTGAACCTTGCCCGCATGAAGAGCATCGCAAGACGCAAGCTGATGACCTGCGGTAACCGACCCCTTGTAGTCAAGGATGACTGCGTTGCCGTTAGCGTCGACATCGATGCGATCGACTTTTCCCACCAAATCGATGCCGGCGTATTTCGCCTGACAGTCGGCGCTTTCGTCACCAGGCAGCCCTATGACGTACTCAAAATAGCGAGGCTGGAACGTCGGGAGCAACGCGGCGTCGTAATCAAGGAAATCGATGATCTGGCTTTTGAAGGCATCCATGGCACGCTTCTCAAGCTGTCCACAGGGAACAAGCCTGTTAGACCCAGGCTCCATTTCAAACTGTTCGGCCTCAAGCTGATCGAGCACATGTCCCATCAGCTGACGGGCTTGTTTAAGATTGCCTCCGTCAACCTTTGAATAACCCTCAGATTGAAAGGCGCGGTAAAACCGCTCGAGCGCCGCATGGGCGAATACACCCTTTTCCAGCGGGCCCCATTCTTCCCTGCTTCCCTGCGCTTTCAGGCGGTTGAGCACGAACCACTTGCGCGGGCATTCAAGATAATTCTCGATCTGCGAAGGCGAAGGCGCGCAATACGAGCCCGTTTGCGAAAAACGGGGCAACAGCGCGAAAGCGCGATAATCGGAAGAGAGCGATCCTTGACCGTTGCCGGGCAACGTCTCGCTAACAGATTGGATCGTCGACGAAGGCGCCGCGACTGCATTTGCGAAGAGGTCCTCCTCGCCCCGCTCGGTTGCGCAGCAAGAAAGGTCGAGGTCTTGACGATTGCAAGCGTCAAGGAATTCCTCGAGCACGACACAGGGATACGTCTCGTTCGCATCGAAATCATGCAATGCGCGCTCGAACACAAAGTGAGTGGTTGGCAAGCCCTGCAGCGCGCGAAAACGCCTTCGGGCCTGAGACAGCGATGAGTCAACAGGGTAAAGACCCAGCTTCGCGAAAAGAACCGAGGCGGCGTTGTCTTTGTCGGCAACGGGATAGTCGGCGTTGTTCATATCCGCCATGATCAGCGTTGAAACCGACCCGGCATCCAGCGTTGATATATCGTCCTGCGTACCGATGGTCACATCCACAGACCCTGGCACCGCTTGCTTGGATACGGAAATCGCCGAGTCTTTTATCAGGTTGATGCAATCCTCCACGGACAGATCGAATGCCCGAGCTGCGGCATACATTGCACGAAGTGCCGACATCGCCTCGATTTGCTCCGCCCTAAATGCCTCGCTCCAGCCAACCCGCGCCATCATCCTGTCAATGAAGGCACCCAGCAGAATATCGGCATCAGGATCGGAAGCAAGCTCCTCCAATTGCGAGAATTCTTCGAAATCAGCACGAAGGGCAGAAAGGTACGGCTCTTTTTCCGCTATGCGATCGTTCAGCAGAAGGGACTCCGCCTTCTGAGCCGTGGAAGCATCGACGCCAGAGAACGGGGACAGCATGACGTCCACCAGAGCCGAAGCCCACTGGTCGCTGAAAAGGCAGTCGAACATGGAAACGAACGCGCTGCCGAATGCCGTCTGAACGAACGGCTTTCGGGCGCGCACCGCGCAGTTCACCCCTTCATCCGCAAGGCTTCGCGCAAGGGAGTCGTACATTTCAAGAGGATTGACGCAGGTGACAGCAACAGGGCCCTCGACAAGAAGCGAACGGACGATGTCAGCTACCAACGCAGGCTGAGCATAACGCCCCGAAGCGCACCCGAAATAACAAGAAACGCCCTTGGGAAGGGGAATCACGCCCTCTGCACCCAGAGCCTCGTCGACATGCACGTGCAGGCGATCGTTTTCCCTGAAAAGCAGTTGCTGATGCCATGAGAGCGGAGCGGCTTTGCAAACGAGCACGTCAAGGTCGCGCGGAAATGCGTCCTGGCTTGGAGATAGAAGAGCAACGGCGCTGCCCAGTTCGACGAAGCCCCGCGCTGCTATGTAATCGAAATAGTCGGCGATAACGCCAAGAAGGGTCTTCTCGTTTTCAGAAAGAGCCGCCACCGAACCCGAACCCGATTCGCCTTCAGACGCATCGCCATTGCGCAAAGCATCAATCGCACCCTGCATCTCCGGCAAGCCCGCGCCCGCTTGCGCGATTTTCGCAGCAAGATGCACGTAGCCCGGAGCAAGAAGGAATTCGTTTTGCACATCCTTGAAAACGGCTTGCATTGCCATCATGCGCAACGCGTCGTTGACGATGACTCGTCCGTCTCCAGCAAGCTCCCACAGTGCAGACACCCACCCTTGAAACGTGGTGACCGTTACGCCGAAAAGCTGGGAGCCGGCATGCGCGCGACGATATGCATCAACCTGCGCAAAGGTTGGCAGAAGAACCACGTCGAACGACGCGGGATGAGTATGTTCAACATCGATTATCATGTCCGACATTGTAACAAGCAACAAGGATAAGAACAAATGTTCTTATCCTTGTTCACAAAGCAATTGATTTGTCTAATCGCGGCCGGGCAAAGACCTCATGCAAGCTAAGCCCAGATCCGCCGCGGCGGCTTAGGCGAAATCGTAAAGATCCTTCGCGGCCACTTGGAACGCCTGGTAAACCTCTTCCGAGATGGCGTCGTCGTCAACAAGTTCGAAGGCAACGGGCTGCTCGTCCTCGTCAAGCTCGGTCGCTTCAAGAATGACAACCTCGCCCGAAGACGTAGCGGGCTCGTCTTCGGTAACCGGGAAGAAAAACGCGTAACGGCGGTCGTTGTGGATCAGAAGCCCCAGGAACTCCATCTCGACGACGTCGCCGTTCTCGTCTTCCAGGGCGATGACCATGCCCTCTTCGGTCGGCGGTGCGAAATTAGGTGCACTTCCCTCACGCATGATGTACCTACTTCCTTTTCTTTCCTTTACGTTTTCCACCGCGAGCGTGGTCGTTGCGAACGGGCGCCTCCTGCGCTGCGTTCTTCGCTTCCTCCGCCTGAAGGGCCTCGAGCTCTGCGATGTTCCGATCAATCGTTTCGTCATCGGCGACGCTGATGGGCACCGAAAGACGTTCGACATTAGCGGTTTGGGCCTGGGCACTCTTCAAACGAGCCGAACGCGAATTGGCCACCGACGCGCCCGTGGTTCCCTGCGAGCGGTCGAACTCGAACACGCCAACCGTGTCGCCGAAGCGCTTAGCGAGCTTGGCATAACGCGGCTCGCGCGTCTTCCACATGGCGAACAGAGGCGATGCGACGGCAATAGAGGAATACGCGCCCGCAACCAAGCCGATTGCCATGGCGAATGCGAAGTCCTTCAAGGTCTCGCCGCCGAAGATGAGCATGCCGACAACCGGGATGAGCGAGGTCAGCGTGGTGTTCAACGAACGAATGAAGACCTGATTGATCGAATGGTTCGCCATCGTCATGAACGAGCACTTGATGGAGAGGTCGGTCATGTTGTCGTTGATGCGGTGGAACACGACCACCGTGTCGTACAGCGAGTAGCCCAAAATGGTAAGCAACGCCGCGATGGTGTTCGGGTTGACCTCGCGACCGACCAATGCGTAAATGCCCATCACGATAATCAAGTCGTGGAGCAGCGATGCGACGGCGGTGAAGCCCATCTTGTACTCGAACCTGATGGCGATATAGACGATGATAAACGCAATTGAAACCAAGAATGCAATCAGCGAGGCGTTGATGACGCTCGAGCCCCAGTCGGGACCGATGGTGGTAACTTCGAAGCTATCGGCAGTCAGGCCAACCTGGTTGGCAACCGTGTTGGCAGTAGCCGCAGCAGCCTGCGCATCGGTGGTTGTGGTACGAACCAGGAAGCCATCCTCGCCATCGGAGAAGGTAGTCTGGATAACCGCATCGGGCTCGCCCGCGTTGCTGAACGCAGTGCGCATATCGTCGAGAGTCAGGCTGCCAGTGTCGTGGAACGAAACGGACGTGCCGCCGACGAATTCAATGCCGAATTGCAGACCGCGCACGCCAACCACGACGAACGACAGCACGATGAGCACGGCAGAGATGGAAAGCAGGATCTTCCTATAACCCAGGAAATTGATGTCGTGCTTGATGAAACGGCCTTTCACGTTGCGAACGCGCTCGAGCAGCGCCGGTGCAGCGTCGCCGCCACGCTCCTTCACCACGCGCTCAGTCTCGTTGCGGTCAAGAGCCTCGCCGATCTCGGCTTCGCCGGCGCTAACGCCTTCGACAGCGGCAAGGTCGGCGTATACCTTTGCGGCAACCTGGCCGTCCTTGACATCCCAGAACGAAGGATGCGCGGCGATGGTGCGCGGCGCAAGCAGACGAATAAGCGGAGCCTTGAACAACAGCATCATGACGATGTCGCACATGATGCCCAGGGCAAGGGTAAGACCGAAGCCCTTAACGGAAGCGGATGCAAGGAAGAACAAGCACAGGGCGCTTACCAGAGTGACGAGGTCGGCGTCGATGGACGTCTGAATGGCATGCCTGACGCCCGTGATGGAGGCAGCGCGAACGCTGCGGCCCATGCGGATTTCCTCGCGGAAGCGCTCGACCGTAAGAACCGACGAGTCGGCGGCCATGCCGATTGTCAAAACGATGCCGGCAACGCCCGAGAGCGAAAGGCTGAACAGACCGAAGTGCGAAAGGCCAGCCAAGATGCCCAAATAGAAAATCGCGAACACGACCATGGCCGCGGCGGTGATGGTGCCCAAGCCACGGTAGAAGAACAGCAGGTAAATCATGACCAGCGCCAAGCCCAGCAGCGCAACGACAACGCCGGACGCTAGGGCATCCTGGCCAAGCGTCGGACCGACAACCTGGCTTTGGGAGAACGAGAAGCTTACGGGAAGCGAGCCGGACTCAAGGATGGTCTTGAGGTTCTTGGCCTCGTCTTGAGTGTAGTTGCCGGTGATGGAAACGTTGCCGGTGGGAATCTCGGACTGGACCGCAGGGGCGCTTTGCACCTCGCCATCGAGGATGATGACGATCTTGCCCTTGGTAGGCGCAAGTTCCTTAGTGGCATTGGCAAACGCCTGCGTCCCCGCAGAATCAAGCGTCAGGTTCACGGCATAGGTGGTTGCGGTTTCGCTTGCACGATCCACCGTGACGTTCTTGATGTTCTCACCGGTGATGAGCGGCGTGTAGGTGCCCTCTGCAACCTTCAGCGTCTGCTTCTGTCCGCTGGGGAACTGGTTGCCGAAGGCGTCGGTGACGGTGCTTTCCTGACCGTACTGACCGCTGTTGATCTTCGATACGACATCGCTATCGGTGAAGGAGTCAAGGCGGGCGAACTCAAGCTTGCCGGTTTTACCGATAGTGGCCAAAGCCGTTTCGGTGTCGGACAGACCAGGAATCTGAACCAAGATCTGGTTGCGACCCTGAAGCTGGACGACGGCCTCGGAAGCACCCAGCGCATTCACGCGGTTCTCGATGATGGCGCGCGACGTTTCCATGTCGGCATCGGTGATGTCGGTGCCGTCGGTGGTCGATGCAGTGAGCACGACGGAAAGGCCACCTTGAATGTCGAGGCCCTGGTTGATCTTCTTATCGGGGGGCATGAAAAACGCCACGGAGACCACAAGGAGGATCGTGGTGATAATCAAAAGCCAGACATTGCGGCGATCGTTGGTGCCGGTCGCTTTCTTCTTGCGCTCGAGTTTAGGTAGAGCCATGTTGCCAACCAATCTTCGCGGCCCGCCAAGCTAGGCGGGCCTTATCTTTATCGCGGATGTCCTGCGATCAGCCAGCCCTTGCGAATGCCCGCCAAGGCCGGAATCGCCAATCAGTCAATCTTTAATTTTATCAGTAATCCTTGGCGCCTGGAGAGCTCATCCAAGATTGATAGAATTCCTCGTACGCATCGGCCAAGATGGCCTCGCGCGCACGAGCCATCAAGTCGATCAAGAAATGAATGTTGTGCATCGACAGCAAGATGCCGCCAAGCATCTCCTTCTGCTTCACCAAATGGCGAACGTAAGCACGCGAATGGTTACGACACACAGGGCAAGTGCACTCGGGGTCGAGCGGCCCGAAGTCATGCGCGTACTTCGCGTTGCGCATGTTCATGCGACCCTGGCTGGAAAAAGCGGTTCCCATGCGGCCGGTGCGCGTAGGCAAAACGCAGTCGAACATGTCGACGCCTTCACGAACGGCGCGAACGAGCGTGGTGGGATTGCCCACGCCCATCAAATAGCGAGGGCGATCGTCGGGTAGCGATCGTGCAACCGTGCCCAACGTCTCGAACATGACGTCATGCGGTTCACCAACCGAGTAGCCGCCAATGCCGAAACCGCCGAAACGGCGGCCGCCGTTTGCCAGGCTTTCCCGCTCGATTTGCAGAAGATGTCGTACGCTCTCGAGGCGCAGATCCTCGAACATGCCGCCCTGAACGATGCCGAACAACGTTTGATCGGGTTTTTTGTGAGCACGCAGGCAACGCTCGGCCCACTCCCACGAGAGCTTCGTGGATGCGGCGACATCCTTCCTCTCGGCTGGATAACCGATGCACTGGTCAAGCTGCATGCAGATGTCGGCGCCGATCTTCTCCTGAATGAGCATGTTCGACTCCGGCGTCCAACGGTGCTTGCTGCCGTCGTAGTCAAGCGACTGGAAGCTGACGCCCTCATCGTCCTCGGACATCATATGCGCCAAGCTGAACAGCTGGAAGCCGCCCGAGTCGGTAAGCATGGGGCCGTCGTAGCTCATGAACTTCTGAACGCCGCCTGCTTCTTCAACAAGGTCGGCGCCGGGACGCATATACAGATGATACGTGTTCGCCAGGACAACCTGGCTTCCCAGCTCGTGAAGCTGGTCGACCGTGATGCCCTTGACCGTGGCATGCGTGCCCACCGGCATGAACATCGGGGTCTTGAAGCTGCCATGCGCGGTTTCGTAGCTGCCCGCACGCGCGTGCCCGCTTGTAGCTTCAATCGTGTAATCGAAAAGCGCCATCTTCGCTTCCTCCTGGGTCGTTAATCCATCGTGATAGTATACGGTACGCCGAAGGAAGGGGTGAAAAGACGATGAAAATGCTGTTGCACGCGTGCTGCGCCCCGTGCTCTCTCGAGCCGACGCGCATCCTGCTGGAGCGCGGCGCCGACATCACCGTTTACTTCTCTAATTCGAACATCGCGCCTAAGGCAGAGTATGACAAACGCCTCGCCGAGCTGCGCACGTTCGCCAATGAAGCCGGGTTGCATCTGATCGAAGGCGAATTCGAGCCTGCCGCCTGGGAAAACACCGCAGGCGCTATCGGCAAAAGGCTCGCGGCAGAATGCAACATCAACGACTTCTCGTGCGACGTAGAAACCGTCGCCGAGCTTCTTGACGATGAGCATCGCCAAGAACGCTGCCGCGCCTGTTATCGCCAGCGGCTGGAAGAAAGCGCCAAAGCTGCAGTGGATGGCGGCTTTGACACGCTATCCACCACGCTTGCCGTAAGCCCCTACCAGTTCACCGAAGTGATTCGCGAAGAGCTTGACCGCGCTTGCGCGCAGTACGGCCTTACCCCCTACTTCGAAGACTGGCGCCCGTTCTACGACAATGCCACGGCCCGTAGCCGCGAAATGGGCATGTACCGCCAGAATTACTGCGGGTGCCGTTTCTCGATTGCCGAAGGATGTGCCACACGCGAATTCATCAAGCACCGCAACGCGCAGAAGAAGGCTCAAGAACGAGCGACGCATGCAGACGAGATCGCCGCTGCCGAAGCGCAACGCAAAGAGCGCGCGGCTGAACGCAGCGCCTACAATAAGAAACAGGAGCGCAAACGCGCTGTTCTGAAAGCACTCAAGGAACAGCGCAACGCGTCATCCGAGGAATAAACCAACCACAAGGAAACCAACCGTGAAAACCAGTGACTTCGATTACGACCTGCCTCAAGAATTGATCGCCCAAGAGCCCGCAGCAGTTCGCGACGGCTGCCGCATGCTGGTGATGGACCGCGAATCCGGCGCTCTTGAGGACCGCGTCTTCCGCGACATCGAGGAGTACCTGAACCCGGGCGACCTGCTGGTTGCCAACGAAACCCGCGTTCTGCCTGCGCGCTTGCTTGGCGCGAAGCGCAACACGGGCGGCCAAGCGGAGGTGTTCCTTCTGCGCCAGGTGAAGGGCGACGCCGCACAGGCTTATCTAGACGAGAGCCTGACCAAGTCCGTTAACCAGCAAGCGATTTGGGAAGTTCTCGTCCGCCCCGGCAAGCGCCTGAAACCGGGCAGCGGTGCCGTCGTCGACTTCGTCGGCCGCGACGGTCAGGTGGCTCTCTCCGCCGAAATCGTCGACTGGGCCGCCGCGAAGAAGACCGAGTCCAACGAAAACGAAGTTGCAGAAGAGGCTGCCAAAGGCGAGCGCATCGCACGTCTGACCACCACGCTCCCCTCGCTTGACGAGGCTCTGCATGCCGTGGGTCACACGCCGCTTCCGCCCTACATCAAGAACTACGCGGGCGACGAGGAGCTCTACCAAACGGTGTACTCGCGCCATGAAGGATCCGCCGCAGCCCCAACCGCGGGCCTGCATTTCACGCCCGAGCTTATCGAACGCCTTGAGAAGAAGGGCGTTCGCTGGGAGACCGTCGATCTGGAAGTTGGCCTGGACACGTTCCGCGTGGTTGACGAGGACGACCCCTTGGAGCATAAGATGCACACCGAGTTCTACACGGTGCCGCAAAGCACGGTCGATGCCATCAACGAAACGCACGCAGCGGGCGGTCGCGTGATCGCTGTAGGCACCACCAGCACGCGAAGCCTTGAAAGCGCTTGGGATGCCAGCGCAAACGACGGAAAGGGCGCGCTGGTCGCGCGCAACCGCGCAACCACCAACCTGTTCCTGTATCCCGGCAAGGAATTCCACGTGATCGACGGCCTAATCACCAACTTCCATGTGCCACGCTCAACCCTCATGATGCTGGTCAGCGCTTTCTCGTCGCGCGACAACATCATGAATGCGTACCAACACGCCATCGAAGAGCGCTATCGCATGCTTTCGTTCGGCGACGCCATGTTCTTGAGATAGTGCTCGTCTCCGATCGGCGCCGCTCAAAACCAACGGCCGCCGGCTAAATCGCCTCGCAGCAAACGAAAGGCTCGGACCGACTTGATCGACGGTTCGAGCCTTTCCTGTGCACACGAAAAACGGCCCCGCATTCGCGAGGCCGTTAAGCTTTGTTAGAAGAAAATCTTGGGGATTCCCAGACTTAGAGCTTCGTTACATTGCTTGCCTGGAGCTTGCCGTTCTGGCCCGTGGTGATTTCAAAGGAAACAGCCTGGCCCTCGTCGAGCGTCTTGAAGCCGTCCATCTTGATCTCAGAGTAATGGACGAACAGATCTTCGCCGCCCTCCTGAGAAATGAAGCCATAGCCTTTTTCCGGGTTGAACCACTTAACAGTACCTTGCGCCATCTTAAATCCTCTTTTCTCCCCCCGATGTCGTCGGAAGGGTAAAACTGCGTGCTGTATGGCGACAACACTTTGCCTTCACCTCAAAGGCAACGGATTAACTATACGCTACCCGCACTGGTTTTCTCACGAGAGATTCCGTCGATAGTCCTTTTTTATGAGCGGAACGTCCAAGAGAGAACAGTCCCCGAAATAACAGGCGAGATCAGCGCGAATCTAAAAGGTCTTCGAGGTCGTCAATGCTACCGATGGACAGCGACTCGAGGGCATCGAGATCATCGGATTCGCCCGTTACCTCAAGCTGCGACAAATCGGCTGGATCGTCTGGCAACTCAAAACCATATGACTGCGCAAGGGCTAGCGCCTGACGTTTGCGAACGTCGGCCAAATCGTGCTCGCAAGCATCCGTTAAGTACTGGGACTCGAGAAGCAGCCCATGAGCTATATACGACACTACCTGAGGGTCGACTCCAGAAACGCGCAGCACCTGAGCGATTGACTCGGGAGACAAAGAAAGAAGCGCCGCGCCGTCAAGATCCGTAGCGGAAGAGATGGCGTTTTCGAGCGTCTGCGCGGCAAGAAGCGGGTTGTCTTCTTTTTGGCGCTGCTGCAAGCTTCTTGCCAATGCCTGAAAGAACACCAGAAGCTGCTTCATGAGATAATCGCGCTGAAACATGAGCGATCCCTACATACCTTCTGGCGGCTTCACGCCCAAATGCTCGAAAGCGCGCAGCGTCGCCTGTCTGCCTTTCGGCGTGCGAGCGATCAGGCCGCACTGCATAAGAAACGGCTCGTACACATCCTCGATGGTGTCGACGTCCTCGGAAAGCGCCGAGGCGATGGTGTTCACGCCAACCGGTCGGCCACCGAACTGCACGGCGAGGAGCTGCAATATACGATTGTCCATGGCGTCAAGACCAAGCGGGTCGACGTCGTAGAACGAAAGCGCCTCGGCAGCCACGTCTTCGTTAATCGCCCCGTCGCCACGAACCTGAGCCCAATCACGAACGCGTTTAAGCAATCGATTTGCCAAGCGCGGCGTGCCGCGGGAGCGACGTGCGATTTCCAAAGCGCCGTCTTGCGTGATAGGCACATCTAGGATGTCGGCTGATCGGCTTACGATAAGGGCAAGCTCTTCGGGAGTATAGTACTGAAGACGGAATGCGATTCCGAAGCGATCGCGCAAGGGACCCGTAAGCAAACCTGTACGCGTGGTTGCCCCGATAAGCGTGAAATGCGGCAGATCGATCCTGATGGAGCGAGCAGCGGGACCTTTGCCTACCACAATATCGAGAACGTAGTCTTCAAGAGCCGGGTACAAGACCTCTTCAACCATGCGATTGAGGCGATGGATCTCGTCGATGAATAGAACGTCGCCCTCCTCGAGATTGGTGAGGATAGCGGCAAGATCGCCCGTACGCTCGATGGCAGGACCGCTTGTCGTCTTGATATTAGAGCCAAGCTCGTTCGCAACAACGGTTGAAAGCGTCGTCTTACCCAAACCCGGAGGGCCCGAGAACAAAATGTGGTCGACTGTCTCCCCGCGTTCCTTCGCAGCTTGGATCATGATGTCCAGAGAGTCCTTGATCTTCTCCTGCCCGATGTAATCGGAGAGCATCTTTGGTCGCAG
The DNA here is from genome assembly GCA_934668515.1 of uncultured Eggerthellaceae bacterium. Taxonomy (GTDB): domain Bacteria; phylum Actinomycetota; class Coriobacteriia; order Coriobacteriales; family Eggerthellaceae; genus UMGS1502. The sequence goes on from CAKUNS010000003.1 coordinate 54,063, forward strand.
GCTGCGATCGAGCGCAAGGTCATCCTCTTGCAAATCGGCAGATACCGCACGAGAACGCGCATCGCCAAACGAACCGCGCGCGGCCTGCGACAGTGAGGCCCCCACGCCAGGGCGCGACGAGCCGAAGCCGCCCGCATCGGGCGATTCGAACACCAAACCTTCTATTTCGACTTTAGTATTCATGACCACCTGTTATGCATTCGTTCCAAGTCGCTTCAACGCGTATTGTAGCAGCGCGCTATCGTTAGTCCCTTCAGGGGCCCCCTTCAATGCGAGATCGGCCTCGGCGGAGGTGAAGCCCATAGACAGAAGGGCCTCGCGTGCGATCTCGATAGTGGAGCTTGCCTGGTCGCTTTGTTGGGCGGGGGCGAACAAACTAACAGCATCTTGATCGAACGAGCCTTTCAGCTCGAGCACGATACGCGATGCAGTTTTCTTCCCTACGCCAGGAATGCGCTGAACCGCCGCGATGTCTTGCTCGGAAATAATGCCAAGCAGAGCTTCAGGGCTGTACGTAGACAAAGCAGCCAATGCCACCTTCGGCCCTACGCCGGAAACGCTGATGAGTTTCTCGAACAGAGCCTTTTCCTCGGCGGATAGGAAGCCGTAAAGAGACATGCCGTCGTCTCGCACCTGCATGTATGTGAAAATCTGAGCACGCTGGCCAATCTCGGGGAGCTTCGACAAGCTTGTTTGGGACATGCCGACCTCGAAGCCGACGCCGTTCACATCAAGATAGACGCAAGTAAGCGTTTTAGCTTCGACGGTTCCCTTCAAGAACGAGATCATGGCGTATTCCCCTTTTTCATCGACGCGCAAGCTGCGCGGTTAAGCCATCGTGCGTGGTGAAGCATATCGCTGCGGCAAGGGCATCGGCCGCATGGTCGGGATGAGGCTCCTTCTCTAATGAGAGGAGCTGTTTGACCATGTAGGTGACCTGGTCTTTATCGGCCGTACCCGTTCCCACTACCGCCAGTTTGATCTGACGAGGGGAAAACTCGCCCACCTCAAGAGCGCCCTGAGAGCAAGCGACCAAGGCCGCACCCCGAGCTTGGCCCGTTGCGAACGCGGCGGTGATGTTCTGACCGAACCAAACCGTTTCGATACCACAACATTGCGGATTGAAGCGATCGATGACGGCGGACATTTGCTCGTGTATCTTACCAAGACGATGCACAAGCGGCCATGAGGCAGGCGTGCTAATGCAGCCGTAAGCCTCGCAAGCGAGCCTTGACCCCGACTGCCTGACGATTCCCCAGCCCGTGTTCGCAAGCCCGGGATCGATGCCCAGTATGACCCGTTCGACCGTCATGCCTCCCCTTGTGTTGCCGTTTTTGCAATTATAGAACATCTGTTTGTGTTTCTCAAACAGAAACACCCGCCGCCCAAAAGATAGGCGACGGGTGTTGGATTTCTGTTTGAAAGCGGGAGGTTACTCGGCGTCGAGAGCCTCTGCGATCTCGTCGGTGATATCCATTGCGTGGTAAACGTTCTGGAGATCCTCAAGCTCTTCCAGCTTGTCAATAAGGCGCATGACCTTCTGAGCATCGGAAACGGAAACCGTCGCCGGAGTGTTCGGGATCATGGTGAGCTCGGCGCCCTTGGTCTGGATGTCCTGAGCCTCGATAGCCTTCTTAACGGCCATGAGGTCGCTAGCGCCGGTGTAGACGATCCACTCGTCGCCGGTGTCCTCGTAATCGTCGCCGCCAGCCTCGGCAACGGCCATCATGAACTCGTCCTCGTCGGCAGCTGCGCCGTTCGGGGCAACAGGGTTCTTCTTGTCGCCGGTCTCAACCTCTTTCGGGACCATGATCTGGCCCTTACGGTCGAACTGGAACGCAACGGAGCCGGAGGTGCCCAGGTTGCCACCATGATGAGCAAAGGCAGCGCGAACATCGGCAGCGGTACGGTTACGGTTGTCGGTAAGAGCCTCGCAGAAGATAGCGACGCCAGCAGGACCGTAACCCTCGTACGTCACGGTTTCGTAGTTAGCAGCATCCTTACCGGAGCCGAACGCCTTGTCGATAGCGGTCTTGATCTTGTCCTTGGGCAGCGAGTAGCCCTTGGCCTTCTCGATTGCGGCGGCGAGAGACGCGTTGTTGTCAGGGTTGGGGTCGCCACCTTCCTTGGCTGCAACGGTGATGTTACGGGCGAGCTTAGAGAACAAAGCCGAACGCTTAGCGTCCTGAGCGGCCTTGCGGTGTTTGGTGGTAGCCCACTTTGAATGACCTGACATGCGGTTCCTTCCAATAGCGCAATAAACAGCGATAGATTTTAGCACACAAGGAACACAAGACGAGATCTACTACAGGAACTGCAAAAAGGCGCAACCCCGACCTTGTCGAGGCTGCGCCTGAACAAACCTGGGTCCTCGGCCGCAAGCTCGCATATTCCGCTGGATAGCTAGGCGAAACGCTGCTCCTGAGTAGAAGCGGCATCCTCCGCGCCTTGAGCAGCTTGAGCGGCAAGGAGGTCGGGAAGGATCGAGGACTTGCCCCCGAAATTGGACGGAAGGACAACTGTCGAAGACCTGCCCGACTCGGCGAAAGCCCCCATCATCTCGACCCACTGGGTGTAGGCGAAAAGATCGTTGGCCTCCTGCGCGGAAACGCCCGAGGACTTGATGGTGTCGAGCGACGCAGCGATGCCGTCGGCGATGGCTTTGCGCTGGTTGGCAATGCCGATACCCGTTTGCTCCATGGCCTCGGCCTGAGCCCTTGCGGCAACGACGGTCTTGGTACGCTCAGCCTCGGCAAGCGCCTTGGCAGCCTCTTGGTCGCGCTGAGCGGAGTTGATGGCGTTCATAGAGCGCTCAACGTCCTTGGGCAACTCGATATTGGTGATAAGCGTCGTGATGATGTCGTAGCCATAGCCCGCCATGAGCTCGGTGACAGAATCCTTCACGTTCTGCGCGATGAGGTCCTTGTTGTCGAACACCTCGTCAAGCGTGTAGCCGGGGATCGCGGAGCGCAGCGCGTCGGCGATATAGCTTTCCATCTGATCGATGGGGTTGCTCAGGATATAGTAACTACGGTAGACGCCCGACTGCTCAACCGACTGAGCCGGCATCTGATCGACGCGGAACTGAACCGAAACAGCCGTGCCGATGGTCACGTTATCCTTCGTCTTGCCGTTAAGCGAGTAGCGGGCTTCCTGCGTTCGCAGGTTGACGTTGGCGGCGCGGCGCTCGATGAACGGGATCAGGAAATGGAGGCCGGGGTTCACGATACGGTTGAACTTGCCAAGACGCTCGATGATAGATGCTTCCTGCTGACGCACCACGAAGAGAACCGGAGAGCCAAGTGCCGTGGAGACGATCGAAGCGACGATGAAAATGAACAGAAGGGTTGCCAGAATCATAGGATGGTCCTTTCCTTGGGAACACCCCCCAATACTAACTGAAATAGTCATTCCCCGCTTAGCGAAGGCACCTCAATCGCGCTCGGGCCATATGGTCGCATCGGGCGACGGGCGCAACATCACCCCGTCATTGACCATCGCCGAGCCCACTTCGCAGCACCAATCGCTCGCTCTTGTGATCATCGTCGCTATCTCGTCCTCCGAAAGCATCCGCACAACACGGGCAGGCGAGCCAAGAATCAGGCTGCCGGGTTCGAACGTTTTGCCCTGAGTGACCAAAGACCCCGCGCCTATCAGGCAGTTCTCACCGATAACAGCCCTATCCATAACGATAGCGCCCATACCCACCAGCGAGTTCTCGCCGATGACGCAGCCTTGGAGAACCGCTCTATGGCCCACCGTGACATGATCGCCGATGACAAGCGGGGCGTTTTCGCCCACGTGAAAAACGCACCCCTCTTGAATGTTAACTTCGCGCCCGATAGAAACAGGAGCCGCATCACCGCGAATGTGCGTTCCCGCGAACACCGTGCAACGCGGGCCGATGTTGACGTCTCCCACCACCGTGCAGTGCGGCGACAGCTGCGCCGTTGGATCGATCTTCACCTTATGGAAGTCCATGGCGACTTCGCGCTTCTTGCATGCACTGGATTCCGACATAGCGCCCCTTCCTTTCCTGCGCGCTATACTACAGCTATCGCCCGACCGCCGCAAAACGCGGCCGTGACCAAAAACTGACATCGATTTGGAGGTTGTCTCATGATCAAGATCTACGGTATGCCCTCGTGCCCCGACTGCGAGTACGTCCACCATCAGATCGAAAACCACTCCGACGAATTCGAGTCCATCGACATCGGCGAGCACGTGAAGAACCTGAAGGAGTTCATGCATCTTCGCGACAACAATCCCGTCTTCGACGAAGCGAAGGAAAACGGTTGGTTGGGAATCCCCTGTTTCGTGAAGGAAGACGGAACGGTCACCCTTACCGCCGAAGAAGTGGGGCTGAAGTCGAAGCCCGCCGACGGCGAGGCATGCAGGCTCGACGGATCAGGCTGCTAAACAAATCGAACCGCGAAACGAAGACGGGCGCCGAAACGGCGTCCGTCTTTCTTCATGCAGCAAAATGCCATCCTAGGGCGGGGATGCAGTCACTAGATCGGACGCCGTGAGCGGATGCAGTCACAAGGCGGGATACGGCCGGAAAGCTCGAGCCCCGCGGCCGGATGCAGCCGAAGGACACGATTCCCGCAGGCACGAACGCCCACTAGAAAACCAGGCCGCATGCGCCTATTCGCGTGCCGGAGGCAGCTCGCCCGCAACCAGTTTCAGCAGGTCGTCTTCGGAAAGAACAGGGACGCCCAGGGAAACCGCCTTGTCGTATTTGCTTCCCGCCGCCTCACCTGCAATCAGAAAGCTCGTCTTCTTCGAGATGCTAGACGAAACCTTCGCGCCGCGTGCTTTAAGCTGCGCGCTAGCCTCATCACGCGTCATCCCGCTTTGAACCAAGGCGCCGGTAAGAACGAAGGTCAAACCCTCAAGCGTCTGAGGGAGCTCCTCCCCCTCGTCGGCCGCCGCATTCTCCATAACGACGCCGCGCAATGCAAGACGATCGATAACTGCGGCGTTATCGGGCGTGCGTAGAAACACGTAAATACTGTGGGCGATCTTCGGGCCGATGCCCTCCACAGCCGCCAGAGACTCCTCGCTTGCCTCGCGAAGCTCCTGTATGGACGAATAACGTGCCGCGATAGCCTCGGCTGTGGTCTTGCCCACATGGCGGATGCCGATGCCGAACAAGACGCGCGCGAAGCCGCGATTCTTGCTCTCCTGGATCTGATCAACGAGTTTCTTCGCGATCGTGGATCCTAGGCGGATCGCATTGCCTTCCTTGTTGACGCGACCCATGTCGAGCAAAGAAAGCTCGACCTCGTCAAGCGTGTAATAGTCCGCCACATCGGAAAGACGGCCCGACTCTACCAGCCTGCCGACGATTTCCTCGCCCATACCATCGATGTCCATAGCGTTGCGCGACGCCCAATGGATCAAACGCTCAAGCGCCTGAGCGGGACAATCGATGGAAATACAGCGATGAGCCACCTCGCCCTCGTCACGAATGACCGGGCTTCCGCAGCTGGGACAAACCTCAGGCATGTGCCAAACCGCTGCGTCTTTCGGACGAAGAGACGGCACGGGGCCCAGGATCTCGGGAATGACATCGCCCGCCTTGCGCACGATGATGGTGTCGCCAATGCGCACATCCTTGCGATGGACTTCGTCTTCGTTATGCAACGTGGCGCGGGCCACCGTCGAGCCCGCCACCACAACGGGGTCAAGCTCGGCAACCGGCGTAAGGGCGCCCGTACGCCCAACCTGCACGGTGATGTCACGCAGGATGGTGGTTTTCTCTTCGGGCGGGAACTTGAAGGCGATTGCCCAGCGCGGCGCGCGTGCGGTGAAACCCATGGCCTCTTGCTTGGCAAACGAGTTCACTTTCACCACAACGCCGTCGATCTCATAAGGAAGATCGGATCGCCTCTCAATGCAGCGTTCGCAGAAAGAGCGCACTTCCTCGCGTGAATTCGTGCGAATGACGTCAGGGTTCACATGGAAACCGGCGATGCGAAGCCACTCAAGCATCTCAAACTGACCCTCGGCGGCAATGGCGCGCTCATCGGCGATAGCGTAGAGGAACGTCGACAGATCGCGTTGCCCCGTCACTGCTGCATCCTTCTGACGCAAGCTTCCCGCCGCCGCATTGCGCGGGTTGGCGAACGGCTGCTTGCCGTTTACCTCGGCCTGCCTATTAAGCGCCTGGAAGCTCGACTTCGGCATGTACACCTCGCCGCGGAGTTCCAAAGACCCTTCGCGCACAACATCGGACATGCCCTGATCGCGAAGGCGTAAAGGCACGTCACGAACCGTACGGATATTGACGGTGACATCCTCACCCGTAGTTCCGTCGCCGCGCGTAGCGGCGCGGACAAGCCGCCCGTCCTCGTACGTCAAAGCGATGCCCGAACCATCGATCTTCAACTCACAGGCAAGCTCGGGAAGCTCGCCGAAAAACTCGACAACGCGATCCATCCACGCATCAAGTTCTTCGAGGTTCATTGCGTTGTCCAGCGAGTACATGCGCTGCTCATGGCGTACCGGCGCGAACTGCTCGCCCACGTAACCGCCAACGCGTTGCGTTGGGCTAGACGGATCGATGAACTGCGGATAAGCCTGTTCGAGGTCACGCAATTCTCGCATGAGGGAATCGAAGGCCGCATCCGAGATCTCGGGGGCGTCCTTCGCGTAATACAAATAGGTGTGATGCTCGATCTCGCGGCGCAGCGCCTCGATGCGCTCCTTCGCCTGAGCTTCATCCAATACCGATTCGTCGTCGAACAGAGTCGGCGTGTCTGACATCTTTCGCTCCTTCAAAAATCGAAAGCGACCGAGATCGAACCAAACGGTTAACCGATCAGTTCGATGATCGCCTGAGGTATGCAATCGGCCACGTCTTCAGCGCGCACGCCGAACGACGTGAAGCGCCTACCCACAGCGCGACCCGCTTTGGCGTGCAAGGTTGACCCAAGAACACCAGCTTGAAGCGGCGGCACGCCCTGGGCGGCCAAGGATGAGATCATGCCCGCTAAAACATCGCCCGTGCCGGCCTTCGCCAAATCGGGGGTTCCTTCGGTTACCGCAAACGTGCGCTCGCCGTCCGAGACAAACGTATCGGGTCCTTTAAGCACAACGGTGAAACCGTATGCGAGCGACAACATCGACGCCAGCCTAGCAGGGTTCCTGACATCAAGCGAAAACGGCTTGGCAAGGCGAGCCGCCTCCCCAAGGTGGGGCGTGACAACGGTTTCCAACCCGCGCTCGAACCTGCGACGCAGCAAACGACGCCCCTTCTTGGTGGTCAAGGCATCAAGCGCGCCGCCATCGACAAGAACCGGGCAAGCAGCGTTCTTCAGCGCCGCGAAAACGAGTGCCTCGGACTCCTCTTCCGCCGAATCAAACCCGGAGCCGATGCACAGCGCCTGCGGATGACTAGACGTCACAACCGAAAGATCGCAGGCATCCCATCCCTTTCGGGAGGAAATCACCAGCGAAGGGCTTACCGAGACGAGAAGAGGCTTCAACGAAGCGGGCACGACGACCTCGACATAGCCCGCGCCCATACGCTCAGCGGCGATGGCAGACAGGCATGCTGCGCCAGGATAGCGGTTGCTGCCCGCAACAAGCGTCAGCTTCCCGCGCGTGTATTTGTTGGCGTCCGCTCGAGGAAACGGCAGGAAGGAAACCAGCTCGTCGTTCGACGCGGCGAAGATCGGCGCGCCATCGATGTTCCAACTGCTTGACCTGGCAACCGCCACTCGATCGTCAGCGCCACGCTCGGCGTCCTTTTTAGCGGCTTTCACTTTGTTCGCGATGATGCCCATGGGAGTCCTAAAGATCGTCCAGCATGCTGCGAGTTTCCTTGAACTTGCGAGTCAGCTCCTCCATAGGGTCGATGCGCTCTTCGCTTGCCTTTTTCGAGCTTTCGGTGATGGCCATCGCGCAAGCAACAGCCTCGGCATGCGTGTACGAAAGAGACAGGGGGATGTCACGTACACCGCGCTTTTTCGCGATATCCTTCGCGGCGCCACGCAGCACGACGAAGGGTCGACCCTTCGCATTGCGGCGAACCTCGATGTCAAGCACGCCAATGCCCTCGGAAAAACCAGTGCCTAGTGCCTTGACCACCGCCTCCTTCGCAGCGAACCTCAAGGCATAGTGGGTTTCAGGCGAAGCAGACTTCTCGCAATATTCCTGCTCGTCAGCGGAAAACACCAATCGCGAGAACGAGGGAGAGCGACCAAGGATCTTGCGCATCCGCTCGATTTCGACGATATCGACGCCAAGGCCGACGTTCTCCGCATCGAACACACGCTCGTCTTGCTCAAGTTCGTCAATCCCCGAGGAAAGCGCCTCCTGCGCCTCAACGCTTTCGACGGAGTCGCCCTCAGCCGCGCCCGCCGACGGCAAAGCGCCGCCCTGCGAGCCCTCGTCTTGTTCGACCAAACCGTCGGACGCAAACAGGCGATCACGCGCGAAACCAAGCGTCACCTCGCCCAACGCCATGTTGGCGAACTCGTCCGCTAGCTCATTTGAAGCCGCCTCGTCCTCAAGATCGTCTTCGATCTCGTAATCCCACTCTTCCTCTTGAGTCATGATCACTCCACTGTAACCGCTTTTGCCAAATTACGCGGCTGGTCGACGTCGCATCCACGCAGCACGGCAATCGACCGCGCCAGCAACTGCAGCGGCACGCTCGCCGTAATGGCGGACAGAGCATCGCGAACCTTGGGGATATAGATCACATAATCGGCATGGTTCTTGATGTCCTCGTCGCCCTCGGTTGCGATGACGACGATCTTCGCACCGCGGGCACGGCTTTCCTGCAAGTTAGAAACAACTTTATCGTAAACGGGGCTCTTCGTGGCAATGGCAATAACGGGAAAACCATCGTCGATAAGAGCAATGGGTCCGTGCTTCATCTCGCCGGCAGGATAGGCCTCGGCATGCAGGTAGCTGATCTCCTTCAGCTTCAGCGCGCCTTCACGAGCAACCGCAGCACCCATGCCGCGTCCAATGAACAGGGCGCTTGAAGCATCCTTGCAGGCGGCCGCCGCTTGGTCTACGGCATCCGTGCACGAAAGGATCTGCTCGACTTGCTCGGCAGTATCGGCAAGCTCACGGAACAGCAGGCGAATTTGATTCATCTTGAGCTTGCCCTTCGCCTGGGCAAGGAGCATTGCCAAAAGCGTCAAACTGACAACCTGGCCAAGGAACGACTTCGTTGAAGCAACGGCGATCTCTTTGTTGGCCTTCGTGTAAATAACACCGTCCGACTCGCGGGCAACTGGGCTTCCCAGCACGTTGGTGATGCCGAACACGCGGGCGCCCTTCACCTTCGCGTCGCGAATCGCAGCCAAAGTGTCGGCAGTCTCGCCCGATTGGGAGACAGCAACAACCAGGGTGGTCGGTGTGATGATCGGGTTGCGATAGCGGAACTCGCTTGCCACCTCGACCTCGGTCGGGATGCGGGCCCACCCCTCAATGAGCTCTTTGGCCACCAAGCCGGCATGATAGCTCGTCCCGCATGCGATAACGTAAACGCGATCGATAAGATTAAGCTCTTCAGGGCCCATGTCCAATTCATCGATCTCAAGCGCTCCGTTGACCAGACGCCCAGCAAGCGTGTCGCGGATAACGCGCGGCTGCTCATGAATCTCCTTCAGCATGAAATCGGGATAACCGCCCTTTTCGGCGACATCGATATCCCATGTGACGTGTGTGGATTTCACATCAATCGGTTCCCCATGCGAGTCGAAGAAGTCGGCCCCGTTCGCAGTCAACTTCGCGAACTGCCCGTCGTCGAGAACGACGACGTCACGCGTCGCACCGATGACCGCGATAGCATCAGAAGCCAGATAGCAGCCGTCTTCCGCCACCCCAACGATAAGCGGGGAATCCTTTCGCGTGGCGACGATGACGCCCGGCTCGCGATCATCAACGACAGCAAGGCCGTACGAACCTACGATCTGCGTGGTTGCCTCGCGGACCGCATCAAGAAGATCGCCTTCGTAGCAGTCTTCAATCAAGTGAACGACGGTTTCGGTGTCGGTGCTCGACGCGAACGAATGCCCTTCGTTTTCAAGGCGGTCACGCAAGTCGGCGAAATTCTCGATGATGCCATTGTGAACGATGGCAATGTGCCCGTCGCAGGAAACATGAGGGTGCGCATTGGCCTCGGAAGGGCGGCCATGCGTCGCCCAACGCGTATGCCCGATGCCGCACGTCCCTTTAAGATCGAAATGAGAGACCGTGTGCTCGAGGGCCTCCACACGACCACGGCGCCTGACAACCTGCAGGCCGCCCGCCTCCTCCACCGCGATACCAGCGGAATCGTAACCTCGATATTCAAGGCGCTTCAGTCCATCAATGAGAATGGGGCTTGCATCCTTAACCCCGGTGTAGCCGACAATGCCGCACATGAGCATCCCCTTCGAACGAATCGATTTATGCTCGGCAGGCTTTTCATTGAACGAGGATCACAAACCAAGCGAGCCCTCGGTCAATCGCTTGCCTCTCGAAAAAACGCACCTCATTGTACGGCAACGAAAAGCGCCCTGCGGCGGCGATCACAAGATGCGAAATAGTTGGTAACCAACGCTTAATCTTCGATTGAAAACGGGAGATCCCTGTCAGAGAAAATGCCTGAATCCGTCATATAGGCGTTCGACAGCGGTTGAGCAGCTGATAGGACAGACGTGTAGCGTACGCCTCCCACCAGTTACGAGATGGCGGCGTTTCGCACCTATCGAACGCTAAACGAACCCCGCAAGCACTGCCCCTCGAAACATCCGACCTAAGAAAGGGGCATACATGATTTCAAGTAACCGAATCGGGAGTTCGGCGGAAAACACGCTTCGACAATCACTCTCATCCCGAACCCTCCGTTGCGTCCTCTCAATTCTTTTGACACTCATGCTAGCCGCGCCCTCTCTGGCGCTGCCAAGGATGGCGATTGCAGGAAACGAGCCGGCGCCCGCCAGCAACGCGACATGGGACGAGTTGAAGCCTTTTCTTGAAAGGGGGCTCGGCGTCCCCTACCTGTTCGGAGGCTCCAACGAATCCGGCTGGGATTGTTCAGGCTACGTAAGCTGGGCGTTTAGCACCTGCGGGAACGCGAACTACACCCATTACACCACCACTTTCGAAAACGAGCTGGCCGCAAATGGCAGCTTCGTGATGCAAGGCGCGGGAGGCGACCTTCGAGACGAACGCATGGAACCAGGAGACGTCATCTTCTTCTACAGCGCAGGCGTCAGCGAGCCCACACATATGGGCGTCATCGGCGAACGTGTCGACGGTATCGTCATGGTCTATCACGCCTTCACGAACTCATTCGCAGACATTTACGGCAACCGAGGAACCATGCTCCAGGGCCTCGATGCGAACCCAGGGTCAACGCTGCCGGGTATATGGAACATGACCAGCGGGCACGGCAAGGGGCATTGGTCAAAATTCACCGTTTACCGCGGCGTGACCTCGACGGGCTCTCTTGCGCTAGCAAAAAGCTCGGCTAATACCGACATGACGGATGGAAACGAGAATTACTCGCTCGAAGGAGCCGCCTACGGCGTCTACCCCTCGTACTCTCAGGCGCAAGATGGCGTCGACGCCGTAGCGACGATGACCACGGACGCTGCTGGCAAAGCGCAGGTCGACGACATCAAACGCGGAACATACTACATCAAAGAGATCTCCCCTTCGCCTGGATTCGCGCTCGACGAAACCATCTACGAGGCAACCGTGAACAGCGGGGAGATCACGACGAAAGAAGTGAAGGAAGCCCCGCAAAGCAACCCAGTCTCCCTTCTTGTTTCGAAGGCAGACGGCGACACCGACCGCAACGAAGCACAAGGAGACGCATCGCTCGCGAAAGCGCAGTTCGAGTTCTCGTTCTACGGTGGCCAGTACTCTTCGCGCGCCGAAGCCGAAGCCGCAGCAAACTCAGGTGCCGCAAAGCGCGTCTGGACCATGCAAACCGATGAGAGCGGCCGAATCGACCCCGCCTCCCCGGACAGCACGTTTCCTGTGCACGGCCCCGACGGCAGCATAATCTCAACCGAACCCTATTTCGTCTCCGGCGATTTCCCGTTCACCACAACCAACGGACAGCTTGCGCTGCCCTTGGGAACGCTGATCATTCGCGAGGCCATGGCTCCTCAAGGCTATTTGATCAGCGACTCCTCCGATCACCTTGTCAATGTGACGGGAAGCGGCACCGAAGAAAGCGTCTTCGCGTTCAGCGCTCCTTCCGTATCCGAGCAGATCCAACGCGGCGGAATCGCCGTCGGCAAGATCGACCGCGAGAACGGCAGGCATCTTCCCTCGGGATCCGCAACACTCGCAGGGGCGGTCTTCAGCATCGTGAACGACTCCGCAGCATCCGTCGTGGTCGACGGCATCGAATTCTTGCCTGGCAGCGTGGTTGCAGCCATCGAAACCGACGAGAACGGTTGCGCACACACAACCGAGAGCGCCCTCCCCTTCGGCACCTACATCGTCACGGAAACGAAAGCCCCTGACGGGTACTTGCTGGACGCAAACTCGCGCTCGTGGAGCAAAACAGTCCAGATTCGCGATGAGGCGGTCTACGACCTCACCAGCACCGCCAACTCCGTTGACGATCAGGTGAAGAGGGGCGACTTCTCGTTCAGCAAAGTCGACGGCCGTACGATGGAGCGACTTGCCGACGTTCCGTTCCTGATCACCAGCAAGACCACCGGCGAAGCGCATGTCGTTGTCTCCGACGAGAACGGAATGGTCGACACTTCCGCCAGCTGGAACCCCCATACACACGAGACGAACGCGAACGACTGGATCGCCGACGTCGAAATCGACCCCAAGACCGACTCGAGCGACAACACCGGCATCGTCGACGCCAAGCCGGACTCTCGCGCAGGCATCTGGTTCTCAGGTCGTGCAGACATCGCCGTAGGACCCGACGACTCACTTGGCGCGCTCCCCTACGACACATACGTCGTCAAGGAGATCCCCTGCAAGGCGAATGCCGACAAAGCTCTCGTCTCTTTCACTATCACGGTCTCGCGCGATAAGACGAACCTCGACCTAGGAACCGTCGACGACAATCCCGGACCTTCCATCAGAACCGAGCTTGCAACGCTCAATGGGGGACACGCCAGCGCACAAGGCGCGAGTGTCACCCTCATTGACGAAGTCGCTTACGACGGGCTCACTCCTGGAAAGACCTACACGATCAAAGGAACGTTACACGCAATGCAAGAAGACTCCGACGGAAACAAAACCGACGCCGGAGCCATCCGCGATGCCGATGGCAACGAAGTGACCGCCGAAACGACCTTCGAGGCTTCCGCTCCCGAAGGCGCCGCCAATGTCGAATTCACCTTCGACGCCTCCGCCATCGACACCTCTGCTGTGGTCGCCTTCGAGACGCTTGAGGTCGACGGCAACGTAACGGCAGAGCATTCAGACATCACCGACGAAAAGCAAACCGTTTGGTTCCCCTCGATCAAAACCAATCTTTGCAACAAGAATGCAGGCACCACGCCTTCGGCCGAGGGCAAAATCATTCTCGTTGACGAGGTCTCCTTTGAGGGCCTGGCGCCCGGTAAACCCTACTCTATCGAAGGAGAGCTGCATGTAAGAAGCAAAGACGGCATCGATTCCGGCATCGCCGTCGATAAGAACGGCCTAGAAATCCGCTCGTCTCAGCTATTCGTACCGGAATCAAGCCATGAGACAGTGCCCGTCGCCTTTAGCTTCGAAGCGCCGGATCTTGCAGGTGAAACCGTCGTCGCCTACGAAAAACTGACTGACAATGGCATCGTGCTAACCGAGCATGCAGACATCTCCGACGACGATCAATCCATCTCGTTCCCCACGATCGCTACGACGGCGCGCTGCAACGAGTCAGGCAGCAGCGAGGTCCCCTCGGTTCTTGGCAAAGCGACCATCATCGACAACGTGAAGTACCGAAATCTAATCGAAGGGAAAACCTACACCCTGCAGGCGACCCCGCATCTTGCCAGCATTTCCGAAGACGGAACGATCACCGATGCAGGCGCCCTTAAAACGGAAGAAGGAACAGAGATCTGCGCCCAAGCAAGCTTCACGGCCGTCGCCGCCTCTGGAACCGCAGACGTGAAGATCGAAATCGATCCTTCAAAACTGAAAGGCGAAACCATCGTCATGTTCGAGGAATGCTACGACGGCGAAACGCTCGTCGCCGCGCATGCAGACATCAACGCAGAGGAGCAGACTCTGACGGTCCCCTCGATTATGACTTTAGCGCGCGATGGAAAGACCGCGTCGCACGAGGGCAGCATTGCAAAAAACTCGACCATCGTCGACGTCATTCACTTTGAAAACCTCACGCCCGGAAAGAAATACTCCGTAACGGGTTCGGCCCATATCGTCGCAGAGGACGGCAAAAGTGCCGATCGAGAAGAGATCGGCAGCAACTCAATGGATTTCATTCCCGACGCGCCGAACGGGGAGGTCGAGGTTGCCATCTCCGTCGATTCCACCAAACTCGAAGGCAAAACCGCAGTGGTCTTCGAACGAGTCAAAGACGGGAACACGCTGATTGCGTCGCACGAGGACGCATCCAGCAAACCCCAATCGGTCTCTTATCCAGCGCCGAAAGCTGAAGAGCCCGGCAAAAAGCCTGGTCTCACGAAAACGGGAGATCAGTTGAAAATAGCAATTGGCGGCCTTCTAACCGTTGCGGCTGTCGGCATCGTCACCGCGGCCGTCGCCATAAGGCGCCGTCGAGGCTAACCCTCTCGACGCTATTCGCCGCGTTCGGTTTCGAGCCCGTCGAAGCCCCACATGCGAACCTCGGGCTCAAGCCGAACGCCAGCATCGTCAAAAACCCCCTGCTGAACGGCATGGATGAGGTTAACGACATCGGAGGCCGTCGCGCCTCCGATGTTCACGACGAAGCCGGCGTGTTTGCGAGATACCTCCGCCCCGCCGATGCGGAAACCCTGCAAGCCCGCGTCTTGAATCAGCTTGCCCGCATAATACCCCTCAGGACGCTTAAAAGTTGAGCCTGCGCTCGGAAGCTCAAGGGGCTGTTTCTCAAGCCTGCGCGCCTCTAGGTCATCCATGCGCTCTTTAATGGCTGCAGGGTCGTCGAAATGAAGCTGAAGCGTCGCACTCAAAACAACCATGCCCTCATCGGACATCATGCTCCTGCGATAGCCCCATGCAGCCTCTTCTGCTGAGATCTCAACCAGTTCGCCCTCACGCGTCAGACAAGAAAGGGAAACGGCGACGTCCTTGAACTCGCCGCCGTATGCTCCAGCATCCATGATGGCAGCCCCGCCGATAGAGCCAGGAATCCCACTTGCGAACTCATAGCCCGCAAGGCCAGCTTCGAACGCCGCTCGGGCGACTTGTTCATTTGAAGCACCAGCCTCAGCGACAAGAACATCGCCCTCGACCTTAACGCTGCTGAGATTCTCAGCCAACCTAATAGTCACCCCGGGCAAGCCCGCGTCAGAGATCAGCAAGTCGCTGCCAAGACCCATCACGCGCCACTCAGCTCCGAATTCACGACAAGCCGCCACCACAGCCGCAACTTCTCCCGCACTTGAAGGAAGCACCAAAACCTCGGCGGGGCCGCCAATGCGAAACGTCGTATAGCCAGACAGGGGCGCATCAACAAGCACGCCCTCATTGCCCGAAATCTCGCAGAGCCTCTTAACAAACTCGGAGGAAACACTTTTGAAACCTTGCTCCGAAACCATGCAGCAGCCTTTCGATTGAGATCATTTCCCCACATGATAAGCCAATAGGAGAGTTGCCGTAAAACTCCCAGCCTTTCCCATGAGCCTATTCGGCGAATACCATCGGCCCCGTCTCGACTAAACGCTTGACTCTTCTCCTCTACGGTCTATACTGAAATCGTCATATGAACGATTGTTCATATGACGATACGTGAAAGGATGATCATGAGCGAATCGCACGACCACGACGATCCAGAGACCTGCCAGCATAAAACATGCACGTCAACCGAGGATTTTGAAGGCGAGCTCCCCGACGAGGAAATCCTCTATGATCTCGCCGATCTGTTCAAGATCTTCTCTGACACCACGCGCATCAAGATTCTGTTCGCGCTGATGAACAGTGAACTTTGCGTTGCAGACATCGCCGAAACCGTGGGCGCTTCCCAAAGCGCCGTCTCTCACCAGTTGCGCATCTTGAAGCAATCGCGCCTTGTCAAATTCCAGCGCGACGGCAAAAACGTCGTCTACTCGCTTTCCGACAGCCACGTCCACACCATGCTCGATCAAGGCTTGACGCACGTTTGCGAATAGCGGCGAGCGCACATGAACCCCATCGCAAGCATCTCACCCCTCAGGAACCACGCGGTCACCCGCGACAACCAACAACCCCATCAATAACCAACGGAAGGAATCATCATGCGTAAGGCAATCAAACTCGACGGCGAGATCTGCGCGAACTGCGCCGGCAAAATCCAGGACAAGATCAGCAAGATCGATGGCGTCAATAGCGTCAGCATCAACGCCATGACAATGAAATTCACCTTGGACGCCGCCGATGACAAGTTCGACAGCATCGTGAAGGAATCCGTGAAGGTGTTCAACGATGTCGAACCCGACTGCGAGGTTCTGGTTTAAGAACACCCAGCCACGCCGACACATTTAACCAACTTGTTAACCTCAACGGCAAGGCCTATGCGATCCATGCGTCGCGCCTTGCCGTTCGTCTTTTCCCCTTTTTTCGCTTAAGGAGCCACCATGTCCCAAGGCCTTACGAAAAAGCAGCGCAAGAAACGCAACCGCATCGTCGTAGCGCTGACGATCTTCTTTGCCCTTATCGTGCTTGACGACGTCGTTAACATTTTCGACCAGCTACCCTACGGCCTCTGGTTCGAGTTCGCCGCCTTTCTTGTCCCCTATCTCATCGCCGGCTACGATGTTCTCAGTAAAGCCTGGCATGGCATCACCCACAAACAACCTTTCGACGAAAACTTGCTCATGGCCATTGCCACCATCGGCGCATTCGCACTCGTCTTGTTCCCCGAAGCTGAACCGCACATGGCCGAAGGCGCTGCCGTTATGCTGTTCTACCAGGTAGGCGAGCTATTTGAAAGCTACGCAACCAATAGAACCAGGCGCTCGATCTCGGAAATGATGGACATCGCCCCTGATTACGCGAACGTCGAATCCGATAACGGCGAGCTTGCCCAAGTCGACCCTGGCGAAGTGAAGGTCGGCGATGTCATCGTCGTGAAGCCTGGTGAGCGCGTGCCGCTTGACGGCGTCGTGATCGAAGGAAGCAGCCAGCTCGACACCAGCGCCTTAACCGGAGAATCCGTGCCACGCGTGGCAGAAGAAGGCGGCGAGGTTATTTCCGGTTGCGTGAACATGACCGGCGTTCTTCGCGTCCGCACCACCAAACCATATGGCGAATCCACCGTACAGCGCATTCTCGAGCTTGTGGAAAACGCCAGCGAGAAAAAAGCACGCACCGAAAACTTCATCTCGCGCTTCGCTCGCTACTACACCCCCATCGTCGTCGGGCTTGCCGCCCTCATCGCCGTCGTCAGCCCGTTCTTCGGCTCAACTCTTACGACAAGCGTGCAGGGAGCCCTCGTCTTCCTGGTCGTCAGCTGCCCATGCGCACTGGTCATCTCCGTTCCGCTTTCGTTCTTCAGCGGAATCGGCGCCGCAAGCCGCATCGGCGTTCTGGTGAAAGGCTCAAGCTATCTGGAAACCCTTGTGGCGGTTGACACCGTCGTCTTCGACAAGACGGGTACGCTTACAAACGGCTCCTTCAACGTTGTTGCCGTTCACTCCGAAGCGGGTGTCGATCCCGACCTCGTGCTTTCGTATGCAGCGCACGCGGAAGCCTATTCCGATCACCCCATCGCGCTGTCTGTCAAAGAAAGTTACTCGGGCACCATCGACCAAACCCATATCGCTAAGGTCGAAGAGCGCTCGGGCAAAGGCGTTGCCGCCACGGTCGACACGCATGAGGTCCTTGTTGGAAACGACAAGCTCATGAAAGAAAGCGGCATCTCCTTCCATGACTGCGAGCTGGTTGGAACCATCCTCCATGTTGCCCTTGACGGAACCTATATCGGCCATATCGTGATCGCCGACGTAATCAAAGACGATGCGAAA
The DNA here is from genome assembly GCA_934668515.1 of uncultured Eggerthellaceae bacterium. Classification (GTDB taxonomy): domain Bacteria; phylum Actinomycetota; class Coriobacteriia; order Coriobacteriales; family Eggerthellaceae; genus UMGS1502. Next base: position 72,167 of record CAKUNS010000003.1, read on the forward strand.
GCGACAATCGAGGCGCTTCATGCCGCCGGCGTCTCGAAAACCGTCATGCTCACCGGCGATCGTGAGGAAGTCGCCGCAGCTGTCGCAAAAGAACTTGGCATCGATGAATATCGCGCGCAGCTCATGCCGCAAGATAAGGTTACCAACGTCGAACGCCTTATCGCATCCGAGCCGGGCAAAGGCAAGGTGGCTTTCGTGGGAGACGGCATCAACGATGCCCCGGTTCTTATGCGCGCCGACATCGGCATTGCCATGGGTGCGATGGGCTCTGACGCGGCAATCGAAGCCGCCGACATCGTTCTTATGGACGATAAGCCCTCCAAGATCGGCGACGCAATCAAAACCGCGCGTAAAACAATGCGCATCGTGTGGCAGAACATCGTCTTCGCCATTGGTGTCAAGATCGTCATCATGATCCTCGCGCTTCCGTTCATCGGCATCGCCACCATGTGGCTGGCCGTTTTCGGAGACGTCGGCGTGTCGGTTCTTGCCATCCTGAACTCTATGCGCGCGCTGAAAACATCTCGTTAACGCCACGCCAATCAGAACATGACGCCAAAAAGGAAAGGCCGGCGATCAGTTCGCTGGCCTTTCCTACTTTGATTAAACGCCAAGGGTCTTGCTTACCGACCACAGGCCTCGCCGAAGAGCGCATTCCAAATACTAAACACCACGTTCGAACGGCATGGGATCATCCTGCTTACCCCACTGGGGGACGTCGAACTGATAGACCCAGTAGCCCGTTGCACGAACGATCAACAGGTTCGCGAAGAGGGCGGCCATGATGGACACGAACGCCAAAACAAGGCACCCGATCACGACTAACAGTATAAGACCGCCCGAAGCCACTGCCGCACCACTGGTTGATGTCACCGCACCAGTGGCGGACGCAGTGAAGAAAGCAACGCCGAACGTAGCAAAGGCCACGAAAGAGCCGATCATGACCGCAATGAAAATCACCACACCTGCGATGATCTCGGCAACCACGCTCAAACCCAAAAGGCGTGCAGCGCCCTTAGTATCCTGCCTGATCATGCTCACAACGCGACCGAACTGGAATCCAGCGCTCAATCGATCGTAAATAGCCATGCGCACGCAGCAGATAGAGCCGAAGATCGTCGCAACAATGGAAAGGGCAAATCCGAGAATATCGAACACAAAGCTGCCGTAAATCGCGCCCCACGAAACGCCCGAATCGTAAATCGTCTCGGAGAATCCCGAGACGAAGCCCGGAATCAATCCGATCACGAGCAGGATAATCAAAGCGTAGAAGCCACGGCGATAAGGCTTGTCGTCGGGCTCACCGAAAATATGCTGCGGCATGGGCGAATGCACGCCCCAGGCAATGCTTCGCGCCCATCCGTACATGTAGCCCGCAACAACGATCCAACCAAATATCGGGATCATTCCAACAAGAGCCAACAACGCCAGCTTGCCAAACCAACCAGGCGAGTTCTTGATATCGTTCCACGCCGAGTCGAAATAACGGATCTCCATTGTCGGCTCCTTTCATTCGCTTGCATGATCGTATTATCGCAGAAAAAAACAGCCTGGAAGCAAATGCCTCCAGGCTGTTGAATACCCCTCGCCTTGCAGCGAAGCGGGCAAGAAGATCGGATGGATCCGAATTACTTCAAGGTAACGGCAGCGCCGGCTTCCTCGAGCTTGGCCTTGATCTCCTCGGCCTCCTCCTTGGAAGCGCCCTCCTTGATAGCCTTAGGAGCGCTCTCGACAGTCTCCTTAGCTTCCTTCAGGCCAAGGCCGGTGATCTCACGGACGACCTTGATGACAGCGATCTTGTTGTCGCCGAAGCCCTCGAGAACGACGTCGAAGTCGGTCTTCTCTTCAGCAGCCTCAGCAGGAGCAGCAGCAACTGCAACAGCAGCAGGAGCGGCAGCGGAAACACCAAAGGTGTCCTCGATCATCTTAACGAGCTCAGAAGCCTCGAGCAGGGACTTCTCCTTCAGGGCCTCGATAATCTCTTCGTTGGTCAGAGCCATTTCAAATTCCTTTCAAAGCGGCCTATGCGGCCTGATTTAAATTCAAATGTCGCGACGTTTCGTCGCTGCGGCATTCGCCGCGAACCCGCATTAAGCAGCAGGCTTCTGCTCGGCGACCTGGCTGATCGTCTGAGCCAAACCACGGGACACACCGCTGACGGTAACAGCGAGGCCGCGTGCGATACCCGAGATAGCACCGGCGATCTGACCGAGCAGCTGCTCGCGGGAAGGCAGAGAGGCGATAGCCTCGACCTCTGCAGCCGTAACGAACGCGCCGTCCATCATGCCGCCCTTGATCGTCAGGTTCTCGTGATCCTTAGCGAAGTCTTTGAGCGCCTTTGCAGATGCAGCAGGATCGTTCTTGCAGAACACGAATGCAGAAGGACCGTCGAGCACCTCGTCGATGTTCGCCATGTCCAGATCCTTGAGGGCGATGCGCATAATGGTGTTCTTGTACACCTTCATGAAAGCGTCGGCCTCGCGAACGGAACGACGGAGCTCTTCAGTCTCCTTGACGGTGAGACCGCGATAGTCGACGGCCCAAACGGCAACTACGCCGTCCAGATCCTCTTTGACCGCTGCCATCATCGCCTGATTCTGAGCGTTTGGCATGTAGTACACCTCCTTTTCAAGCACTTCGGTTCCGCACCTGGTCGGTGGGGTTGAAAGCCCTTGAAAAGCAACAACCCCCGCCATCGCCAAGACAGCAGGGGTTGACATTAACTAATGTGCTAACCACCTCGGCGGGCCGCGATGCGTTTGAACCTTTCGGTACCAGCTGTCTTAGGTAGCGGAACAATTCCACTAACAAGCTACATCGAAATGCAGCTTTTCTATAATAGCGAACCTCGCTTGCCATTTCGCCCCAAGCTGCGATTCAGACACCACGCTGCACGCAATCACCACATGCGCAATAACAGCCAGCAAAAGAGAAGACCTCCCCAAAGGGAGGCCTTCAAGCAATCTGTGTAGGTCAGATCACGATCAGCTTAGGCTGATTATGCACCGAGGGTGGCAAGCAGAACCTTGGCCAGCGGGTAGCCAATGAAAATGTAGCCGACCAGGGTGATGATGCACATCGGGAAGCCGACGGACATGATCTCGCCAGGCGAGTAGATGTCCTTGCGGCCCCACATCATGCCTGCATGCGGGGATGCAGCCGGGGTCAACATGGCGACGAAGACCATGAGGATGACGCCCATGGCAACCGGCATAGCGTCGATGCCAAGCTTGGCAGAGAACTGAATGACAACCGGGAGCAGAACGACTGCCATTGCGGCGTTGTTCGCAAAGTTGGTGATCAGCAGAGCAACGGTGAACATGATAGCGATGAAGCCCATCTCAGACTGGTTGCCCAGGATCGGGTCGAGTACCTGAACGAGCCAAGAGGAAACACCGGTAGCCGGGCTGGAGAGCTGGTTGGCGGTGAAGACAGCTGCGGCGATCATGAAGAAGATGCCCCAGTTGAACTGCTTGTAAGCAACTTCCTTCATGTCCAGCATAGGCTTGCCGTTGAAGCGGGCAACCAGGAAGAACACGAAGAACGCAACGGTGGTTCCCAGAACGCCGAGGGAGTTCAGGAATGCGACAACCGGGTTGTCCTTCGGAAGGAAGGACGGAACGATCAGAGCGATCAGGTACAGCGGGATCATCCAGAGGAATGCCTTCTGACGAAGATCCATCGGGGGAAGCGGCATCTGCTCTTCGATCATCTCAGGGTTAACGCCCTTCAGCTTGGAGATGTCAACGCGCAGCAACTTGATGAGCAGCAGGAAGACGGCCATAACCAGGAAGGTCATGATGAGGTTGACGAGCATGTAGGGAAGCATCGGAATGCTGGTGCCGGTCATGGAAGCAAATGCAGAGCAGGGGATCAGCTGAGCGCCCATGAAGGGGAAGAACGGCTGACCAAGGGTCATGCAGAGGAACATGCCGACGAAGAAGAACTTCCAGAATGCGTCGTCACGGGTGACGCCCATGGTCTCAACCAAGCGCAGCGAAATCGGCCACATGATAATCAGGCCGGAGATCGGGCTGACCAAGGTGGACAGAACGAAGCAGCACAGGTAGAAGATCGCCAGGAAAACGAAAGGACGACCAGCGAAGACCTTACGGGTAAGCAGCCACTTGCAGATGTACAGCGTGTCGCCGACTTCGTCCACTGCACCGAACAGGATCATAGCGAAGAGGGTCAGCAGTACGGTGTAGTTACCAACAGCCTGCATCCACACGCCGTTCAGGCCACCGTCGCCGCCAACACCAGAGATGGAGACGAAGAACAGACCCAAGAGCGACGGCCACAGAGTGCCGATCGTGGACCAAGTGTAAACCATCATCAAGAACGCACCGACAACCTTCATGCCGAGCGGGGTGATGGGGCTGGGTGCAGGGAGCACCCAAGAGAACAGGATCAGGATCACGAAGCCGATGGCAACGTGAAGCCAATATAGATCCTTCTTTTCCTTTTTAGCTTTCTCAGCCATTTTTCTCCCTTCCTCAAGTCCGTGATGCCAAGGAACCGCATCGCAGAGGAAACACGTTGGGCAAGCGTCTGCCTTTCCTACTTCCCTTCGCTCCCTACATAACGAAGAGACTCTCTTCAAACCGTAGACACTTACTCAACACAACAAGATCACTTTACAGCACTTCGGAAATGTCGGTTATAAGAATGGCTTATGAGCAACAGCCTAGACGATAGTTAAAACCGATATATGCACGTCGAAGTTATTCATAACTCGGCATTTCAATGACAAAAGCCGTCCTCTTCGCACGCGGTAAAACTCCATCCCATCGACGTTTTCCCAAATAGAAAAGGCTTTGGGCACAAAACCCAAAGCCTTTTCATCAGCGAAAGCCCTTGCAGGATAAGAACATTCGATGCAATCGGTAAATCCGATTAGATGGCGCCAAACGCCGCGCAGAGCACTTTTGCCAGCGGGTAGCCAACGAGGATATACATCACCAGTGTAACGATGCACATCGGCAAACCGATGGACATGATATCGCCTGCGGTGTAGATGTCCTTGCGGCCCCACATCATGCCTGCATGGGGAGATGCGGCCGGGGTCAGCATGGCGACGAAGACCATCATGATGACGCCCATAGCGACCGGCGTGGCGGCAATGCCCAGTTGATCCGAGAATGAGATGACAACCGGCAGCAGGACGACGGCCATTGCGGCATTGTTCGCAAAGTTGGTGATGATCAAGGCCACTGTGAACATGATTGCGATGAAGCCCATCTCGGACTGACCACCCAGAATGGGGTTAAGCACCTGAACCAAGAACGCGGAAACGCCCGTGGCGCTGTTCGACAGCTGGTTGGCGGTGAAGACAGCTGCAGCGATCATGAAAAAGATGCCCCAGTTGAACTGCTTGTAAGCAACTTCCTTCATGTCCAGCATCGGCTCACCGTTGAAGCGGGCAACCAGGAAGAACACGAAGATCGCGACGGTGGTTCCCAGAACGCCCATGGTGTTCATGAAGGCGACGACCGGGTTGTCCTTCGGAAGGAAGGACGGAAGGATGAGAGCCAGGATGTAAATGGGAATCATCCACAGGAACGCCTTCTGGCGAAGATCCATCGGAGGAAGCGGCATCTGCTTCTCGATCATCTCGGGGGTGACGGCCTTCATCTTGGAAAGGTCCACGCGCAGAAGCTTAACCAAAAGCAGGTAAATGCCCATGATCAGGAAGGTCATGATGACGTCCACCATCATGTGAGCCAAGATGGGCATCTGCGTGCTGGTCATAGTCTGATACGCAGCAACCGGGATCAGAGCCGCACCCTTGAAGGGCAGCAGCGGCTGAGCAAGGGTCATAGTCAGGAACATGCCGACGAAGAAGTACTTCCAAGCTGCATCCTCACGCGTGAGGTTCATGGTCTCGGCAATGCGAAGCGAAATGGGCCATAAGATGATCAATCCGGTGATCGGGCTGATCAAACCAGCAAGAATGCTGCAGCACAGATAGAACAAGGCCATGAACACCAGCGGACGACCGGCAAAGATCTTACGAGTCAGGATCCACTTCGTGATGTACAGCGTGTCACCAACAGAGTCGACGGCGCCGAACAAGATCATGCCGAACAGGACCAGCAATACGGTGTAGTTGCCGACGGCTTTCATCCACACCCCATTGAAACCGGCGTCGCCGCCGATGCCCGAGATGCCGACGAAGAACAGGCCCAGAAGCGACGGCCACAGGGTGCCGACCGTCGACCAGGTATAGACCATCATCAAGAAGGCACCGATGACCTTCATACCAAGAGGCGTGATGGGATCGGGTGCGGGAAGCACCCATGAGAAGAGGATCAAGATCACGAAGCCAATGACGACATGAACCCAATATAGGTCCTTTTTCTCCTTTTTAGCTGTTTCTGCCATATTTCTCCCTTCCATCGGACCTGCGGCAACATCCTAAGCCGCAAGTCAACGACGTTGGTCGCGCGTCCACCGCTCCTACCCGGCGGCGCCTCCTGCAAACGCAGCGCCTTCGTATTTCAGACACGCTCCCAACACAATAAATTCACATTACACATCAAATACTACCTTCGCAAGGGGAGATTCTCAAATCACGCCAGAGGAAAGCCGCTCTTCGGCCCGTTCAAAATGGAACCTCACCTATTAGCGAGGTTCGACAAAAGAAAAGCGCCCCGTCCGAAGACGAGGCGCTTGGAAAGCGAGCGAATGTGAGGCAATTAGGCAGCAGCCTTCTCAGTCGACCCAGCCGAAGCGGCACTAGAAGCACCCGCAGAGTCGGCCGCAGACTCCCCTGCCCCACCAGCGACGGAATCTGCAGAGGAAGTCTTGGAGCTGCCGGCACCCTCGATGCTTTGGACCGGGCACGTCGGATCGCTGTCGATGTACGTGAAGCTGATGGTATCGCCTACGCCATACGCAGCAATCTCAACCAGACCGGGCAGCGCGAAGTCGTAAATGCGCTTATCACCGTCAAGGGTGACATAGAAGTGCGAGTTGCCCTCGATCACGCCCTGGGCTAAGGTCCTGATGGAACCGGTAGCCGACGCCAAGTCGGTGATATTGGCAGTATCACCGCCGGTCAAAACGCCGTTCGTGGCAAGCAGCGCCTCGTAGGACTTCTGACACGAGGCAACCGTATCGCCAACGGCAACGTTCTGATAACGCTGGATATCGATCATGGCGAACTGTTTGACCAAACCAGCTGCATCCTTCAACGCCATGAAGTACGTAGGCTGGTTGGCAACGTTGATGAGAATCGGGAACGTGGCGGTATAGCGCAGGTTCTGAACCTGGCCCTCTGCCGACTGCATCGCCGAATCCTCGGTTGCACCCGAGATCGAGTAGTAATGCGACTCGGCGGTACGCTGGTTGATCAGCACGAAACCGATGATGGAGCTATCGGATGTGGCGGACGTGACGCCGGTGTACACCCACACGTCGTCGTCTTTAGCGATGTAGTTGTAGCCCTGCTCGCCGTTGGTGCCGGGCGTGGTCTGGAAAACGCCGGACTGACCAAGCCACGAATTGAACCAACCGTTGTTGTATTTACCGCTCCAGTTGTACTGCTTGATAAGCAGACTGGCAGGATACGCACGATCAACCCACTGCGGAACCTCATCGATGGCAAGATCCTGACACTCGCCCGTAACGGCGTTGCACAGAACGACGCGACTGATGGTTTCGCCACCGAACAAGCCGATGGTGTACGAACGCACCGGGCAGATCCACCACGGCTGACCGTCCTCATCGATCTCGAAGGACTTCTCGTCGAAGATGTAGAACGGGTACTTCAGCTGAACGTAACGGTCAATGTTGCGCGCCAGCGGCTCGGAGGCCGTGTACTTCATGCCCTCGTCCATAGTGACGATCTGAGCATCCTGCGTGGTCATGTCGACCAGCGCGTATGCCGGGATGCCGTTCTCGCGGTTCATCAGCCACTTGAACAAGTCGGCATACCCAAGGGGGCTTACGCGAACAGGCGTGCCCTGGTAATTGATCTGGCTGTACAGGTCGGAAATCTCGAACTGGGAAACGTACTCGGGGATCGATCCCATCTCACGGTTGCCCAAAAGCTCGGCGGAGTCGTGGTCGATGACAGGGATCTGCGAGTAGTCGACTTCCTGAATGTCATCGGTGAACTTCAACTGCTCAGTCTGCAGGACATTCGCGTATTTCTGGGCATTACCGGGGAAGAAATCGAACGACAACAGAGCGCCAAGCAGGCCAAGAACGATGACGGCAATCGGGACGAAAGACAGAACCTTAAAGCTTTTCGCCTTACCCGGATTGGGATCGGTCTTTGAATTGCCCGTTTCATACGTGCGCGAACGCGCCTTTGCGAACAGGAAGATGGGCAGCAGAACGAACACGCCGACGAACATCCAAGTGTCGACGCTGTTGATGCTGATAGGCGGATGGAACCACCAGTATGCGGCAAGGAGCACCAGGACGAAGATGATGGCAGCGGTGATGATGGTCTTGCGCGTCCAGCCGCTGATCTTGTCACCGAGTTCGCCGAAATCGACATGGAGCGGGTTTTGCGGGGGCTTCCGCCCGCCGCCGTTCGATGCGCCGCGCGAACCCGCGCGGTTGTCCGTCGACGACGCGTCGTCGACTACGGTGGCTTCGGCCTCTTGCGGTTGAGAGCCGCCCACACCGTTCACATCGACCCCCGACTGACGCAGTGCGTCAAGCAGGGACTCGAATCCTGATTGAGCCATAAGGCATCCTTCCAAATAGTGCTCGAATTGCAAACATCCATCGTAAACCATAACATACGCGACTTTAGCTTCCAGTCGTCGCGCCGCGATTGAAGGCTTCCTGTTGAATAACCATAGGACCAAACGAAAACCCCGCATGAGCAAAGGTGCACATGCGGGGCAAGAACAAGAAGGCGAGTGCTGCGATTTAGAAAAGCTGCCGCAAGACGTACTGCAAAATACCGCCATTCGCGTAATACGCGCCTTCGGTCGGGGTGTCGATGCGAACCGTCGCCCAGAAACCGACGGCCGAACCATCCTGCTTGCGCGCCACCACCGAAGCCTTTGCAGGGCTGGGCAAGCCGGCGCTGAAATCGATCGGGGCAACATCGAACACCTCGGTGCCGTCCAAACCGAGGGCGTCAGCGTTCTGGCCTTCTTCGAATTGGAGAGGAAGGATTCCCATGCCGATAAGGTTCGAGCGATGAATACGCTCGAAACTCTCTGCGATCACCGCGCGCACGCCCAAAAGAGCCGGACCCTTTGCCGCCCAGTCGCGTGACGAGCCGCTGCCGTACATCTTGCCCGCAAGAACGATGTTTCCAACGCCCGCCTGCTGATAATCCATCGCCGTAGCGAACAAGGAGTCCTCACTGCCCTTCAAGAAGTCGAAGGACCAACCGCCTTGTTTATCCTGCACCAACAGGTTGCGAAGCTTCACATTCGCGAACGTGCCGCGCATCATGACCTCGTGGTTGCCGCGACGCGCACCGTAAGTGTTGAAATCGGACTCGGCGACGCCACGTTCACGCAGGTAATCAGCCGCCGGGGAATCAAGCGCGATGGCACCTGCGGGAGAAATATGGTCGGTCGTGATGAAATCGCCCAACTTGGCCAACACGCGCGCACCCGAAACGGGGGCGATCGCATCAAGCAGACCGACCTCACGCTTCATGCCGTCGAAATAAGGTGCGCGGCGCACATACGTGGACGCGTCGTCCCAGCTAAACGTCGTTCCCTCCCCCGAATCGAGGGCGTTCCACGACGCGTCGCCGTCGAACATCCCCGCCGACCCCTTGTTGAACAGGTCGTCGTCAACGAAACGCGCCATCAGATCCTCAATCTCGGAATCGGACGGCCAGATATCTCTCAGGTAGATCGGCGATCCGTCGGCAGCTTCGCCAATCGGATCCGAATCAAGATCGGCATCCATGGTTCCAACCAAGGAATACGCGATAACAGACGCGGGCGTCATCAAATAATTCTGGGAAACATCGGGTGAAATACGGCCTTCGAAGTTGCGATTGCCCGAAAGGACGCTTGCCAGCTCGATGTCGCCGCAAACCTCATGCATCTCGGGGATGACGGGGCCGGAGTTGCCGATGCAGCTCATGCAGCCGAAGCCGCACGTATGGAAGCCAAGTTGCTGAAGGCCGTCGGACAGCCCAGCACGCTCGATCAGGAGTTGCATGGCATGGCTGCCCGGCGCATATACGCACTTCACCCAGGGCTTGGGCTTCAACCCTGCACGCGCTGCGTTGCGCGCGATCAGGCCACAAGCCAGCATCATACGCGGATCGGTTGCCGTGGTGCAGCTGGTCACCGCCGCGATAGCGATGGCGCCGCTCTTCAACTGATAGTTATCGCCGCCAAGCTCGACGGCAACCGCCTTGTCGCGATCGACACCGCGCTCGGCGCAGATCGCATGGAAGCGCGCCTTTGCGGCAGCGCGGTTGAAACGGTCGTGAGGACGAGACGGACCCGACACGGACGGCTTGATGGAAGACAGGTCGATCTCGATGACGTCGGCATACGTGCGCTCGTCGGCAGCGGGGTCGTACCACGTTCCCTGAGCCTTAGCGTACGCCTCAACCAATGCGATTTGCTGGGCGCTCCTCCCCGTGACGCGCAAGTAATCGAGCGTCTGATCGTCAACCGGGAACAGCGTGCAGGTGCTTCCGTATTCGGGCGTCATGTTCGAGATGCATGCGCGCTGCGTGGCACCCAAGCTGGAAAGGCCGGGGCCGAAGCACTCGACGAAACAGCCGACGACGCCCTTCTCGCGAAGCGTTTGCGCAAAAGTAAGGGCGACGTCCATGGCGGCGCTTCCTTCGGGAAGCGCGCCTACCAAACGAACGCCGATCACCTTCGGGACAAGCGTGGTGATAGGCTGGCCCAAAGCCGCAGCCTCGGCTTCGATACCGCCGACGCCCCAACCCAAAACGCCGATGCCGTTTGCCGTGGGCGTGTGGCTGTCGGTGCCAACCAACGTGTCGAAATACGCAAGCGGGAGACCGTTCGATTCGCCGTCAACCTGCTCACCTACCGAGCATTCGGCAGCTTCGGAAGCATCGACAACCGCACCGTCCGCGTTACGGACCATGGCGACCTTTGCGAACTTCTCGATGTTCAACTGATGGCAGATGCCAACTCCGGGCGGCACGATGCGCACGTTCTCGAAAGAGCGCTGCGCCCACTTCAGGAAGCTGTAGCGCTCGTTGTTGCGCTGGAATTCAAGCGCCATGTTGTCAGACAGGGCCGACGCGCAGCCGAACTTGTCGGCGATGACGGAATGATCGATGACTAAATCGCATGGAATTTGCGGGTTGATCCTGGCAGGGTCGCCGCCTAAATCAGCGCATGCCTCGCGCATGACCGCGAAATCGACGAACACGGGAACACCCGTGAAGTCCTGGAACAAAACGCGGGACGGCGAGAACTCAACCTCACTGCCCACCTGGCCTGACAAGCCAGCCGAAACAACGCGATCGGCAAGAACGCGCGCCTCTTCGGCGGATCGCGCACAACGAAGCACGTTCTCAAGCAGAACCGTAAGCGAGTACGGGAGGCTCTTCGAACCCTCCACCTGCGAAACGGGATAATAACGGTAGGTTTGCGGACCGACAATCAGCGATTTGGCGCTGTACTGGCGTTCTTCGGTCATGGGAGCCTCCTAGTTTCGGTCGTACCGAGAGGTTACACCCCAAAAGAAAAAAGCGCAGGCATGAAACCTGCGCTTAACTGCTTGGAAACTAGGCTTCCAGATTTTCTACGATTGCCTGCGCACGATGACGAAGCGATCCCCTGCCATGCTCGGCGTCGAAACGCATGCGATCGGCGAACGCCTTCTTGACTTCGGGAGCCAAGGCACCCGTGGAGAACTCGGTAAGAGCCGTGAGCATGTCATCGAACTCGATGTCGCCGTGATAGCACTGGATGCCCTCGTCGATAAGGGGCCAAACCCTCTCGGAGCGCTTCTCGGTGGTTCCGCCAAGCTTGCACAGGAAACGCATCGCAGCCAAGCGGACCGGGCCGCTGTCCTCGTCGAAAAGCGACGACTCGGCGCCGTCAACGGCCTTGTCGCACACGCGCGAATTCACCGGAACAATGCGGGTAAGCACCTCGAGCGATTCCCAACGCGTACGGGCCTCATCACGATCGAGGGCGTCAACGAAATCGTCGGCGTTCTTCGCAACGCGCTCGGGATCTTCCTTGGCAACGACGTTCAGCGCCGCGGCGGCGTTCTGACGGTTGCGACGGGAATCGCCGTTCAGCTCATCGAGAAGATGGTTCAGGATATCGTCGTTCAGCAAGGCGGCTTTGCCGGCCTTGGCGATTTCGGTGGAAATATCAGTCATGTGGGATCCCTCCGAGAATGCAGAAAGCTCCTTGCCAAAAGCCCCTCGCCTTTGGCAAACAGCGTCCCTTGTTCGTATTGGTCCCATTCAGTATACAGACGCACGCATGACCCCAGATGATCGCAGGGGTTTTGCCACGAAATAAACAGTCGCATCGACCGGCCTACCCCTCAAGCGCAGGGATAAGCAGTGTGAACGTGGTGCCCTTCCCTTCGGCGCTGTCCACCTTGATGATGCCGCCGTGATACATGACCGCATGCTTGACGATGGCGAGGCCCAAACCCGTGCCACCCGTTTCCTTCGAACGGCTTTTATCAACGCGGAAGAAGCGCTCAAACACCTTGTCGCGCATGTCGGAGGGGATTCCCATACCGGTATCGGAGACGCGCATGCGCGCCATCATCTTCCCATCAGCGCCGACGGTCTCGTCAACCTCAACCGTCACCTTACCGCCCTTGTGGTTATACCGGATGCCGTTCTCAATCAGGTTGTACGTCATTTCGTCAGCAAGCGATCCGTTGCCCGAAATATAGGCTCCCGGACCTTTCACAACAACGTCAACCTCGCGCTCCTCGGCGAAACTTTGCAGTCGCGCGGCCATGGACTTCGCCACCCCGCCCAGATCGATGGGCACGCCCTCGTTGTCGAAGGCGCTTTCGTCAAGCTTCGACAGCGTAAGAACATCGTCGATCAAACCGCGCATAGCCTGCGCCTCATCGTAGATCAGACCGCCGAACTTCTGGCAATCCTCATAGGGAACCACGCCGCCTTTCATCAACTCGGCGTAGCCGCTGATAACCTGAAGGGGCGTCTTCATCTCGTGGCTGACATTGCTGGAGAAGTCGCGACGCATGCTCTCGGCCTTAGCAAGCTCGGTGTTCTGCTGACGAAGGAGCGCCTGCTGGAAATCGATCCGGCGCAGAAGCGGCTCCATCTCGTCGTAGATCTCGTTATCGAGCGGGTTGGAGACATCAAGCGCATTGATTGGGCTCATGATACGACTTGTCAAACGACGCGAAAGAAGGAACACCAAGCCGGCCACCACCACAAGCAGAGCGATCGCGGGAAGCACCATCGCACCAAGGAACGCGACAAGGGAGTGGCGCGTCTCGGAAAGGCGGATGATGCGCCCGTCGCTAAGTTGTCGAGCCGCGTAAACAGTATCGGTCCCCAAGGTCGCCGAGTAGCGGACGGTCTCGGATTCGCCGCTTTTCGCGGCCTCTTCAACCTCGGGACGATTCGCATGGTTGTCCATCTTCGACGCATCGGCCTCGTTGTCGTACAGAACCAAGCCGTTCTTGCTGATCAGCGTGAAGCGCATCGCACCTTCGAACTGCTCGGACAGCATCGTGGCGGCATCTTGTGTGGGAACATCCTCCAAGATGCTGGCAGCACGCTCGGCCGAGGCAACCAAGTTGCTTTCAGCATCACGTTCGTACATGAAGAAGAAGATGCTGGTCAAGGCGACGGCAAACGCCAACACAACAGCCAGCGTGAATACGAGGACGTTCCTGAAAATGCGCCCCGAAAGGCTATGCATGCTGTCGATCCGCGGGTTCAAATAACGCCTCCGCCCCCTATTCTTGCTCTTTGATGCAGTACCCTACCCCGCGAACGGTTTGAATGCACGCATCCGACCCCTCGCAGGCTGCGGCCAGCTTCTGACGAAGTGTCTGAATATGAACGTCGACCGTGCGCGTTTCACCCGCAAACGACGTATCCCACACTTCCTCCAGGAGCATACTGCGCGTAAGGACCCTGTTCGCATGGCGCATCAGGGCACGAAGCAGATCGAACTCCTTCAGGGTGAGCGTGACGGGCTTGCCGCCAGCGGTGACCGTGTGCGAGGAAGAGCGAAGCTCGATTGGGCCCACCGCATAATTGTCGTCGGTAGCCGTCGCCGGAGCCTGGGCGCGACGCAGCAGGGCATTCACACGACTGACCAGCTCCATCATGCCGAAAGGCTTGGCCAGATAGTCGTCCGCGCCAGCATCAAGGCCCGTCACCTTGTCAAATTCAGTACCTTTGGCAGTAAGCATCATGACAGGAACATGTTTCATAGCCGGGTTGTCGCGAACGATGCGAAGGATCTCAAGCCCGTCGACGCCCGGCAGCATAATGTCGAGAAGCACGAGCTCGGGCACGCGTCGCCTGCAAGCAGCAAAGAACTCGGGGGCGTCGGCAAATCCAACTGCCTCGAACCCTGCCTGCTTCAATGCGTAAATCGCGAGATCGCGAATGTTCCCATCGTCTTCAACGTAATAGATCATCTGCTGAACCCGTTCCCTTAATCCCTCTTGGGATGTTCGCCTGCATCTTTGACCAAGCGATATCCCACTCCTCGAACCGTTTCGATCATATCGGCGTGGTTGCCAAGTTTCTGCCTTAATGTCAGAACATGCATGTCCACAGTACGGCTTCCGCCGCTGAAATCCCAACCCCACACGTTTTTCAGCAACGCATCGCGCGAGAAAACCTCGCCGGCGTTCTGCATCAGATACGCAAGCAAATCGAACTCGCGCATGGTCAGCTCGAGCTCCTTGCCCTCGCATGAAGCAAACCTGTTTGATAGGATCACGCTAATCGGACCGACAACCAACGCACTCTCGTTATCGGCGGGCGTCGACCAGTCGCCAACGCGACGAAGCAGCGCCCTCACACGACTGACCAGCTCCATCATGCCGTAAGGCTTCGCGATGTATTCGTCCGCACCCGCATCGAGCGCTGAAACGATATCGAGCTCCGCGTTCTTCGCCGTCGCCATCATCACCGGAACGCGCGAAAGCCCTGGGGTGCGCCTAATGCGACGCAAGATCTCGACGCCGTCCGTTCCAGGAAGCATGACGTCAAGCACGACCACATCGGGAAGCTTCTTCGAACAAAGCTCCCTGAACTCGACGTTGTTCGCCGCCCCCTCGGAGTGGATCCCTGCGTGGCGCAGCGCGTAAATCGCCAGATTGCGAATGTTCTCGTCGTCTTCGACCAGGTAGACCAACGGTATCACCTTCCGTGCAGCCGAAGACCGATTCGGCCGCTACTCTCCAAGCGAGTTTACCCTATGACCGCCCGCAACGCGATGCTCACCGGTAACCCGGAACACCGTCCAAGCAGCAACGCGCTGGGCGTCGTCACCCATGCGCTCGTAGTATTTCGCGATCATCAAAACCTCGGGCAGGTACTCGGCGTCCGCATCGCCATTCCTGATCAGCTCGACAACCGCCTGGGACACTTGGCGGTACAACTCGTCGACGGCGTCGTCCATCAAGAACACCTTTTCCGCAGCCGCTTCGTTCGACTGCTTGAAGGACAGATAGGCGGCATCAACCATGTCCGCAACACGAGCCGAAGCCTCGTCGAACTGAACAATAAGCGACGAATACGTTTCAGCGGGAATGCGCTGGGCCAGCTTGGCGATAGAGGCCGCCTTCTCGGCGATATGACGCAAATCACTCACCACGCGGAACGACCCGGATACAAAACGAAGATCAGCTCCGATCAGGGGCTGTTGCATCAGCATGATGTCAAGGCAAAGTCCTTCGATGTCCGAGCGCATACGCGAAACGACGGCGTCGTCTTCACAGATCTCCTGAGCACAAGCTTTGTCTCCCGCCAAACCGCGTGCGGTCTTGCGGATATCGAGCGCCGTCTTGCTTGCAAGATCCGACAAAAGCGAATCGAGGCTTTCAAGTTGTTTCGTATAAACAGTACGAGTCTGCATCAGCTGAACCTTCCCGTAAGGTAATCGTTAGTGCGTTTCTCCCGCGGGTCTGCGAATAGACGCTTCGTCGGGCCTTCCTCGATAAGCTCACCCAAGTAGAAAAATGCGGTTTTATCCGCAACGCGAGCCGCCTGCTGCATGTTGTGCGTAACGACAACGACAGTATGGTCGCCCGCTAGACTCATCATCAGCTCTTCGACAAGCCCGGTCGAAATCGGGTCAAGAGCACTGGTGGGTTCATCCATCAGCAGAACCCGCGGGTTCACGGCAAGCGCCCTTGCAATGCACAGACGCTGCTGCTGACCACCCGAAATCCCCTGTCCGCTTTGCCCCAGCTTGTCTTTAACCTCGTCCCATAAACCGGCGTCTCGTAAACTGCGTTCGACGATCTCGTCGGCATCGGCGCGGGAAAGCCTGCCCGTACGCCTCGGGCCGTACAAAATGTTGTCGCGGATGCTCATAGGAAACGGATTGGGATGCTGAAACACCATCCCCACCAAAACACGCAGCTCGTTGCTATCCATCGAGAAAATGTTTCTCCCGCCCATAAGCAGCGTTCCCTCGGTTTTCACGCTGGGAACAAAGTCGCACATGCGGTTGAACGTCCGCAACAACATCGACTTACCGCAGCCCGACGGGCCGATGAACGCAGTGACTTTGTTGCGCGGGATCTCCAACGAGATGTCTTTCAGCGCCTGAAAATCGTCGTACCACAAGTTGAAATGCTCAAGCGATATGATCGACGACGCATCCGAAAGCTCCCGCTCCATTGCGGCGATTTCTTCTAACAACATTTCGATCACCCGAACCTTCCGCTTAAGTAGTCCTGCAAACGGGAATCCTTCGGCGACCCAAAGATCTCCTTGGTCGGGCCAGCCTCAACCATGTCGCCCAGGTAGAAATACGCCGTCCTATCTGAAACGCGCGTCGCTTGCTCCATGTTATGGGTCACGATGATCGAGCAAATCCCCGTTGAGGCAATATCGCGAATGGTCTCTTCTATCGCGAACGTCGAAATCGGATCGAGGGCACTGCACGGCTCGTCGAACAAAACGACGTCCGGATGCATGGCTAGCGTGCGCGCGATGCATAGACGCTGCTGCTGGCCGCCCGAAAGCGCATAGGCGCTTTTATCCAGTTTGTCCTTCACCTCGTCCCAAAGTGCCGCCGCACGAAGAGACCCCTCGACCAACTCATCCGCAGCTTCCTTGCCTGCCACCAAGCCATGACGCTTAGGTGCAAAAAGAATGTTGTCACGAATCGACTTGCGAAACGGAGTCGGCTGCTGAAACACCATGCCTATGGACTTACGCAGCTCGAAAAGATTCTCATGCGGCGTGTTGATGTTGCGTCCGTGGTAATCGATCTCGCCGCCAACCTTGCATGAAGGAATTTCGCGGTTCATCAGGTTCAAACAACGCAAAAACGTCGACTTGCCGCAACCCGAAGGCCCGATCAGCGCCGTCACCTCGCCTTCCGCGAACGCCAAAGCCGTTTCATGAAGCGCCTCGTGCGTTCCGTACGTCACCGTCAACGCGGCGGTCGAAACCAGTGCCTGTTGCTTTTCCTTATTGCTCATTCGCTGGTCAACCTCTTTTCCAACGCCTTTCCAACAAAACGCGCGATCACGTTGAAACCAAGAATGCACACCATCAGTACTGCCGCCGTACCGTTCGATACGGCGTCCAAATCGGGTACGACGCCTTCACTGTTGATCTTCCAAATATGCACAGCCAAGGTTTCAGCGGGACGGAAAACGTTCCAAGGGCATGATGGGCTCGAAAAGTCGAAGCACATGAAGTCCAAAACCGGAGCGCTCTGCCCCGCGGTGAAGATCAATGCCGCCGCTTCGCCGAACACACGACCCGCCGACAAAACGATTCCCGTCACAATGGCAGGCATGGCTGCAGGCAGGAGCACATGAATTGTCGCCTCCCAACGAGTCAAGCCCATGGCAAGTGCGGCGTCGCGCTGACTGCGAGGAACGTCTTCAAGCGCCTGCTGGATAACGCGAACAAGAATAGGAATGTTGAACATGGTCAGCGCCACTGCACCGGCGATGATCGAGAATCCCCAACCCATGTACAGAACGAAGAACAAGAAGCCGAACAAGCCGACGACGATCGACGGAAGGCTCGAAAGCGTCTCGATTGCCGTCTTCGCCGCCGCAGTCATCCAGTTGTCGGGCGCGTACTGCGAAAGGAAGATCGCTGCGCCAAGCGAAATCGGCACGCTGATCAGCAACGTTAAAAACAACAGGTAGAAGCTGTTAAACAGTTCGGGGCCGATACCGCCACCCGCTCTGAACTGCTGCGGCTTGCCCGTCAAAAACGAGATGTCAAACAGCTTTCCCGCACCCGACACCAAGATATAGAGGACGATGGCAGCCAGCATGGCAATGACCAGACCGACGATGGCCGTCAAGATGACTGTGGCGATTTTATCTTGCCCGTTGATGCGCTTAACGTGCGCTTCCATTCCCGCGCTAGCCATTCTTATGCGCCCCCTTGTTGCCGATAAGATGAATCACCAAGATGAAGACCAGCGACATCAGCATCAGCAGAAGTGCCAGGGACCAAAGAACGTCGTTGTAGACGGTGCCCATAGCCTCGTTGCCCATTCCCATGGTCAGAACCGAGGTCAACGTAGACGCCGGCGTGAACAAGCTCGTTGGCATCTGGGCCGCATTGCCAATGACCATCTGCACCGCAAGCGCCTCACCGAACGCGCGCGTCATACCAAGGATGACCGCCGTCATAAGAGAAGGGGCCGCGCTTCGAAGCACGACGTTCCAAATCGTCTGCCACCTCGTGCAACCAAGCGCGTAGGAGCCTTCGCGATACTCGCGCGGAACGGCCGCAAGCGCATCAATGGAAAGCGAGGTGATGGTCGGAAGGATCATGATGGCCAGGACGATCGCGCTTGAGAACACGCCGAAACCGGTGATGGTTTGACCAAGCGAAGCGGCAGCGCCGCGCACCCAAGCAACGATAATGGTCAAGCCGATCAAGCCGTATACGACTGAGGGGATTCCCACAAGCAGCTCAATGAGCGGCTGGAAGACCTTACGACCAAATCCAGGAGCTATCTCGACGACGAAAATCGCTGAGCCTATGGCGATTGGCAAAGCAAACAGCGTCGACAGAAGCATAACCGCAAAGGAACCTGAGATCATGGGAAGAGCACCGACGGTGGGCATGCCAGTAGCGTCAGGCTGATGAGGGTTCCAGGTCGTCCCCGTCAAGAAAGAGCCTAGACTCACGCCGTCAACCGTGAAAGTTGCGAAACCTCGCTGGGCAACCATGAAAACCAGCACGATAACAAGCAAGGCCACGAACGCAATGCATGCGCCCGTGACCGTTTTGCCCCGAAGCTCGATTCGTGCCTTAGGAGTACGAAAGCTCATTATTTGTTCGACACCTTACCGGACGCGTCCTTCTCGACCTTCATGCCGGAAACAGAGATGTAGCCCTGCTCCTCAACCAAGCCACGCTGAACTTCGTCGCTCATCATGTATTCAATGAATGCCTTTGTAGCCTCATCGGGATCAGCGGCGGTGTACATGTGCTCGTAAGCCCAAATGGTCCAAGAGTTATCCTCGACGTTCTTGGTTTCGGGAGCAACGCCGCCAACCTTCAAAGCCTTGAACGTGTCATCGTAGTAAGAGAATGCGACGTAGGAGATTGCGCCGGGAGTGCTTGCGACCATCTTAGCAGCGGTACCCGAAGAATCCTGCTCTTGAGGCTTGAACGAATCAGGAACCTTCGTATCGCCAAGAACAGCAGCTTCAAAGGTAGCGCGGGTACCGGAACCAGAGGCGCGGTTGATAACGGTGATTTCTGCATTTGCGCCACCGACCTGGCTCCAGTTGGTAACTTTACCGGTGAAGATCTGCTTCAATTGTTCGATGGTCAAATCGTCGACGGTAACGTCCTTGTTGACGATCGGGCCCATGCCGACAATGCAAACTTTGTTATCGGTGATCTTCTTGAGGCCAGCTGCGTCCTTGACCTTTTCCTCAGCAAAGACATCGGAGTTGCCGATCTGAACGGCACCCTGAGTGATCTGCGTGATGCCCTGACCGGAGCCACCGCCCTGGACAGTGATCTGAACACCGGAGTTCTTCTCCATGAACTGCTCGGCTGCAGCCTCGCACAACGGCTGCAAGGCAGTGGAGCCAACAGCGGTAATGGTGCCAGAAAGCGCTTTGGAAGAGCCAGCGGAAGCAGAAGCACTACCCGCAGCAACAGAGCCGCCACCGTTATTGCCGCAGCCCGCAAGGCTCACAGCGGCGATACCCATCATAGACGCAGCGGCTGCACCAATGAAATTACGACGGCTCATATTTTTGACCTGCATGATCAATTTCCCCTTTCGAGATTACGTTGATGCCTGAACGAAAATCAATGCATCTTCGAAAAGGAATATTACAAGCAGCCTTTAAGGCCAGTCGTCTGATTGCAAGACGCTGACGAGCCTATGACCTGGTCTTACAGTTGCTTTACAAACAACGTGCCAGGTATTGGAGCTTGCTCTTGCCCCCCGCCGCAAAAGAAAAGGCCCCGGTCCCCCGGGGCGAAAGAGAAGGGGCCGCCCGAAGGCGGCCCTCATGGCGCTGGGAAGCGCCCTGCGCGAGCGAGGCTCCCTATCCTCCC